>NZ_QRQS01000007.1:123613-159987 GCF_003475605.1 Collinsella sp. AF31-11
ATGGGGGTAGCTAAAATAGCCCCGTCCCAAATTAGCTACCCTGTGTGGATTGGAGGAAGTGATGGCACAGGGGACGTTTGTGCAGGCGCTTCGCAAAGAGGCGGCGTTGAGCGGCACCTTTATGAAGGGGCGCTCGCTCATGCTCAATGGCGCCGTGCTGTCGATTGAGGACAGCGGCTCACGCTTCTCCAAAAACGTGACGGTCGAGGGCTCGGTGCGCGGCTCGCGCGGCGACCTGTACAAGACGCACGTGGCGCTCGACATGGACGAGCACGAGGTTGTCGACTACAACTGCGATTGCCCGGCCGCCTTTCGCTATTCCGGCATGTGCAAACACGCTATCGCCACGGCGTTGGCGTATCTGGATGCCAGTGGCGCCGAGCCCGTCGAGGGCTTGCGCACGCCGGTTCGCACGACTACGGTACCGCCCGCACAATCCAAGCAGTCCGCCCGCCCCGCGCCCACCGCATCCGCGGTCAACCCTAACTTTCCCTTCCCGGCGCCCGTTCCCACGAGCCCGAGCCTTATGGCGGCGCTCTCCGATCTGTCGGAAGCGCGCATGGACGAGCTCGTGGTCATGCGTCGCAAGCTCGCCGGCGCCATTGATCCCGATGCTCCCAAAGCGGTGCTGGAGCCCTCGTTGGTGCCGTACTACAATCCGCTGTTTGGCGAGCGCTTTAGCTGGGCGCTCGAGTTTCGCATCCGCTGCGGTTCGGTGTCCTATGTGGTTAAGGATATCGACGGCATGGCCGATGCCTATGTGCGCGGCGGCACATTTTCTTACGGCAAGAAGCTTACGTTTGCCCATGTGCCCGAGGCCTTCGATGACGTGTCGACAAAGTTGCTCGACCTTGTCACGATGACGGTTGCCTACCTGAGCGACATCACGAGTTCGCGCTCGGCGTCGTACGACTTTGCCCGCAGCGGTTTTGTCACCGAGCGTCAGTTGCCGCTATCCGAGTATTCCATCGTGTCCGTGCTGGACCTGCTGCGCGGTAGGACCATTTCCTTTGAGCCTGCCTGGTCGCGGGGGACGACGACGCATCGCTCCTACGAGGTGGCGGTCGAGCCGTCGCCGCAGGGAGAGGACGAAGCCCCGACTTGCCGCCCACCGCTCCTCGCCGCAAAGATTGCTCCGGCGGCGGGAGGTAGCTATGACCTGCGCCTGCCGGCCGATATGTATTGCTTCGCCTCGGACAACGTTGCCTACCTGGTCGACACACGCCGCGCGCGCCGTACCGACGCGGCGTTTGCCCAACACGCGGCGTCGTTCCTGTCGCGCTTGTTGCCCTGCCGCACGCCGGCCCATATCGCCGCCGACCAGGTGGGCGAGTTCTGCCGCATGGCGCTGCCGATCTTGCGCGACTACACGGACCTGACCGCTCCCGCCGCCCTTGATGCCGTGGCACCCGAGGCGAGCTTCCATTTTGAGATTGGCGTCGACGATGGGCTCGTGACCTGCAAAATTACGGTTACCTACGGCGACTGGTCGGCAGATCTCTTTAGCCTGGGTGCTCCGGGCAGCCCCTTCGAAGAGCGGCGCCCGGGCGTTCCGCCGCGCGACGAGGTGGCGGAGTTTCGCGTTATGGACACGGCGGCCCTGTACTTCGATTTCTACGAGGGCGGCCTGGCGTTTGAGGAGCGCGATGACGAGAGCTTGTTCTGCCTGCTGACCGAGGGCCTGTCTGCCCTGTCCGAGTTGGGCGAGGTTATGCTCAGCGACCGCCTGCGCCAGATCTCGGTCCGCCCTGCGCCCAAGCTCTCGGTGCACGCGACCGTCAAAAGCAACCTGCTCGACGTCGAACTGGGTGCGAGTGGGCTTTCGGCGGCCGACCTTGCCATCTATCTCGATTCGTATAAGCGCCACCAGACGTTCGCACGCCTTACGTCCGGTGACATCATTCGCCTGGACGAGGGCGCCCGAGCCGCGTATGGCCTCGCCGAGGACCTGGGTGTCGATGCTGTCGACCTGCTCGACGGCGTGTCGCTTCCCGCGTCGAGCACCCTTTTTGTCGATAGCATGCTCGCGCGCACGCCGGCGCTCGAGGCCGATCGCGACGCCGCGTTCCGCCGCACCGTCGAGCGCCTGGACACGCTCGGCAAGATGGACTTTACGGTACCCGCCTCGCTCAAGGCAACGATGCGCGGCTACCAGGTCGACGGATACCAGTGGCTCGGCTCGCTCGAACACCTGGGCCTTGGCGGCATCTTGGCCGACGACATGGGCCTGGGCAAAACGCTCCAGATGATTGCGCATATTCTGGCGCGCGTGGAGGCGGGGGACACCAAGCCCACGCTCGTGGTATGCCCGGCCTCACTCGTGTACAACTGGACCGCCGAGCTGGAGCGCTTTGCCCCGTCGCTCGATGTGTGCGCCATCGTGGGCGCCAAAGCTCAACGTCGTGTACAGATTGCCGGCGTGGCCGAGCATAGCGTGGTTGTGACGTCGTATGATCTTATGCGGCGCGATATCGACGAGTACGTCGAGCAGGATTTTGCCCGCGTGGTGCTCGATGAGGCCCAGTACATTAAAAACCCGCTCACGCAGGTGGCGCGCGCCGCAAAGCGCCTGCCTGCCGGCGTGCGCTTTGCCCTGACGGGCACGCCCATCGAAAACCGCTTGTCCGAGCTTTGGAGCATCTTCGACTTTTTGATGCCGGGCCTTTTGGGGACGCGCGAGTCGTTTGCCAAGCGCTTTGAGAGCCCCGTCGAGCATGCCGAGGGCGATAGCGCCGCTCGCCTGCAGGCGCTCGTGTCGCCGTTTGTGCTGCGCCGTGTTAAGGAAGACGTGGTGGCCGACCTGCCCGAGAAGATCGAGGACACCGTCATGGCACAGCTTACCGGCGAGCAACGCAAGCTCTACCTGGCCAACCAGGACCGCATCGCCCAGCAGGTGCAGCACCGCGAGGCTGGGGAGTTTAAGAAGGACAAGCTCAAGGTGCTCGCCGAGCTCACCAAGCTGCGCCAGATCTGCTGCGACCCGCGTCTACACTACGAGGATTACAAGGCGGGGAGCGCCAAGCTCGATACGTGTATGGAGCTCGTGCACGGCGCACTCGACGGCGGGCATCGCATCCTGTTGTTCAGCCAGTTTACAGGTATGCTCGATATCATCGGTAAGCGCTTGGCCAAGGAGGACATCGCCTTCCTTAAGCTCACGGGCGCTTCGTCTAAGGAGAGCCGCGCCAAGATGGTCGCGCAGTTCCAAGCGGGCGAGGTTCCGGTCTTTTTGATTTCGCTCAAGGCGGGCGGCGTGGGCCTTAACCTGACGGCGGCCGACGTGGTCATCCACTACGACCCGTGGTGGAACGTGGCGGCGCAGGACCAAGCGACCGACCGCGCGCATCGTATTGGCCAGCAACATACCGTGACCGTGTACAAGCTCATCGCCAAGGACACGATCGAGGAGCGCATCATGCAGATGCAGGAGTCCAAACGCGACCTGGTCAACAGCGTGCTCGGCGGCGACGGCATCTCCTCGGCGCTGTTTACCCGCGAAGATGTTCTGGCGCTGCTGGGCGGCGACGGGCGCTAACCCGCTCGGGTGGGGCCGCCAGGGCGGATAGCGCACGCTGCCCCATCGTCCCCGCCCGTTATGTGTTCATTTGCAATGCCGTGGATGGTTTGTCTGCCTTTGGGCATAAGAACCATCAAGAACATTGGCACGTCAGCAAAGGAGAACATCATGGCGAAATTCTTTAAGGACCCCGACGGTAAGCTCATTGCCGCCCTTGGCAACGACGTTGCAACCCCTGCCGGTTGCACGGAACTGACCGCAAACACTGAGGACGCGGCGCACGAGAAGCACGTGCCTGTTGTCGAGACCGAGCGCGACGGTCACGTGATTCGCGCACGCGTTGGCTCGGTCGAGCACCCCAGCCTGCCCGAGCACTATATTGAGTGGATCGCCCTTGAGGCCGAGGGCCGCTTAGAGGTCCATTACCTTGAGCCCGGCATGAAGCCCGCGACGTTTTTTGCCGGCGGTTCCAAGACCGGTACCGTCTATGCCTACTGCAACCTGCACGGGCTGTGGTCCGCGACGTTCTAGGAGCGCGCCCCCGCTCGGGGTATCATAGCTAGCATATGCACATGCGAGCGCCGACTGCATCATGCGGCCGGCGCTTTTACTACGATTTCGATGGTTTACGACGGAAAGGGCTGAGCCATGAAGCTCGCGCTTGCACAGATCGATATGCGCCTGGGTGATATTGAGGGCATTTGCGGCCGCATCGAGGACCAGGCTCGTCTGGCCCACGAGCGCGGGGCGCGCGTGCTGTGCGTTCCGGCTCCGCTCTTTATGGGCGCCATGCCCGGTGGCCTGGTGGGCGCTGCCGACTTTGAGCACGACGTGCTTGCCGGCTTGACTGGTGTCGCCGAGCGCATCCAGGAGCTTGACATGATCTGCATCGTGCCCGCGGCGGTTTCGTTTGAGGGTCAGCCGCTGCTCGACTACATGATGCTCAAGGACGGTCATGTGGTGCCGGCGCGTTCGAGCATTGCCCTGCAGCGTGGCGAGAACAACGACACGCGTTGGGCGCCGCCGGTGTTCGACGTGGACGGCGTGCGCATCGCCGTGATTTTTGACTTGGACCGCGAACTCGAGATGTTGCCGACCGGTGTTGACCTCATTGCGTATTTCCAATTCAATGCGTTTGACATGACCGACCGCGAGACTGCCGCCATTGCCGCCGTTCGCAGCGGCGCCTACCGCAAGATCGCATCCAAGCGCAGCGTGTGGTTTGCCTGTATGGCGCCGGTCGGTGCCTATGACGAGTCGGTGTATACCGGCGGTTCGTTTGTGCTCGACGACTGCGGTCGCGTGGTGGCCCAAGCGCCGTGTTTTGAGGAGAGCCTGCTGGTTCAGGAGATTCAGCGCGGCGTGATGCTCGATGCCCTGGAAGATCACGAACTGACCGAGTTCCGTTCCGAGGAGTGGCTGTGGCAGGCACTGGTGCTCGCCGTGCGCGACAACGCCCGGGCCCACGGTGCGTCGCGCGCCGTGGTGGCACTCGAGGGCGACTTGCCGTCGTCCCTGCTGGCGGCGCTGGCCGTCGACGCTCTGGGCCCGCGTAATGTGATTGGCCTGGTGCTGGGGCGCAACCGTATCTTTACGCCGGCGCAGGAAGAGGCCGAGGCTGCCCGCTGTGCCGCCGTCCGCGCCATCGCCGAGCGTCTGCACATTCGCACCGTCGAGCGCGATGCACCGGATGCGGCGCGTGTGCTCGATCGCGACGTGTCGGCGGGCGATGCAGAGCGCCTGCGCTCGCGCACGCTGGGCCTCATGCTGGAGGACACGGCGCTCGAGCTGGGTGCGATGGCGCTGAGCCCGCTGTCCAAAACCGAGTACGCGCTGGCGGCGCCGGCGCTTTGCGGCGGCTACCAGGGCGATTACGCGCCCTTTGGCGATGTGTACCTGTCGACGCTTGAGTTTGTGGCGCGTGTGCGCAATCGCACGTCTGCCGTGGTACCCCAAGAGCTCGTGACGCTCAACGCGGTGGAAGATTGTATGGAGCGAGTGCTGGCGCAGGCGCTCTCGACGCTCGACGGTCCGGTCGATATGCTCGACCGCGCGGCACAGCTGCTCGGCGGGCTCGAGCCGGGTGAGATCGATGGCGCGCTTGAGGCGCACGTGGACCGCAATCGATCTTTCGACGACATCCCGATGGCCGCTGGCAAGCCTGAGGCCTGCTCGCTGCTGCTGATGCTCGTTCGACAGGGTGAGGCTGCCCGCCGCATGTTGCCGACGGCGCCGATCGTTTCGTCCCGTTCGTTTGCCGAGCGCTCCTGGCCGTACATGCTCGCGTGGTCCGACCTGGGGCTTAACGGCAAGGAGCGTATGACGGTCGATTCGCTGGCGCGCGCCGAGGTGCGCCGTTTTGCTGACGAGGATACGAGCGAGCGCGTGCGAAACGAGATGATGGGCGTGCTGGGCGAGCTACTGGGTATTTCGCCCGAACAAATGGAGGAGTTGCGCTCTGAAGACGGTCAGCGTCGTTTACACGAGGGAATGAAAAAGTTCGAGGGCGAGGTTCAGGACGCCATCGATAAGATGATGGGCGGCCAGGGCGGACCGCAAGGTGGTCCTCAGGGTGGCCCGATGCCGCATCCGCCGGTTAATCCCCGACAGTTCCCATTCTTCTCGCAGAACTAAACTGGGGATGGGATTCGCTCTCAACCCCGATACTTCAACTAAGCATCTTGACCCCGTTGTGTTATTCTAGAACAGACGTTCGTGAGTAGTGCGCGGGGCCTTGCCTTGCGCCGTGCTTTTGGCGAGGGGAGGTCGGCTTGGTTATCTTGGGTATCGACCCTGGTTTGGCCCATACGGGTTGGGGGATTATCGAGGAGCGGCGTGGCGAGGTTCGCTGTCGTGCCTATGGCTGCATCGAGACCAGTGCCGGAAGTCCGCTCGCGGTGCGCCTGTCGCATATCGCCCGCGATCTTAAGGATGTCGTCGAGCGCTATCGCCCCGATACCGCGGCTGTCGAGAGCATCTACTTTGGCGCCAACGTCCGCTCGGCCATCCCCACGGCGCATGCCCGCGGTGCTGCGCTCGTGGCGCTTTCGGAGTGCGCGCTCGAGATTGGCGAGTACACGCCCATGCAGATCAAACAGGCTGTGGTGGGCACCGGTGCCGCGGACAAACGGCAGGTCGCCTATATGGTGCGTACGCTCACACAGCTCGATCACGACCCGCATCCCGACCATGCCGCCGATGCCCTGGCTTGCGCCATCTGCCACGTAAACCTCAGCCGCACCCGGGCGCTTACCGGCGGCGAGTTCTATCAACAGAGAGGAACCGGATACTGATGATTTCCCAGCTCCACGGAACGCTTGTCGAGGCCACGATGAGCTCTGCTGTCGTCGATGTGTCGGGCGTTGGCTTTGAGCTCGGCATCTCGGGCAGCACTGCGGCCACGTTGCCGACGTCCGGCGGCGAGGTCCGCCTCTACACGCGTGTGCAGGTGCGCGAGGACGCCATGACACTTTTCGGTTTTTCCTCCAAGGACGAGCGCACGATGTTCGACCGGCTCGTGTCCGTCTCGGGCGTTGGCCCGCGCTTGGCGCTCGCCGTGCTTTCCACCTATACGGTGGGACAGCTGTATTCGCTGGTGATGGCCGAGGACGACAAGGGCATGGCCAAGGTGCCCGGCGTGGGCAAAAAGACCGCCCAGCGCCTCATCTTGGAGCTCAAGAGCACCTTTGCCAAGGACAAGGGCTTTGTGCCGGTCGACGTGATTCCCGGCCAGGTCGCAATGCCGGTGCCCGCCGCCGCTCCCTCGGCGATTGATGACGCTCGCGCGGCGCTTCTCTCCATGGGCTTTAGCCCGCAGGAGACCGATGTTGCCCTGAGCGGGTATGATGGGCAGAATATGCGTGTCGAGGATCTGCTCGGCGCGGCGCTTAAGCGACTTGGAATGGATGCGTGATGTGGGAAGCCGATGACTCTCAGGACCTGTGGGCGACGCCCGGCAACTCGCCGGCGGCATCCATGGCGCACGGTGAGCGCATGGTGGGCTCGGAGCTGACGCCCGAGGACCTCGATGTCGATCGTACCCTGCGTCCCCAGCGCTTGGATGACTACTGCGGTCAGGAGCATATCAAGCAGAGCCTTCGCGTGCTGATTGAGGCCGCGCAGAGCCGCGGCGAGACGCTCGACCACGTGATCTTCTCGGGCCCTCCGGGTCTGGGCAAGACCACGCTGGCTACGGTTATCGCCAACGAGCTGGGCGCTCAGATTAAGACGACGAGCGGTCCGGCCATCGCGCGCACCGGCGACCTGGCGGCCATTCTGACTAACCTGCAACCGGGTGACGTGCTGTTTATCGACGAGATCCACCGCCTCAACCGTTCGGTCGAGGAAGTTCTGTATCCCGCGATGGAGGACTTTGCGCTCGATATCGTGATCGGCAAGGGTCCGGCTGCGCGCTCGATTCGCTTGGATATTCCCAAGTTTACGTTGGTGGCGGCCACGACCCGTTCGGGCATGTTGACCGGCCCGTTGCGCGACCGCTTTGGCATTTCATATCGCCTGGACTACTACACGGTCGAGGAGCTCGCCCAGATTGTGACGCGCTCGGCGACTATCCTGGGCGTGACGATCGACCATCCCAGTGCGCTCGAGATCGGCTCGCGTTCGCGCGGCACGCCACGCCTTGCCAATCGCCTGCTCAAGCGCGTGCGCGATTACGCACAGGTGCGCGGCAACGGTCCCATCGAGCTCGATATTTGCCGTCAGGCACTCGAGTTTTTCGAGATCGACGAGCTTGGCTTGGACTGGATGGATATTCGCATTTTGGAGACACTCGCCAAGACGTTCTCCGGCCGTGCCGTTGGCTTGACCACGCTTGCCAGCGCGGTGGGCGAGGACCCGGGTACGCTTGAGGATGTCTATGAGCCGTATCTGCTGCAGTGCGGGTTGATGATTCGTACGCCGCAGGGCCGTCAGGCAACCCTTCGCACCTTTGAGCATTTGGGAATTGAGCCGACCGTTTAGGATGGGTTTGTAGGCTATCGCTGGGCATTGGGTAAACATATCGCCGTTCGTCGGTTACGGGTGTTTTACTATTGCGCGCCCGTGCTATGCTGGATTGGTCTTTTTCTCATCCGGTAACGAAAGGACCGCCCATGCCTACTGACATCGAAATCGCACGTTCTGTTACGCCGCTGCCTATTACCGAGGTGGCCAAGAACGCCGGCGTCGACGTTAAGCATCTGATTCCGTACGGCTTTGACAAGGCAAAGGTCGACTATTCCCTGCTCAACGAGCCGACCGATCACCAGGCCAAGCTTGTCCTCGTGACCGCCATCAACCCCACGCCTGCGGGCGAGGGCAAGACCACTACGACCATCGGTCTGGCCGATGGCCTGCGCCGTCGCGGCGTCAAGAGCGCTGTGGCCCTGCGTGAGCCTTCGCTCGGTCCCGTGTTTGGCGTGAAGGGTGGCGCTGCCGGTGGCGGCTGGGCGCAGGTCATCCCCATGGAGGACATCAACCTGCACTTTACCGGCGACTTTCATGCTATTGGCGCCGCCAATAACCTGCTGGCCGCCATGCTCGACAACCATATTCAGCAAGGCAACCAGCTCGGTATCGATGTTAAACGTATCACTTGGAAGCGCGTCGTCGATATGAACGACCGTCAGCTGCGCCACGTCATCGACGGCATTGGCGGTAAGGCCCAGGGTGTGCCGCGCGAGGACGGCTTCGATATCACCGTCGCCTCAGAGGTCATGGCAATTCTGTGCCTGTCTACGAGCATCAGCGACCTCAAGGAGCGCCTGGGCGAGATCGTCGTCGGCTACAGCTTTGCCGGCGAGCCCGTCCGCGCACGCGACCTTAAGGCCCAGGGAGCTATGGCCGCACTGCTCAAGGACGCGCTTAAACCCAACCTGGTTCAGACGCTCGAGGGTACGCCCGCGTTTGTCCACGGCGGTCCCTTCGCCAATATCGCTCACGGCTGTAACTCCATCATGGCCACGCGTATGGCCATGCGTTTTGGCGATGTCGCCATTACCGAGGCCGGCTTTGGTGCCGACCTGGGTGCCGAGAAGTTCCTCGACATCAAGTGCCGCATGACGGGCGTTCGTCCCAACGCCGTCGTGGTCGTCGCGACCGCTCGCGCCCTTAAGTACAACGGCGGTGTTGCCAAGGCCGACCTCAACGAGGAGAACCTCGAGGCACTCAAGGCCGGTATGCCCAACTTGCTCCGTCACGTCGACAACATCCAGAACGTCTACGGTCTGCCTTGTGTGGTTGCCATTAACCGCTTCCCGACGGACACCGAGGCAGAGCTTGCCCTTATCGAGTCCGAGTGCCAGAAGCTCGGTGTCAACGTTAAACTGTCCGAAGTTTGGGCCAAGGGCGGCGAGGGCGCGCTCGATCTGGCCGATGAGGTCATGCGCCTGATTGAGCAGCCGAGCGAGCTCAAGTTTGCCTACGAGGACGGTGCCGATGTGGCCGACGCCCTGGAGGCTGTCGCCACTAAGGTCTACCGCGCCGATGGCGTCGACTTTACGCCGGCTGCCAAGCGCCAGCTCGCCGAGCTGCGCGAGAACGGCTTTGGCAACCTGCCGGTGTGCGTTGCCAAGACCCAGTACAGCTTTAGCGACAACGCCAAGGCGCTGGGCGCTCCTGAGGGCTTCCGCATCACGGTGCGCGAGCTCAAGGTTTCCGCCGGTGCCCACTTTGTGGTCGCGCTGACCGGCAGCGTTCTGACCATGCCGGGTCTGCCCAAGGTTCCCGCGGCCGAGAACATCGACGTCGACAACGACGGCAACATCACCGGCCTGTTCTAAGCCTGCTGCTCATAGCCGCTTGCCCGCCCCACCGCGCCTACCAAGGCCCGGCGGGGCTTTTGTTTCTGGACGCGCTTGTCTTGTAGATACCGACGGGCTTTGCCCATCATAGGCTTTTGCGCGGGTAGAATGCATGGATAACTTGATGCTTACAGGCGACGGAAAGGAATCGCTGCATGGATCAGGACAAGATAACCGTGATGGGCGGGTACGGCTCCGCGCAGGCTGGCGATAGCGCCGATGCGACCCGCGTTGTTCCCAACCCCGGCTATACCGACCCCGCCGCGACGCAGCCTTCTGCCGAGCCCACCCGGGTTATGGACTATGGCGACACGGCGCAGGATTCTTACGCTGCATCTTCGCATGGCCCCTATGGCAACGCAGCTCCGGACCCGTTTGATTACGCGCCGCAGGATTCTTATGCCGCCTCGACGCCGAATCCCTATGATGACCTGCCGCAGAATCCCATTCCGCAGCCTCAGCAGACGACGTATATGCCTCGCACGGCGCAGCCTCGCTACGAGTCGCGGGAGCCGTATCGCGAGTACCCCAAGTCGATTCCGCAATATGGCGAGGACGAGGAGAAGAAGCCGTCGCGTTCGTCGAGCGTGATCAAGAAAATCCTCATTGTGCTGGCGATCTTCTTTGCCCTCTCGATTGTGTTCGCCATTGTGTCGGGCATGCTCAACAAGCGAGGCGCTACAACCAGCACGACGGCCGAGCAGACAGAGGTCGCCCAGGTGGGTGCAGTAGAGCTGGGCGATATCCCGGGACAGTACTGGTCCAACGCCAAAAAGATTCTCAAGTCGCGCGGCGCTGATCTTTCGAATGCCGTGGTTCTGACTGATGATGGCTCAACGCCCGTCGTCGATGCCAACTGGGTCGTTACTTCTGCCTACTATAACGACAACGGTAACCTTGAAATTCAACTCACGCATAAGAACAGCTCGGGCAACTCGTCCGACGGCCAAAGCGGCACCGACAGCTCGAGCTCCAACATGCTGGAGGACCTGAGCAACAAGGCGCAGGAATTGGGAGACAAGGCGCAAGAGCTGGGCGATACGACACAAAACCTGGGCGATACCGCGCAGAACTTGGGAGACATGGCGACAGATGCCTGGAACGCCCTACAAAACGGCATTTTGGGTGCACAGGGAAACTAGCGGCCGAGCGGAGCGGGGTTACAGCTGCTCTGCCGGACGCTCGGGCGAGCTAAAGCCCGAGTCAAATGTGACGACGCACGAGACATCGGGCCGGCGCTCGTGCACGATGCGCGTGACGAGCTCCAGCAGCTCCTCGTCGGATATGTCAAAGCCGTCGGGACGCACCAGGTCAAACGAAACGAACCCGTCGTGCTCGTGCAGGTCGTGGATGGAGAGCGCGGGATCGATCTGCATGACGCCGCGCTTGACCCAGCCGCGCAGGTCGTCGCCTGTGGTGGCGATGGGGTCGCAGTGCAGCGTGATGTCGATGCCCATCTGGCGCTTGATGTCGTGCTCGATGGTGTCCAGGATCTCGTGGTGCTCAAACGCGTCGCCCTCGCCGGGCATCTCCACGTGGGCGCTGGCAAACTGGCGGCCGGGACCGTAGTCGTGCACCATGAGGTCGTGCGTGCCCAGGACCTGCGGATACGACATGATCTTGTTGCGAATCGCTTGAACAAGCTTAGGGCTGGGTGCCTGTCCCAACAGTGGACTGATGGCGTCGCGCACGAGGCCCATGCCGCTGATGCAGATGAAGATGCCCACGCCCAGGCCTGCCCAGCCATCGAGGTCAAAGCCGGTCGTTTGCGAAATAAGTGCTGCCGTCAAGACCGCGCCCGAGGTGATGACATCGTTTTTGGAGTCCTGTGCTGTGGCGATGGGCGTCTCGGAATCGATTCGGTTGCCCAGTGCGCGGTTGAACGCGGCCATCCAGAGCTTAACGAGCATGGACAAGACGAGGGCGGCTAAGGAGAGCACCGAATATGCGGTGGGGGAAGGCTTGATGATCTTAGTGACCGACTCGAGGATCAGGTTGATGCCGACGGCGCAAACCAGGACGGCGACGAATAGGCCGGCTAGGTACTCATAGCGGCCGTGGCCATAGGGGTGACCTTCGTCTGCCGGGCGGCTGGCAAGGCGGAACCCAAGCAGGCTCACGATGTTGCTCGAGGCATCGGAGAGGTTGTTGAAAGCGTCGGCGATGAGGGAGACGGAACCGGCGAGCAGGCCCGCGATGCCCTTGGCCAGGCACAGGGTGATGTTGAGGCCAATGCAGATGAGGCTTGCGGCAAAGCCCGCGTTGGTGCGGGTGCCGGCATCGACCGGCTCGCCCTCGCTGCCGGGAACAAGTTTATGTACCAGTCGATGAACAAATAGCATGGCGATCGTCCTCACAATCATGTTTAAGGGGATAGTGTAGCTCGCGCGGGGGCGCCGTGCACCGATGATCAGAAAATGCAGCAATAGTCTGCCGGTGCTAACGAGCGAGTCTTCTCGTCTGCCTGGGTGGTCCATTTTGGGCCACATGGGTATGGGCATGTGACTGTTTACTCGACATACTTAATGTCGACAGCCCCTGTGCAAAGGAGGACGTTTCCATGGATGAGATGTTTGCTATTAAATGCCAAAACTGCGGCGGCCCCATGTACTCACACCAGGCTAAGCGCAGCTTTGAGTGCGCCTATTGCGGTGCGGTCATTCCGTGGCAGGCCGATGCGGGGGAGCCCAAAAGCGCCTTGGGCATTCGCCATGCGCCGCTGACGGTTGTCGATGGGCTGCTTAAGCTCACGCACGTCTCGCAGCTCGAGCGCCCGGAGGACCCGGACTGGTATTTCTTTAATTCGCACCGGCGCAATCAGTCGGTCCTGGAACATCTGCTGTGGGAGGATCGCGGCACGGCGCAGGAGTTCCAAGATGCCACGCATGTGAGTATTCCTTGCCCCTTCTGCGGAGCGTCCTTTGAGGGTGAGTCAACCCAGCGCGTGTTTGAGTGCCCTTCGTGCGGCAATAAAATCGGTGTCGCTGACCTGCTCAAGCCGGGGACGTTTAGCAAGCGTCTGACCATGGGCGTTGGTGCGGAATATGTGCCCGAGCAGGGTATTCCCTGCGAGATAACGCCGCAGCAGGCGCGTGCCAATGCGCTTGAGCTGGTACGCCAATACCCAGATGCCTTTGCCGGCCACGATGTGGAAGATGCGATCCAAAACGATATGATGCTCTTCTACTTCCCCATGGCACTTGCGGATCTTCGCATGATGGCGTCCTTCCCGGGCAAGGGCCTGAACAAGGAAACCCTGGTGTACTACGAGGTGCTCGACTGGGCATATCCCAGGGCAAACTACCTGGACGTTCGCCTTATGGGCATTCTGGAGCCGTGGGACTTTGCCAAGGTTGGGCCGTTTGACCCGGCCATGCAAGAAGGCGACTTCCGGATTGTCTCCGTCGATGCGTCCACCAAGGACCAGGTGGTCATTGACAAGCTGGCGCTCGACATTGCCGGCAACGATGCCGAGGCGATGCTGGGGCTCAATAAAAAGAGCATCCGCGCCTGGGCGCGCAAGGCCCGCAAGCATAAGGACGGCCTGGTGATGGTGCCGGTCTACTTTGTCGATCGCCCGGCGTCGGATAGTCGCGACGGCGAGCAGGTGCGCATTGCCGTGAACGGCCAGACGGGTCGCGCGGCCGCGGTAGCGTTTAGCGACAAGCGCGAGACGCATGTGGTGGCACCGCTCAATCCCAACGTGATACTGTCGAGCGAAAGCACCGTGCACGCCACACCCATCGAGGTCAAATACGTTAAATCGCCCTTCCTATACCAGATCGTACGCCGCGGAGGCGGCGAGCAACCGCGTCAGGTGGCGGCAGCTGCCGAGGGCTCTTACCGAGAGGAAAAGCCCAAACGAAAGGGCTTACTCGCTGCGATCTTTGGTAAGTAGGGGAGTGGTGCCGGTTGGCTCGCGAGAGTGCAAAACATCCCGCCCGTGATGGCAGATGTAAATAAACGGTGGAACGGCTGTAAAAGAGTCTTGCCACTGGGTAAAATCAGGATGTGCCGCGGAACCCGCTCCTTAGCTAGTCACACTTCGGAGACGCGGGCAACGCAGGTACAAGTGTCTTAAGGGCCGGCTGCAACCGGCCCTTTCTTTATGACTCCCTTCGCTATCCGTTACTGCTTATATTCCTGCCAGATCGAGTAGAGGTTCCGTGCAATGCCGGTCACATACATCGAGAGGCGCAGGATTTCAAGAAACAAGTTCATAGGCTTCACCCCAATCGGAGATCGGAGCGTTGCCCGCAGGCGGATTCCGCGGCAATCATAATTCTACCTCACGGGCCGCGGTGGAGGATAGCCTGCCCCCTGGTTTGGAGCAGTGTCGATCTAACGGGCAATCAAGCCTCTAGCTCTCTTTGAATTGGGCAAGCATCTGCCCGAAGAAGCTTAGTTCGGATGGCTCATAAATGAGCGAGCCGCCATCTTCGGTCCGGTAGACCCCGCAGGGGAGGTAACGCCCGTCGGGGAGGACATAGAGGTTGGCTTCTTCCTTCAGTCCTGCTGGAAATAGCGGAATCCCGTTTTCGTCCACTTGGAACTCGTCTATATTTGCGATCTTCCTCTCCATGACGCCTCCTGCCTTATTTCTTGAATGGCGCCCTAAAACAGGCAGCTCTCAATCAGCTCTTTTCCGCGTAGGGCGTCGACCCACTCCTGTGGGATGGTTTTGAGACCGTAGGCCGTGCCGGCGAGGGCGCCGGCGACGGCTGCGGTGGTGTCGGTGTCGTCGCCCAGGTTGACGGCGGCAAGCACGCAATCTTCGTAACTGTTGGTGTTGACAAAGCACCAGGTAGCGGCTTTAAGCGTGTCGCGCACGAAGCCGCCGGACCTGATTTCGTGCTCGGGCACGCCTTTCAGATGGAGTGCCCACGAGGGGAGCACGTCATTCATCACATCCCTCATCAGCTCGACATATATGATGCATGCGTCGGTTGACGTTCTGTGGGCGTGCGTAATCGCGGAGACCTTTCTGACCTCTTCGTCCGTCGCATCGGTGAACGCCAGGGGAGCGATGCGCATGAGCGATCCGTTGCCATTGTCGCGCTCGCCGGAGCCACCTTTGCCGGCGTGCAAGGCGCAGGCGGTCGTACCACCGTAATCGAAAACGCCGTCAATCGTATACTCGCCACGGGCAATCCAGCTTACGAACTTGTCGCGCATGTCTGCGGTGTCGATATGCCCGAGCTCCCTAATCGAGTCGCAGGTGGCAAGCGTCATAGATGTGTCGTCGCTCCAAGTGCCGGCGGGCTGCCCATGCGTGCCGTAGCCGATCATGTCCGTGCATTCGAACGTGCCGCGGGGCCTGAACTCGTAGGGAACGCCCAACGCGTCGCCGACGGCAAGCCCGTAAATACAGTCGCGTAGCGTTGTTTTCGGTCTGTCTGTCATGGGAAACACCTCTCGTACTTTGGATTGAGGATGCGCGGCTACCTGCGGCAATATGTTCAGTTCGATTCGCGACGCAGTGCGTCGCGAATCGAGAGAACTCAATAGTCAATATGCCAAAATGGTATGCCTAGACGTCTCTTTACACGGCAACAGGCATTTCTTTTGGGCGTCCTGCCTTTGGAGCGTCGGCGAGTCGTGCCTCGATGGAAGCTTTGGACACCATGCGCTTGGTGCCATCCTTCCATGAATCCAACAGTCCAGCATTTATCAGTTGCGATACTCTTGCCGAGCTAACGCCAAGTATGCGCGCGGCATCCGCTGCGGTGACGGCGGGGATATCGTTGAGTTCGCGACTGACGGCCACGGCGATAATCTTGCCACCGTGCTGCGGCTCGTGGCCAAAGTCCGGCGCAGGCAGGTCAACGCCGCCCATTAGGTGGTCATCGACCATGCATGCGAGAAAATCAGCGGCGCTTTCGACAGCGTCGTTTAGGTCGGATCCGAACGTTCCACCTCCGCCCAGCGAGCCACATGGCACAGCGTCGACAACGCCGTCCGAATCAAAGAACTCGAATTCCCATATGTAAACCATACGGACCTCCTCTAATGCCGAATGATTTGAGGCGTGCTCCTGGGGTATTCCGGCCCCGTTGATGCTCTTGACTATGTTTATCTTAAAGCCTTGCACGGACACGAATCGCAATACTATCTATCGTCGTCGCTCGGGGGAAAGGCTCCTTCTTTTGAAAAACCGGGGGCACAGAACGGTGTCCTGCGCCCCTCGTCGAGTCGATGTGTCCAAAAGGGTCGGCTTGCCTATTCGCTATCGTCCCCAGCGTTTTCGCGGTCATTTGCAAGCATCGCTGCGCCGGCGACTGTCGTCGCCACGGCGGCGGCAGCGAGCCCGGCGGCGATGCCGGAGCCGTCGCCTGTGTTGGCGAGTTTTTCGCCCGAGCTTTTACTCTTGTTGCCCTTACCGTTCTTGTCAGCGCTGTCTGCGTTGGCACCGTTGCCGTTGCCGCCGCCGGTACCGCCCGCGCTGCCCGAAGCCGTCACAGTAAAGCTCGCGGCTCCGTCGGAGGCGAGCATGTAATTTTGTGCCGCGTCGCCCAAAAGCCCATTCACACGCACCCAGTACGTTCCCGCGGTAAATGCCTCGCCCTCGGCCATTGTCGTGCCCGGCGCGCCGTTCGCATCGTGCATAAACTCGAGTTGGGCCGTGCAGATATCGTTTTCGAGCTTGCCGTCGAGCGGCGCCGTGACCTTGGCGCGCACGTCCTCGCCGGCCTTAAGGCCTTCGAGTCCCTCAAAATGGGGCGTCAACGCGCGCGGATCGATATCGATGGGCACGGAGCCCCGCAGCTCCATAACGGTCTCGTTGCCCAAGGCGTCGACATCCACATATTCGATGGTAAACGCATGGCCCGAAGCCGCCACGTTGAGTACGTTGCTGCTGTCGACGAGGCGGAAATGGCCCTCGCCAACGGTCTTGCCATCCTGGAGCGAGGCATCGCTCAGCGAGTCGCCGTACGTCATGCGCATGCGGGTTGGGAGGTAGTACGAAGCCGTCTGCTTGTGGTGCGTATCGTAATTGCGCTGGTAGATGCTTCGTGTCAGTGCCGCATCAACAAAGTCGGATGCGATGATGCCAATGTGCTTTAGGCAATCTGACTTTGTTTCCTCGTTGCCGCTGGGGTTGATGTACTGGCTCTTGTACAGGTGCTCGTTGACCACTCGCGCTGCGGTAAATGGGTTGTTTTGCGTGCAGCTAGTGTAGTTGATAAACCAGCAGCGCTCCGTTGCCTGCACCGTTGTCCCGTCCGCGGCCGTGATATCTACGGTGCCGCGCTTGAACTCGGCCGCCGCCTTCAGGGCCATATCGACCCAGTCGATCTTACTGGATCCCGTGCAGTTGTAATGGTCTTGGGCATATACCTTGGTGCAATAGGGCTCTTTGTCGCCCGCATTGCCTGTAGTCTCAAAGCCTCGCGCGTCTTGGACGAGGCACATCGACTGCCCGGAATGCGCCTTGATTTTGTCGTCCCATTCGGTGAGGTCTAGGCCCCACGTGTGGCCGTCTACGCTGTTGCCGGCGAGCCTAAATCGACGCAGCAGGACGATCTTTCCGCGCACCTCGTTCAGCGTGGGGACGCGACTTGACGTGTAGAACAGTTTGGGGTTCTCGTCCATAACATTGGCGAAAGCCGTCGTAATACTGTCGTCGGTGGCTTCGTCGTTGCCTCGTGACACAAGCATGATGAGCGCTTCTGACGGGTTTTCGTTCAAAAATGTTTTGAAGTAACCGATGACATCGGAGAGATGTATAAAGCCCCCGTCTTTTTTGAGCAGGTAGCATATTCCATGGTCGATGCCGGGGTCGTCGTTATCGTCGTTCTTTCCAAGTCGGATATCAAAATAGCGAATGCCTTCGAGCAACTGCGTGGGGATGTAATCCTGCTGGCACTTTGCAAGCGAGGTTTGGGGCTCGGTGTCGTTGTCGACGCTGCAGGTGCTCGAATCGTGCGTGCCCGGGATGCTCAGCTCGTCGAGGTATTTGTTGCCGTTGACGTATTTCATCCAGCATGGTCCGTCGACGTAGCTGCTATACGTGGTCCAGTCGATACTTCTAACTGTGGTATTGATCTTGCCCATGTCGTAACCGACAAGTTCGAGCTCCCACGGAATGCTCTTCCTCTTGTGGCAGATCTTGTTGTTGTCTTGGTCTTTGCCGTCCTTTTCTATGGCCAGGTAATTAATGTTTTTTTCCTCGTTTGTGCGGTCTCGGATGATGTAGGTTCCGTTTGGCTGGGGGTCGAACGCAAAAGAGCGGCTGGGCTTGCCGTCATGCTCGCCACTCCATACGTGGATGACCTTTCCATCTTTGTCCGAGTCGCCATCGACCGACCAAATGCTGTAGCCCGTCTTCCTGTGCTCTTCGAAATTGAGCAGGGTGCGGATGGCATACCAATTTGTATTTTCTGTATCGGTCTCTACGCGCTCAAGGATGAGTTTGCTGGACGTGCCGTCATTAAACAGGTGGCAGACGTTGCCGATGACGTTGCCGTCTTCGTTGACGCTCGCGGTGCGAAAATAGCCCGCGGGGCGAAGGCGAATGACGAACTTGTCGAGGTTGGCCGCCGGTGTGGGCGTGTCTTCTGCAAATGCCGCTCGCAGGGGAATACCCAGCGTCGCGGTTTCGGGCAGGCTTGCAAGTGGCGACAACGCCGCAAGTCCTAGGCCCAGCGTAAACGCTCGGCGACTGATGGCATGATGTTCGGCCATAACTCCTCCATTCGCAGGGTGCGGTTATGCACTCATTTTGGTCACTATACTGCCCAGACGTTTAAAGACGCCGGTTTAATTGTCTGCGCGGCGCTATAAATCGGCGGGCGGACGTGTTGGGATGCTTGCCCATTTTGTGTCGCCACCGCGCTTGGGGGAGTGGTTTTGGTGCCCGGCGCCTTTGCGCTCGTTAGCTACCGGCATAAGAAAGGGAGGGCCGGTGATGCGGCCCTCCCTTGGTGCGAGGCGCTGGGCCACCGCCGCTTGCTTGCGCTGCTCCCATGTTTCCCGTTGCGCTCGCCAGTCGCTTAGCGCTTGATCTCGATATCGTCGAGCTTGACGTCCATGGCCTCAGTCTTGGCCTTGGCGATGTCATCGGCAAATTCCAGGGACTTCATCATGGCTTCGACGGCGTCCTTGTGCTCCTCGACGTTGTCGATGCGCACGTAGACGCTGCCGCCCTCAACGTCGGTGAAGTACTCAGTCGTTACGCCGCCCGAGTGCGTGAAGTAAGCACTGCGCCAGGTCTTGCCGTTGTATTTAACGGGGTCGTTTTCGGTCCATCCGGAGTTGGCCTTCCACTTTGCCTCGTAGTCGAACAGCTCGTCGGCGTTCTTGTCAGAGTCGAAGACAGGGATGAAGCGGTCGCTGGCGTGCTCGCTCTCGGTGAACTTAAACTGGGCCCTGTCGGCGGTATCGCCTGCGACGTCGGTGATCTCGACGCCCTCGGGGACCTCGACCTTAAACCAGATGAAGTCGGTCCTCATGTCCACGGCCGGCTTTTCTGCGCCGCCGCCCCCACCGCTGCCGGCGGCGCCGCCGCTTCCACCACAGCCTGCCAGGGCAACTGCGGCAAAGAGACTGATGCAGAGGGTGAGAATCGCAAAGGCTTTCTTTTTCATGGTCGTGTCCTCCTCGGCCTGTAACCGTCCATGGATTACCTGTCTTTACTGTACGCGCGAGCGGCTCGTTCGGGTGGGCCACATGTCCCATTCTTGGGGCCGGATTTGCGCCGACAAGTGGCAATATGTCGCGATATAAGTAGGGGAGGACCGGCTGATCCGATCCTCCCCCGGCTGGGCGTCCGATCATGTAATGACTGCGCATGCGATGCTGCGTGCGAGCCCCTAATGCTTGATCTCGATGCTCGAAATCTCGACTTCGCGTGCCTCGGAAACCGCCTCCGCCATGTCATCGGGGAACTCGATGGAGTTGAGGAGTGCCTCGGCTTCTTTCTTGTGCAGTTCGAAGTTTGAGATAAGGACGTAGACGCTTCCCGGTTCAACGTCGGTAAAGAGGAGTGTTGAGATGCCGCTGTTGTCCTCGTACGTTCCGACGAGCCATGTCCTGCCGTTATACTCGACGGATCCGCCATCCTTCCACTGGAACGTATCCCCCTTCTTTTCTGCCTGGTCGGCGTGGGATTCCTCAGCTGTCAGCGCTTTTTTCCAAACGGGGATAAAGCGATCGCCCGAGGCGTTCTCATCTTCGGGGAAGGTGAGCTGAATCCTATCTGCATTCTTGCCGGCGGAGTCGCTTACGCCGACGCCCTCGGGCATCTCGACCTTAAACCAGATAAAGTCGGTCTTCTTGGCAACGGGGGCTTTTTCCTTGCTCTCGCTCTTGGCGGCGCTGCCGCCCCCGCCCGATGCGCTCTCGCCGCAGCCGACAAGGGCAAATGCGGCAAAGAGGGCGATGCAAAGGGAAAGGATTGATAGGGTCTTTTTCTTCATGGTGGAGTCCTCCTTGTCTGTTAGGGGCATCGTGTGCAGCGGTTCGCCAATCGGCGGTTGCGCATGCACTGATGGCTTTATTTGCTGTGCGGTGATTCCTCCGTTCTTTGTCCGGCGCCGTGGCGAGCGTTGCCCCAGCATGGGGCTCCTTATCTATATGTATGCCCCAGTTGCCGCCGTCCGAGAGTCCCGAAACGTGGGCCATGTGTCTCATGTTTGCGTCGCTGCCGCCTATCGTGTGTCATAGAAATCCGCGATGGCCAGGTGCGCTGACGCTCATGTGCTTATGGGCTAGACTTAGCACCATTACGTGTTCGATGCGGTTAGTTGGCGGTTGCCGCCCGACCGATGTATATGACTTGAAGGTGCGTGCGCATGAGCCAAGAGATGATGGATAAAACCTGTCGAGAGTTTGCCGAGGCGCTTGCCGCACGCGAGCCGGTGCCCGGCGGCGGCAGTGCGAGCGCCTTTGTGGGCGCGCTGGGCGCCTCGCTTTGCGGAATGGTTGCTCGCTATGGCGCGACGAACCCCGCGCTTGCCGATCGCATGGACGATCTGACGCACGCGTTTGCCCAGGCAGACGAGTTGGCGCAGGAACTTGTGGGTCTGGTTGCCGAGGATGTTCGTGCATACGGCCAGGTGTCCGCGGCATACGGTATTCCTCGTGATGATCCGGCTCGACCCGCGGCGATTCAGGATGCGTTGCGCGTGGCGGCCATGCCACCGTATCGGATTATGGATGCCTGCGGACGCGCGCTGGCACTGCTCGAGGACATGGCCGACAAGGGCTCGCGTCAGCTGCTGTCAGACGTGGCGTGCGGTGCCGTGTTCTGCCGCGCCGCCATGCAGGGCGCGAGCCTGACGCTTTTTGCCAATACCACGTCTATGAAAGACCGGGCGCGCGCCGAGGAGCTCGAGGCGGCGTGTGATGAGCTGCTGGATACGTGGCTGCCGCGCGCCGATGCGCTGGCGCGCCGTGCCGCCGACGCCGCAAGGAAGAGGGGATAGCCATGGCCGTGCTGCTTAAAGGCGCTCCCGTTGCCCGCGCTTTGACTGGGGATCTCGCTGCTCGCTGCGCGGCTTTGCGCGAGCACGGCGTTGTTCCGACTCTTGCTATCGTTCGCGTGGGCGAGCGCGAGGACGATCTATCCTACGAGCGCGGCGCCCTCAAGCGCTGCGAGAAGGTTGGCATCGAGGCTCGCCGTGTTTTGCTTCCTGCCGATGTTTCGCAGGACGAGCTGATGGCTGCTATCGAGGGCATCAATGCCGACCCTGCTGTTCATGGCTGCCTGATGTTTCGTCCGTTGCCCGCTGGGCTTGACGAGGATGCAGTTGCCGCAGCACTCGATCCTTCCAAGGATGTTGACTCCATGACGCCGGCCTCGCTGCTCACCACGCTTTCGGGGCGTGGCGAGGGTTTTGCCCCCTGTACGGCCGAGGCCGTGCTAGCGCTGCTGGACCATTACGGCGTTGAGCCGGATGGGGCCAAGGTCGCGGTCGTTGGCCGGTCGCTGGTGATTGGCCGTCCCGTTGCCGCCTTGCTTACGGCTCGCAATGCCACCGTGACGACGTGCCATACACATACGCGTGACTTGGCTACCGAGTGCCGTGCGGCTGATATTGTGGTTGCGGCCGTTGGACGCGCGCGCACGATTGGCGCGGATGCGGTTCACGAGGGCCAGACGATCATCGATGTGGGCATTAACTGGGACGAGGCCGCTGGCAAGCTGGTCGGCGACGTCGATTTTGATGCTGCGGAGCCGATCGTTGGCGCAATTACTCCCGTGCCGGGTGGCGTGGGCGCTGTAACGACGGCGATTCTCGCTAAACACGTGATTGAGGCGTCGGAGCGCGCATCGAAATAGGCGTTTTGGGCTGTTTGAGGGGTTAGCGATATACCACGTGGTCTAAAAACGTCAAATATGAGTACTGTTGCCAAGATAGTCACATATGTTTTATGTCTTTTGGGCTCCCTAGCGAGATTTATTCTCGCTAGGGAGCCCATTTTATTGAACCTATGGGGAATAACGTTGTCTTGCTTTTGGACAAATGGGGATTTTCGGCACATATTACAAGGAAATTTGTTGCTACTAAATTGGTGACAGTACTCATATTTGGCAGTTTTTGACCGCAGGGGTCTCGAGAGGTCGCGGTTTCGCCCATTTTTCGCCGAAGCGATACACTGTTACCGTTTGATTTCTTCGTTCAAGGAGGATGCGCATGCCGTGTACAACGATTTTGGTTGGTAAGAACGCGAGCTACGACGGGTCGACGCTGGTCGCCCGCAACGAAGACTCGTCTAACGGGGTGTTTGAGCCCAAACACATGCGCGTGGTGCACCCCGACGAGCAGCCGCGCGTCTACACGAGTGTCCTGAGCCATCTGACTATTGAACTGCCCGATAACCCCATGCGTTACACGAGCGTCCCCGACGTCATCCCCGGTCATGGCATTTGGGCCGAGGCCGGCTTCAACGAGCTCAATGTTGGCATGTCCGCAACCGAGACGCTCACCACCAACGAGCGCGTTCGCGGCGCCGACCCGCTCGTGGACTACGTGCCCGCCAAGGGCAACGAGGGTGAGGACGGCTATGTGCCGGCGCAGCCTGGTGGCCTGGGCGAGGAGGACATGGTGACCCTGGTGCTGCCGTATGCCAAGTCCGCCCGCGACGGCGTGCGTATCCTGGGCAACCTGCTCGAGCGCTACGGCACCTACGAGAACAACGGCATCGCCTTTAGTGATGTGGACGAGATCTGGTGGCTCGAGACCATCGGCGGCCACCGCTGGATCGCCAAGCGTGTGCCTGATGACGCCTATGTGACCATGCCCAATCAGCTGGGTATCGACAGCTTTGACCTGGATGACGCCGAGGGCGCCCAGGTCAACCACATGTGCTCTGCCGACCTGCGCTCCTGGATGGCCGAGTGGCATCTGGACCTGACGCTGGGCGTTGAGGGCGACGGTCCGGCTGTGGTCTTTAACCCGCGCGAGGCCTTTGGCTCGCACAGCGACAGCGATCATGTCTACAACACGCCGCGCGCGTGGTACATGCAGCGCTGCCTCAACCCCAGCGATGTGTGGGACGGCCCCGATGCCGACTACACGCCTGAGAGCGACGACATCCCCTGGAGCCGTGTGCCCGAGCGCAAGGTGACCATCGAGGACATCAAGTACGTGCTTTCGAGCCACTACCAGGGCACGGAGTACGACTGCTACGGCAGCAAGGGCACGCCTGCCACGCGTGGCGCTTATCGCCCCATCGGAATCAACCGCAACAGCCAGCTCGCCGTGTTGCAGCTGCGCCCCTATGCGCAGCCGGCCTATCGCGCCGTGCAGTGGATGGCCTTTGGTTCCAACTCGTTTAACGCGCTGGTTCCGCTGTACGCCAACGTCGAGACCATGCCCGAGTACTATGCCGATACGCAGGCTCGCGTGACGTCCGAAAACTTCTACTGGGCCAACCGCCTGATCGGCGCGCTGGCTGACGTTCGCTTCCATGAGTGCGGCCGCGCCGTGGAGGACTATCAGGAGAAGGTCGGTGGCATGGGCCACAAACAGATCCATGACGTCGACGCCGCCGTAGCCGTTCTGCCCGAGGCCGAAGTGCCTGCCAAGCTCGCCCGCGCCAACGAGGAGTTTGCCGAGCGCGTGCGGGTGGAGACCGATGCTCTGCTGGGCAAGGTGCTCTACACCACGAGCTGCGCCATGAAGAACTCTTTCGCGATGAACGACAACGTGAGGTAGGGATTTCCCGTCGATCGTATAGCGCTAAAACGCTTTGTCGCTTTCGCTCAATCTTGGGTACAAGAACGCCAATGCAGTTGTTTGTGATTGGAGACAACCATGGTTATGAAACTCGATCAGCTTGTTAACGGCGCTATTAACGTTGGCTTTGGCGCCGCCGCCGTTGCCGTCGAGGGCAGCAAGAAGGTTCTCGATGACCTTAATTCCAAGGGTGAGCAGGTACGCAAGGACGCAGGCGCCCCCGATATCGCCCGCAGCGTGTCCGACATGTTCGAGCAGGCCGGCGGCACCATCTCCGACCTGACCGAGCGTCTGGGCATGCAGGGCGAGACCGCGGCCCAGCGCGTGCTCGACGAACTCATTCTGGCTCGCGTCCGCGTTATGACCGCTCCCGAGCGCACGGCCTTCCTGGCCCATGTGCGCGACATCGTCGATTCGGTCGAGGACAACGTGACCTCGGTGCCCGTCGAGTCCGTTGAGCCCGACGATGCGAAGGATACCGAAGAGGCCGAGTAGCAGCGCAGATGGCAGATTCCACCACCGATTACAACAATCTAGATCCCTTGGGTGACGAGGCGGCGGTTGTCGATGAGGTCGATGCCGCCGTCTCGGGCGCTCGCAAGAAGCCGCGCGCTGTCGATATGGTCCCCGAGGAGCCCGAGGCGATGGCGCCGGATGAGGAATACCAGCTCACGCCGGCGGGTCGCCGCGAGCGCATCGGGCAGATTGTTCGCCTGGTCAAAAAGTACCGCGTGTGGGATAACCTCACGCCGGTTCGTTTGCGCCGCCTGCTCGAGGAACTCGGCCCCATGTTCGTTAAGATGGGGCAGATTCTGGCCAACCGGTCCGAGATTCTGCCGCAACGCTTTTGCGACGAGCTGCGTCGTCTGCGCTCTGACGTGGAGCCGGTGCCGTACGAGGTCGTACTCAGTTGTCTGGAAGAAGAATACGGCCTGCGCTTGGGGGAGATGTTCGATGCGATCGACCCAAATCCGCTTGGTAGCGCATCGCTCGCGCAGGTGCACCGCGCTCGTCTGGTGACGGGCGAGGACGTGGCCGTCAAGGTTCAGCGCCCAGGTGCGCAGCAGGTTATGGCACAGGACATCGATATCATCCGCTCGGTGGTGCGTATCGTTTCCAAGTTCGTCAACACCGATCAATTCGTTGACCTGCACGGCGTAGTCGAGGAATTGTGGACCTCGTTTCGCGAGGAGACCAACTTTTTGGCCGAGGCCAAAAACCTTAACGACTTCTATGAGTTCCATAAGAGCGTGCGCGGCGTGTCGTGTCCCAAGTCTTACCTGGACCTTTGCACCGAGCATGTGGTGGTCATGGACTACGTCGACGGCATTTCGATCGCCGATCCTGAACGCTTGGTGGCCGAGGGCTATGACTTGGAAAAGATCGGTGCCGCAATCGTCGAGGACTACTCGACGCAGGTGCTCGATGACGGCTTTTTCCATGCCGACCCGCATGCGGGAAACATCATCCTCAAGGACGGCATCGTTTACTTTATCGACTTGGGCATGGTCGGACGCATGTCGAGCCACGATCGTGGCATCGTTAAGGACATGATTTTCGCCGTGGCCGAGGGTGACGTGCCCAAGCTCAAGGATTCGCTCATGCGCTTCGCCGTGACGCGTGGCGACTCGGCCGAGCTCGATCATTCAGCGTTTTTGTCCGATCTTGACTTTATCGTGGCTGACTTTGCGGGCCTTGACCTGAAGGATCTGGATATCGGCGAGTTTTTGACCTCGCTGTTAAACCTCGCGCGTAAGAATGACGTTGAGCTGCCGAGCGTGGTGACGATGTTCGCGCGCGGCATGGTGACGCTCGAGGGTTTGCTGACCGAGTACATGCCCAACGTCAACATGATCCAGATCATCCAGACGCATATTAAAAACGAGAAAAGCACCTATGCGCGCGTGCGCGATATGGGGAGCGATCTTGCCGCGAGCAGCTATCGCGCGGCGAAGGGTTCGCTCGAGGCGGCCGAGTATCTGGGCCTGGCTTCGCGCATGCTCACGCGCGGCCAGCTTAAGGTGAACACGCAGATCATGAGCAGCGATAAGGCGCTGCGACAGCTGGGTGGAATTATCGACCGCATGTCGATGGCAATTGTGATCGCCGGTCTGTTTATCGGTTCGTCGGTGGTGTACTACGCACGCATCGAGCCGGTTGTGTTTGGTATCCCGGTCATTGGCTTTATGGGCTACGTGAGCGCGCTGGTGCTGGCGCTTATGCTGGGCCGCAATATCTGGCTCAACAGCCACGGCGGCAAGCGCTAGAGGCTGCGACCGTCACCGTATTATCCTATCGCAAATAATAGCTTTTACCTTGGGCTTTGCCTGCGTGCGAGGCCCTTTTGCGTGATAGCATATTGACAGTAATAATAGATGGCCTAGATGGTGGTGCGGAGACGCACGAATGCGCGGTTTACCTGCGCGTTTGGGAGAATCGGGGTGCAAGTCCCCGGCTGTACCAGTAACCGTAATTCCTCTTGGCTCGGGATGTTCGCGTCGCAGATCGGACGGCGCGCCTGAGCCGTTAAGGTTAAGTCGGATCGCCTCCCATCTTGCACGCGACCGCGGCTCATGCCGTCGGTGTGCATAGGGCTCTGGAGGGAAGGGGGACCCCGATGGGGGTACTCGAGCGCAACATGCGCGATGACGTGGGGCAGCCTCAAGGCAACGCTTCAAGTACAGACAATGGGGGACAAATGGATATGTTTGAGGACGAGTGCGAGCGCGCCTCGTTGCATCGCCGTGGCGCGATTGCACGCGGTGTAGCCAAGCGCGGCCTGGTGGCATTCCTGGCCTTCGCGATGGTCTTTGGCACCACGCCGGCTCAGCTGTGGGCCGAGGGCGCCGAGGGCATTGCCGAGGCTGTGGCTCAGGCTGCGACGCCGAGTGAGGGCGCGGGGGCCGCGGGCGGTACTGCCGACCAGGGCAAGGCCGAGGTTTCGGATTCCGGGAGCGCGCCTGCAGCTAGTGCCGCCACAACAGGGGCAGCAGCCGGCGACGAAGGCTCGGCGACGGGGGAGAGCCCTGCCTCGAGCGAGCAGTCTTCGACGGCATCCGCTGGCCAAGCAGGATCTGCCGCCGCGGCTGCCGTTCAAACAGAGAACCCGACAGAAACCGGCGATGTCGCCAAGAAGCAAGTCGAGGTCTCGTTCTCGATTATCGGCACCGATGCCGACGGCAAGGTTCAGACCTGGGTGGCACCTACGCAGCTCAAGCTCGACGAGGGCGCGACGGCTGCGGACGCCTTCGTTAAGCTGCAGGAGAAGACGGGCTTTAAAGCGGATTACGAACCGAACACGGCATACGGCTTCTACCTCAAAAGCATCACGTCCCCGACAGATGGCCGCACGCTTGCCTTCGATCCGACGACTTATGCCTTCTGGCAGCTGTTTGTCGACGGCGCGTCTTCCTCGGTTGGCGCGAGCGGCGTCAAGCTCACCCAGGGGCAGAAGATTGAGTTTGCCTATACGGCTGGTAGCGCGTCCCCTGTCGTTAAGGACCAGGTTGCCGCAAATGTGACCGTCATTGGTCGCGATGCCCAGGGCAAGACTCAGACTTGGGTCGATAACGCGCAGTATGTGGTGACGTCCGGCTCGAACGCACTTGACCTTACGAAGGTCGCGCTCGAGGCGAATGACATCGATGCCGTTGTTGCGGGCTCCTTCCTTCTGAGCCTTAAGTACAACGGCGTTGAGCTGGGCAAGCCGCTCGATTGTTCGACCTATTGGCAGCTGTTTATCAACGGCAAGTCGAGCGACTACACGGCAGACAATGTCACCATTCATGCCGGCGATACCGTTACGTGGTTCTACGGTGGCTGGGGCGACCAGTTGCCCTCTGATTCCGTCCATGCCTCCGTTCAGGTCCTCGGTAAGGACAAGGACGGCAAGCAGCAGGTTTGGGCCTCGACGGGCCAGACGAGTCTCAAGGCTGGTTCCACTGCTAAGGATTTGCTGGAGCAGACTGGTCTTACCCTCGATGCTAAAGAAGAGTCTTGGGGTTGGTACCTCAGCGGCATTACCTCGCCGCTTGACGGTAAGACCTATGAGTATGATCCTGCGACCAAAAGTTATTGGCAGTTCTATGTAAATGGCAAGTTCGCCCAAGTCGGGGCCGGCAACTACGAACTCCAAGAGGGTGACGCCGTCACCTTTATGTATGGTGCTGACGCCGATGCCCTCCCCGGTCAGGTTCTTGGGTCCGTCGATGTTATCGGTCCCGATGTCAACGGCAACAATACTCGCTGGGGCTCGGCAAGCAATGTTTCCCTGCCCGAAGGCTCTACGGCCCAGGACCTTATTGAGACGGTTCTGAAGGCGAAGGGCGTTACGTACAACGGCTCCCAGAGTGGTGAGTACTGGTTCCTGAATTCCATTACTTCGCCGTTCGATCACAAGCCGTATGGCTGGGATGGTGCGACCAAGAAATATTGGCGTCTGTTTATCAACGGAGAGCCCTCATCTCTCTGCGCCAACCAGGTCACGCTCAAGAGCGGCGACAAGGCTACGTTTGCCTACACCACCGATAAATCGCCCATGCCCGATCCCGACAAGATTGTCGTGGACCCGAGTGCAACGACTCCTGATTGGGATGCCGAGTGGGCCGGCTACGGCAACGGTGGCAACGGTTCGACCGTAACGGATGCCAAGACACCTGCGCAGGCCGCCGGTCTTAAGTGGGCCTTCGATTGGAAGGCCGAGTCTGGTCAGCAGTATGCCAACTGCAGCGAACCTGTCATCGCTAACGGCTTTGTGTACATCGCGACCGAGAACGAGCTCATTAAGATCGATTCGTCCACGGGCAAAAAGGTTGCCTCTGCGCCGCTTGCCTCCAAGGTGAGCTATACCTCTCGTCCGATCTATACCAACGGCCTTATCATCGTTCCGCTCAACGGCGGTGCGGTCCAGGCGATTACTGCAGACAAGCTGATCTGCAAGTGGCTGACGCCTGGTTTGACGGACTTGACGCAGAGCTCCTGCACCGTCGTTTCGGACGGCGAGTATGTCTATGTTGGTACGGTCGATATTTCGTATGACGAGAACTACAACGCGACCTACGGCAACGGCTCCCTGAAGCGTATCAAGATTGCCACGGGCGAAGTCTCTTGGCAGAACATTGACCCTTCCGAGGGCTATTATTGGACTGGCGCTGCGCTGACGGATAAGTACACCATTGTTCCTACGAGCGCGGGCACGCTTAAGTGCATTGATAAGACGACTGGCGATGTCGTTTCGACCATGAAGCTCGGCGCTGTCGCAAATGCCGATTGCATTGCCGATCCGTCCAATGGTTCGACCTTCTATCAGATGACGCACGACGGAAAGCTCCATGTGATTTCGCTTTCGGCGAAGGGTGTGCTGAGTGAACAGAAGACGGTTGATCTGGGCCTTACGAATAATCTGAGCGCCCCAGCGGTGTCTGGTGACAATCTGATTGTCGGCGGACAGACGGCTACGGGCTCTGCTCTGGTTCTCTATAACCTGAAGACGGGTAAGACCACGATGGTCGCTGCTGCCGACGGCAAGGCGCTGCCGGCTGGCCTCAACGGTATTGCTGCTACTCCGCTGGTGAGTGTTCAGGGCGGCAAGACCTATGTGTACTTCACCGTGAACAGCGCGGATAGCAAGGATTACGTCAACTTCTCTGCTGGCGGTGGCGTGTATCGCTATACGCTTGGCGACGCAGAGGCGACGCAGATTTATGATGCGGCTGGCCATTACCAGTACTGTGACTCTCCGGTCATTGCCGATGCTTCTGGCAACCTCTACTACATCAATGATTCGGGTACGCTGTTCAAGCTCGGGGCTGTTGAGTCTTGGACGGTTGCCTTTAATTCCAACGGCGGGTCTGTTTGCGACACTAAGTTTGTGGCTACGGCCGACGGCAAGCTGGTCAAGCCGGCCGATCCGACGCGCGATGGCTACACTTTCGGCGGTTGGTTCACCGATGAGGCTTGCACGCAGGCGTATGACTTCAGTACGCCGGTGACGGCCGATCTGACGCTGTATGCCAAGTGGACCAAGAATGCTGTTAACCCTGGCGGCAATGGCGGTTCTGGCACTAATGGTGGCAACGGTGGCGCTGGCAACGGTTCCGGTGCTGGCACGGGCACGGGTTCCGGCTCCGGCACGAAGGGCCAGCAGGCCGGCGGCGCTATCGCCCCGGGTCATAAGCCGACGACCAAGACGACGGTGTCGACCAAGACCGAGACCAAGGACAACAAGTCCGACAAGAAGGACACCGATAAGTCCGATAAGAAGGACGAGAAGAAGTCTGACAAGAAGTCTGACAAGAAGGACAACAAGTCCGACAAGAAGTCCGATTCCAAGTCCGATTCCAAGTCCGATACGGGTGCTGCTTCCACGACCACTGCTAAGAAGTCCTCTAGTGCTTCCGAGCAGGAGACTGGCACCAACCCGCTCGCCATTGTTGGCGTTGCCGCCGGCGTCATCGGTCTCGCCATCGTCGGCGTGTTCGTGTTCACCAAACGTCGGTAGGTGAGGGCTGTGTCCAATAAATCCAAGGACGCTGACCCCAAGCAACCAGATTCCTCGTTCATTCAGTTCGACGAAGCAAAGCAACAGGGCGCCGCTTCGGCGGCGTCCGCCCCTCGTCGCAAGACGCTCCTCGGCGTCCTGACTGCCGCGTGCACCATTCTGATCGTCGTCTCGCTGGGTTTCGTCCATCCTTCCGAGAGCGGTGCCTGGTCCATCGACTGGATCATTCAGACCGTGACGGGGGAGAGCGTCGTCACCAAGGACACCAAGGTGTCTGGCTCGACTACGACTTCGGGCGAGGCCAGTTCCAAGGATTCCAAGTCATCGAATGACGCAAAAGATGAGTCCAAGTCCAAGGACGATTCCGAGTCTTCAAACAAGGAATCGGACAAGAACTCGGATAACAAGAAGTCCGAGGACCAGGACGGCAAGAAGTCTGGCGATAAATCCGCTGCCCAAAATACGGGAGCCGGTGATACTTCCAATGCGTCTGGCGGTGGCCAGTCGTCTGATGGAGCCTCATCCTCTAATGGTGGAAACGCCTCCTCGGGCGGCCAGAGCGGCTCGCAGGAGTCCAGCTACGTAACAGTGACGGTTTCGGTCACATCGAGCGCTGTGGGCAATCCTGTGTCTTCTGGTGGCACCTTTACCTTTAACGAAGGCGCTACCGTCTATGATGCCCTGTGCGCGCTGGGCCTTTCCGTTAACGCACATGGCTCGTCGTACGGCACGTATGTCTCCGCGATTGGTGGTTTGGCCGAGAAACAGTACGGTGGCACGAGCGGCTGGATGTACTCCGTCAACGGCACAACGCCCATGACGGCCTGCAGTAACTACGTTCTCTCCAATGGCGACAACGTGGTCTGGTATTACGTTACAGGCTAGGGACCTCGACATAGTGCGCCAGACGGGCGGTTCGGACAAACATCCGGGCCGCCCGTTTTTCATGCGAATGGGACTGGGTCGCCGGGTCTCTCGGCAAACAAAAAAACCGGTTGGAACGGGAATTCCAACCGGTTATACATTCAAGCAAATAGTGAATCGACTACGACCGTGCGCCCTCGAGAAAGAAGCGACGGCTGAAGTAGTTGTACCAGGTGACCAAGAACGTGGCGATGGCCTTCATGGCCTGGTAGCCGATACTCAAAAACGTGACACCCACAAACATGTACAGGTCGTTGAGGCCCAGACCGATCACCGACAGGATGGTGAAGATCGTGAACTCGCGCTTGCGGCTCATGCCCTCGCGATGGTCGAACACGTACTTCATGCTGAGCCAGTAGTTGACCACGACGGACGTGATGAACGAAACCGTGGTGCTCATCAAAAAGTCGAGGTGGAACAGCTCGACGAGCGCAATGAGCATACCCCAGTCGATGCCAAAGGAGATAAGGCCCACGACAGCGAACTTGAGGAACTGCTTAGTATGAGGTTGTGCCAGTGCCTTGCGCACGTAATCACATCCAATGCGTTGATGAATCGAGCAGAGGATACTTTAGAGCTTTTGCAAGGGAAACGTAAGGTCTTTGCCAAGAACTATACGAACTCGCCAAATTATCAAGTGCTAATCCGCAAACGTTGAAAATTTGCCCGTAAACGAGCGGCACCCACGGACGATACTGCGCTGAGCGCGCGTCGTCCGTGGGCGCCGTAATGCTGCAGGGGTGTCGAGCTATTTGGTCTCGTCGCCCTCCAGGAAGATCTTTCGGGTCACAAAGTTGTAGACCATGACAAGCGCGGTGGCGCAAATCTTGGCGATATTGGCTTCGAGCCCCAGACCGGCGTTGAGCGCCAGCACGATACCGTCGTTGAGCACCAAACCGATCACGGACAGCACGACAAAGATAATGAACTCGCGGCGGCGGCTCATGCCCTCCTTGTGCGCAAACACGTACTTCATGCTGGCGAGGTAGTTAAAGATGAGTGAGATGATAAAGCCGCTGGTGTTGGCGATTAGGATGTTGAGGCCCAGACCGTAGTGGAGCAGATTCATAATGCCAAAGTCGATGACCGTGGCAATGACACCGACGACGCCAAATTTCATGATCTGCGCAAGGAGCTTTTGCATGGTACCTGCCTTATGGTGGCGCCGGGGCGCCGTGGGGATGACAAACTCAGCAAGTTTAGCCAATCCCCGCGGGTGGGGCTAGACGCGCTCTTCGATAGCACCGTTTCTATATGCATCGAGCAGCTGGCGCAGATCCTGGATCTGGCTGCGAATCTTGGCGCCAGTATCGGTGTCGCTCACCATGCGGCGACGGTCTGCTTGGTCAAAACGGTTGGTCTCGCTTTCGATGTCCACGTTGCGCGTGAGTGCCTCGGCAACCGTCGTAAAGGCCCGGTGCGACTTGAGGCGGCAGCCGCGCGAGCTCGAGATGAGCGTATAGCCGGCGATACCCGTCTTGGGATGGTAAGCGCGGCAGAAGCCGCCATCGATGACCAGCAGTTTGCCCTCGGCGCGGATGGGCTGCTCACCCTTGGTGGTTTTAACGGGCGTGTGGCCGTTGATGATGTGGCCGGTCGGTGAACATGCCATGGGCGCGACGCCAAACTCGCGCATGATGTCGTCGCAGACCGAGGGCGACTTGGTAAGCGTAAAGTACGGGTCCATCGGCTCGACCCACGTGCTCTTGTCGGCAATGTAGGCGCGCTCGAAGGTGCGCACCACGCGTCCGCTGGCGGGTGAGTTAAAGCCGATCCACAGGTACCACATCCAGTCGAGGGCATCGCGGTCGCCGACGCGCCAGGCGCGGCGGGCGATATGGTCGCAAAAATCAAAATAATCGCGACCGGCGTGCCAGGTACCCAGGCAGTTCATGCTGCTAAAGGTGCCGTCTTCGTTGAGCGGCACGCAGCCGTGGAAGAGTAGATTGCCGTTGGCGACCTTATACATGGAGCCGTGGGTATAGAGGAAATCGATGTGGCGATGTAGATGATCGGCGGTGACAAACTCGGACACGAGCTTGTCGATGATGTGCTGCTCCTCGGGTGTGAGCGTGTAGGGGTCCGCCGGATCGACGGTGGGGAAGTCGTTGGTCGTGAGCGGCCATACGCTGCCGTCGGCGAGGGTGACCGTGCCGGCGTCGTGGTCGACCTTGTCGAGCAGCAGGCGGTCGGCCATGTCGAACTCCGGGTGACGCTGGATAATCTGGCCCTCGAGCTTAAAGAGCAGGACGTTGATGGCTTTGATCAGCGGGCTGATGGGCTCGCCGGCGATATAGGTGGCGTCGGCGAAGGCGACAAGCTCGCGCAGCGAGATGCCATAGTCGTTTTCGAGAATCTCGTAGTTGTCGTAGCGCAGGTTGTTGCGCAGCACCGTGGCGATGCAGGCGGGCTCGCCGGCAGCGGCGCCCATCCACAGCAGGTCGTGGTTGCCCCACTGGATGTCGAGTGAATGGTAGGTGAGCAGGCGGTCCATAATCTTGGCCGCGCCGCCACCGCGGTCGAAGATGTCGCCCACCAGGTGCAGGTGGTCGACGGCCAGGCGCTTGATGAGCGAGGCAAGCGACTCGATAAAGTCGTCGGCGCTTGCGGTCTCCAGGATGGACTCCACGATGCGCTCGTGATAGCGCACGCGATAGTTGTTCTCGTCCGGGTGCGTGTGCAGCAGCTCGTCGATGATATAGGCGTAATCGCGTGGGATGGCCTTACGCACCTTGGAGCGCGTATAACGGCTCGAAAGCGAGCGGGCAACCACAATGAGTTGGTCAAGCATCGTCTTGTACCAGGTGGGCGAGTCCTCGCGCTGGCTGCGGACCAGCTCGATCTTCTCGTGCGGGTAGTAGATGAGCGTGCACAGCTCGCCCTTTTCGTCAAAGGAAAGCGTGCCGCCAAAAATCTCGTCGACATGCTCGCGCACGACGCCCGAGCAGTTGTTGAGGATGTGCATAAAGGCTTCGTACTCGCCATGCACGTCGCTCATAAAATGCTCGGTGCCTTTGGGCAGGTTGAGGATGGCCGAGAGATTGATGATCTCGGTAAACGCGGATTGCTCGGTGGGAAATTGTTTCGACAGCAGGCGCAGATACTTGAAGTCTTGCGGATTGCGATCGAATGCGACCATGAAACACCTTCCGATGGGGTTGGTAAAACTGATAAACAGCGTCAAACGTTTATCAGTATGCGCCGCTTTTGTTTCGATTGGGGATGGGCGGCCGAATTGTTAGCCGAACGGTTTGGTAAATCGATTTAGTGGAGGTAGATATGGCGGTTGAGTGGAGACGACAGAAGGTGTTTTCTCAGATATTTATGCGTGGGGTCGGTGGAGACGATGGTGGTAAAGATGTTCGCTATTATTGGTTCGATTTGGTAAATAGTGGACATATGTACCGTATATAGGCTCACTGTGCGATAATTTGCGCAGCAATGAGTAAGGAGCCTCATATGAGTGATTTTGTCCTGACCTGTGAATCCGCCGCCGATCGAACTCGGGAGTTCTTTGAATCGCGCAATATCCCTGTCGTGTGTTTTCATTACGAGATCGACGATGTTGTCTATACGGACGATCTGTATCAGTCGATTACGCCGGACGAGTTTTTTGCCCAGATATCCGCGGGCGCCATGCCCAAGACGTCTCAGGTGAGCGTGGGTGAGTACGAGGAGTTTTGGGAGCCGCTTGTTGCCGAGGGTAAAGACGTGCTGCACCTGACGTTGTCGTCGGGTATTTCGGGTACGTATGGCTCGGCTTGCGTTGCGGCGCAGATGCTCGCCGATCGCTATCCCCAGGGCGGTAAGGTGCGCGTCATCGATTCGCTGGCGGCGTCTTCGGGCTTTGGCCTGCTGGCGGAATGTGCCGCCGACGTGCGCGATAGCGGGGCTTCACTCGACGAGACGGCTGCCTGGATCGAGGAGCACAAGCTCAACCTGCACCACTGGTTCTTCTCGACCGATCTGTCGAGCTACCTGCGCGGCGGTCGCATTTCGGCTGCGAGCGCGATCATCGGCACGGCGCTTAAGATTTGCCCGCTTATGACGGTCGATTGCGAAGGTGGGCTGTCGCCACGTGAGAAGATTCGCACTAAGAAGCGCGCGATTTCCGAGATGGCTAAGACCATGATGGCACACGTGCAGGACGGTGCGGATTATTCGGGTAAGTGCATCATGTCGCACTCGGCGTGCCGCGAGGATGCCGAAGCAGTTGCGGCGCTGATCGAGGAACAGATTCCGCAGCTTAAAGGCAAGATTGAGATCAATAACATCGGTACTCTGATTGGCTCGCATACCGGACCTGGTACGGTGGCGCTCTTCTTTATGGGCGACAAGCGCGTGGATTAGTTTGCCCCATCACATCGCTGCATGATTGCTCAAACGAAAACGGCCCGCCTCACGTTTGTGTGAACTGCCTCCCATTTCTTGGACATGAGAAATGGGAGGCT
>NZ_QRQS01000008.1:0-142432 GCF_003475605.1 Collinsella sp. AF31-11
CTCGGCCGACTATATTTGGCTAAAATAATCCGACGCTAACATCGCCGAACGCGACCTCTCGGTGTATCATCTTCGCGCGATGGCGGGGCCGCGGACAGTGCACCGACGGGACGCAGGATGTGAGCGCGTTTCTGCCCCATGCTTCTATCAGGTCACGCAGGCTCCGCCTCGTGCGCGCAGGCAGCCGGGACAGGTCAGGAGAAAGACAGCCTGAACGTCAGATCGTTGTGGGGTCACCGGATGCCTAAGCGCATGCTATGTCCGGAATGACAGGCGTGTAACCCCGGGCAGGTTCGAATTATCGGTGCACGTTGTTGGTGCGCAACCGCTTCCAGTGGGTCGGAGGGAAGTCGAGGTAGGCCAGGGCGTCGGGCTCGGCCTCCTCAAGCACCGCCGCGGCCCTCGGGCAGCACCCCTCCAGCATGTCGCACGCCGCGTGGTACATGGCCGCCACCGTGGCGGCGTCGCGGGCGCGGAACACCTGCGACACGATCCTGCCCACGCGGCGCCTGAGCTGCCAGGAGCCGGCCTCGCGCATGCAGTCGCGCATGAGGTGGACGGCGCAGCGCCGCCACGCGGCGCCCTGGAAGACCTCGCCGAGGGCGCGGACGAGGCCCGGGTGGGCGTCCGAGACGACGAGCTCCGCCCCGGAGACGCCGCGGCCGCGGACCGTCCGCAGGAAGGCGAGCCACGAGTCGTACGACTCGGTATCCACCACGTCGACGCCCAGGACGCGCCTCCAGCCGCCCGCGTCGCAGCCGATGGCGGTGACAACGGCGGTGGACGCCACGCGGCCCCCGCGGCGGCACTTGACGTAGGTGGCGTCGAGCCAGACGTAGGGCACCGGCGAGCCGCCGAGCGGCCTTCCGCACAGGTCCTCGATGTCTGCGTTCAGGCTAGACGCGATGGCGCTCACCTGGTCCTTGGAGAGCCTGGAGACGCCCATCTTCTCGGCCACCCTCTGCACCTTGCGGGTGCTCGTGCCCGTGGCGTACATCTCGGCCACGGCGGCGACGAGGGCGCGGTCGACGCGCTGGTAGCGCTCGAGCACGTCCTCAGGGAAGAAGCTGCCGGAGCGCAGCTTGGGGATGCGCAGCGTCAGCGTGCCGACGCAGGTGGCGAGCGACCTCTCGCGGTAGCCGTTCCGGCTGTTCGCCCCGCCGCCGCACAGCTGGTCGGCCTCCGCGTCCATCACGGCGTTCACGACCTGCTCGGCGAGGCGCCTGAGCAGCTCCTGCATGTCGATGGCGCCGTCGTCGAACCGGGGCATGGCGAGCATGTCCGGCGTCGGGTCTGATAAGATTTCCATAGCGGCCTTCGTCCTTTCCTAGAACCTGTTGTTGTGGTGATTTCAGATTCTAGGACGAAGGCCGTTCTTCGTTAAACGGGCGCTAGGGCGCCGCCCTTACACCAACATTTTCGACGCGATCTCTCCGTACCAGTTGTCGCTGGTGTCGTCCCAGGTTAGGTCCATCTGGCACCATTTGCCGTCGATCTTTACGGCGTTCCAGGTGTGGCCGTTGCCGGTGATGCGGCCGTTGGCGATGCCCGCTGCGTCAAGGAGCTTGGAGTAGATGCGCTGGTAGCTCTCGCAGGTGCCCTGGTGGCGCGTGAGGCCGCTTTCGGCCGAGCACCAGTCGAGGCTGTGGTCGTACCCCGGCTGGTCGAGCGTCCAGTCGTGGAGCCACAGCGCCATGTCGTATTCCGAGCCGTTTGTCTGTTGCCTGCACTGGGCCACGGCGTCGTTGACGATCTGCGTGACACTTGGGCGGGCGGCGTCGTTTACGGTCACCTCCGCCGTGGTGCGCAGGTAGTAGATCCCCTTGTCGTTTTGGGGGTCGTATCTGTCGTTGTCCATAAAGTAGAAGTAGATGCGGTACGTGCCCGATGCCGTGAAGTCGAAGGTAAAGTCGTGGCCTGCGGTGCCCAGGCTGTAGTAGCTGGCCCATGCCGGGCGCGACGGGTCGCAGACGCTTTCCTGACTGCCGCCGTCCCAGTAGGTGGGCACGTCCATGCGCGCCTTGGCCTGGGACGAGCCGTTGGTTTGGGTTACGTGGAAGGTCGTCGCGGTGCCCGCGGGGGCATCGTTCCACGAGACGGTGAAGGTGACGCCGTTTTGGGTTGCGGTGGCGGAGTGGGCGTAGCCGGTTTGTGACGTGGTGGAGATTGCCTCGGGTGTGCCGTTGGCTTGGGCGCGGAGGGATGGTTGGGGGGTAGGGGCTGCCGGGGTGGCTGTGTCTGTTGCGGCGGCGGTGCCGTCATTGGTGCCGTCGGCGCTTTCCGTGTTGACGGCGCTGGTACCGGTGGACGTTGCGGTGCCGTTCTCTACGGTATCTGCTGCCGCATTTGTGCTGCTGTCGTCTTCAGCTTTGGCTGTGTCGCTGTTCGTGGCGTCGGCTTGTGCCTGCTGCTCGGCGGCTGCTTGAGGCTGGATGGCTTCCGCGATGGCTGCCATGGGCATCGTCGCGCCGATCATGGACGTGCACGCGATCGCGCAGAGCAGGTAGTAAAGGGGTCGTTTCATAGCGGAGCCTCTCGGTGAGCAGCCAATAGGGTCCGAAGGCAGCTCCAGGCCAGCACTCCGCACATATTTTGTTGAGTTTATTTTACGGGAACCCCAGTCTACATCAGCGAACTTTTTGGGGGATGTTGGGGAGGGGAGGGGCGGTGGCTTTCTGTTTCCCCATCTGGCGGCTATGCGGCATGCGTTGGGTTGTCTATGCGTGCTGCGGAAGCTTCAGTGCGAGTCTGTGTTGTTCCTCCGTGAGGCTCGACACGGGCGTCTTCCAAGAAAAGCCTGTGAGTTGGCTACCCAGATCCAGCTCTGCGTGGCCATATTCTTCGATTTTGCATCCAGGGTGCTTGGTATCGGGCCTCAGGCGGCACTCGACCGGGTTCGACCCGATGATTCGATATTCCTGCTGGTAAGCGTACTTGGGTGTTTTGATAAGTAGGTTGCAGATCGTGCCTTGGAAAATTTCCTCGATCCGCTTTGGTCCGGGGATGCCATAGGAGATGGCGCCGTGGGCGTATACCTCCTCGCCGCCGGTGGTGTGGCTGTCTATAAGGCGCGCGAAGCTGTCGTACCGCAGGATGCCGATCCATCCGTCTGCACATCCGAACTCCCGGATCATGCGCTTCGGGATTTGGACAGAACCGTCGACGATGTCGTTCTCGCGGACCGTGTACATGCAGTAGATGGGCAGACGGTAATTGCCGTAGATGCATGCCGGGAGGACCATGGACGCCTCGAGCGGATCGCCCTGTTCGCCAGGCAGGCCATGATAGTAGCCGGCTGCATTCATATAGAGATGTCCGTTCAGCAGGTCGTCGATGTACACCTCCTTGGATGCGAACTTTAGTAGGTAGGCGATGTTGTTGTTGGACATGGTGTTTCCTTTCTTGGGTAGTGATGCTCTGGGTCGCTTTGTGTGTCCGGGTTGCTTGCTACCAAGGTAAGGGTGTCAGGCGGGGCCCTCGTGCGGGAATGGTGCGCGCCTGGCGCTTGCTGGGGTTGTGATCGCCCTCGGCGCCGGGGTTGCATGTCTGTGGAGCGTTCCGGGGGCTGTTTCCGGGCAGGGGAGTGTCGGCTGCTGTCAGCTAATAACGACCTTTCAGCGCTGACATATGTCGGTCCCGCTCAGATTGGCGATATCAGATTGACGAACCCCGAGTTCTCCCTTAAAGTAATCGTTGTGATGAGGCCTTGCGACGGTACGTCCGGCTTGGTCCGTGGGAACCGCCGAAAGGCGGTTTTCGCGTTTAAGGGGCCCAAATGGATAAACCATTTAAATCTATTGATGAGCAGATTGCTATTCTTGAAAGCCGTGGACTCGAATGCGATAACAATACTCGTTTAGTTTTGGAACGCGAGGGATACTATCCGGTTATTAACGGCTACAAGGATTTGTTTCTCGACCAGTGTGGAGATTCTTGCCACGAGCTATTCGTAAAAGGTACGAAGTTTTCTGATATATATCGTTTATTCGAATTTGACCGTTCATTGCGTCTGCTCATGTTTGAGTACTTTAACAAGGCGGAAGCAGTGCTTAAAACCGTCTGTTCTTATCGTTTCGCGATGGCCCATAAAGATAGCCCGGAAGCATATCTGGATAGAAGATCCTACCGTGCCGATGCTAGTTATCGAAAAAAGATCGACACGCTTATTGGTGATTTCGAGAAGGTGCTATGTAGGTCTCAAAAATGGAAAAGCGATTATAAAAGGGACTACATTCGGCATTATGAGAATAATCATGACAATACGCCGGTATGGATTCTTATGAATTATTTGATGCTTGGTCAGACGTTCAAGTTTTACGAGTTTCAACCAGAAAGCATGAGAAATTCCATTGCCAAGTCGTTTTCCGATCTCTATTCCGAGACGCATGAAGTCGATAAGCGCATCAGCCCCCGAAGGCTAAGGCTCGCATACGATCACATCAAAGATTTTCGAAACATCTGCGCGCATGACGAGCGTCTGTTCTGCGCGAAGGTGTCTCCGTCTCGCGATGTCAATCTAGTAGGGGTTTTAAGCGATCTTGAGCTAGTGCTGACTGAGGATGACTATAAGATGTTACGCCGAAACATACTGCTTGATGCACTTAAGTTGAGTGACGAGCTCAGCAACGATGCCAGCGCAAAGGTGCTTTTCGCTATGGGCGTTAACGATTTGCCGAGCGTGTTTCCTAAGGAAATATTGGGGTCGTAATCGACGCGAGTGATGAATTTACCCTACAAGTTGGATGCGCATGAGATCGCGCAGAGCGGGCGGGACGTTGCCCATTGGTGGCGTCCCGCCCGCGCTTCGTTGGCTATACGCGATGCGGGAGCTCCAGCATGAGGCCGTCTTGCGACTCTTCGAGGCTCGGCACCGAAGCCTTCCAGGAAAAGTCTGCGAGGCTGCTGCTTAGGTCAAGCTCTGCATGGGCGTAGTTTTCAATTCTGCGGTCGGTGTGATCCTCGTCTGGTAAAAGGGGACATTCGACCGGTCGCGACCCGATGATTCGATACTCCTTCTGATATGCGTACTTGGGCGTTTTGATAACGAGATTGTGCGGGATGCCCTCAAAGATCTCGCGGATCAGTTTTGGCCCGGGGACGCCGTAGGAGATGGGGCCGTGAGCGTAGATGCTTCCGTCGTCGGCTATGTGTCTGTCGGCGAGGCGCGCGAAGCTGTCGTACTGCACAATACCGATCCGCCCGTCCGCGCACCCGAACTCCTGGATCATGCGCATCGGGATTTTCACGGTGTTGTCGACGATATCGTTCTCGCGGACCGTGTACATGCAGTAGATGGGCTGGCAGGCATTTCTGTAGAGGCACACCCCGGGAGCTATGGAAGCCTCGAGCGGATCGCCCTGCTCACCAGGCAGACCATGGTAGTAGCCGGCCGCGTTCATGTAGAGGTGACCATTCAGCAGGTCGACGATGTATGCCTCCTTGGGGGCGAACTTTAGCAGGTAGACGATGTCGTTGTTGGGCATGGTGTTTCATTTCTTGGGCAGTGATGTCCCGGGCCGCTTTGTGCGTTCGGGGTGCTTGCTACCAAGGTAATGGCGCTAGGCTGGACCCTCGTGCCGGGAGTGGTGTGTGGCGTTTGCCCGGGCTGTGTTATTTCGAGTTAACTGGGTGGTCAAGAAGTTAAGACCCGCGTCGACTCCATTTGTCATGTCCACAAAACCGTTGGCGTTTGGTGTTAGCATCCCTAGTGTTCGCCTTGCTAGGGACATTGTTAATTGCCGCAGGTATGGCTATTGCTCTATTGGGGGGATTCCCTTGGCAGATCTAGTCCATGTTTTGCCGTTCAAATCGGTGAGTGTCGAAGCTCAGAAAGCGCTCTCAAAGATTGAGTATCTCGAGGGGGATTCTGTAACCATAGTGAAAGAGTATGACGACGTTGTGCGGTCATTTTGGGAGGTTAACCAACTGTATGAACAGTTTCGATGGAACTATGGTGAACTGAGGCGCTTGGTTCCATGCGATCAGTTTGACTTCTTACCTGACGGCTTTGCCAATGGGGGTTTTGGCGAGAGGACTGTCGTTAACGCTGCCTTTGGAAATTATGTTTCCGCAGCCCGTGGTCTTGTCGATAGAATGCAGGCAGTTATGCGGAAGTATGACCGAGGTTCAAATAAAGAACTATATAAAGACTATTGGAAACTACCTTCTTCTTGGTATGACCAAGGTGGCCTCTATGTTTTTATGTATGAGATTCGAAATCCAGTTCAGCATGGTCAAACCGTTGTTTCGCTTGTCAGGGAAAATGATGCGACTAGGGTCAGATTTGATCTTGATCAAATTGTTGATATGCGCGAATACAATACCTCGCCAAAACTTCGCGCTTTTCTAAACAAGACAATTTCGAAAATCAAAGATCATGATTCATCCGATTGTCCGTATCTTTGTTTTCGATATACAAACATGAGGTACAATGAACTTGTTATTGAATTATTCTGTCATTTCCTGAAATGTGCTGAGCCTAGAATGCGCGCCGCTCGTAAGGATATGCAAAGTTTGCTATTACAACACAGCAAAGCAGTCGGCAAGCTGGGCGGCTCTTCCTTTGTTGCATGTGTTGATGGCGATATGACCCATGTTTATGATGAAGTTGATGTTGATCCAGTTAAGCAATTAAAAGATATACACCGAAAGGCACAGAAGCATCTAAAGGATGCTCGAAATGCAATTGCGGTTGAGCGAAGGTTAATTCGCTAGAGAAGATCACGCTCATGTTTCGAAGTTTTTCTTAGTCGACCGAGATGTCGATCGAGTTCGTATAATGCATCAATGTAGACTTGAGCTGAGTTGCGGATATCGCACATGTCTAGGCAACATTTTTCAAAATGTAGCTTGCCTATTTCTGCTTGAGTGCTGCGACAAGTCATTAGCGCGATTTCGTTGTCCTTGACATTGTCGGTTTTTTCGAATCCTCTTGGTGTGATGCGATAGATTACTGCGCCCGGATATGAGTCGAGAAAGCTTTTCCTTCGCACATCAATACAAATTCGCCCCGCTGGACCAAAGCCGTATTCTTCATGCCTCGTCGAATTTAAGGGGTGTGCAATTACGATTGAGCGAACCGCCTCAAGATAATTACGCGCCTCTGTGAGTTCATTCTGTCTTGAGAACTCGAATTTGGTTTTAATTTCTTCTTTCAAACAAGTGCAATTAATCTGCCAGTATGCATCTTTAATCCAGGTGGCGAGTGCTACCAGAAATACGGTGTCCTTAATGTTGGGAGAAAACCCGTCTTTGATGGCATCATTAAAGTCCTGAATGCTGTAGTTAGCCTTAAGAATAAGATCAGACATTAATTCATAGTGATCTAGGTCTTTCCAAGGCCACTTCTTCCAAATGCCGCCTTTGCCTTCGCCAAGATCGTCCGTGGTTTTTAGAGGTTCGATTGATTGCACGTTGTTCCCGTCTACTTGAGTTCTGCTCGGGCTCCTCATTGTTGTACGTTGTCAATTATCATAATGACACGACGGCAAAGCGAGGGGTTGGGTCACATTTTCGTTTTGCTGTAATTTTGTTGTGAGTGCCCACGTCTGTCTCCTTTTGCTTCATCGATTTAGCGCGTTACTATTAAGGTCCGAGCCTATGTATGAGATTGGAGATCTGATGACCGACGCCAATAGAAAGCCGTGGCTTACGGCGTCCGAGCAGATTGATCATCTCAAATCGAGAGGTGTCCATTCCTCGCTGATGAGCGAAGACGATGCCAGAGCTTATCTGGAGAAGAACAGCAACTATTTTCGTCTGCGCGCGTATCGACTTGGGTTTCCTAAAGTCGAAGAAGGAACCCGCAAAGGAGAGTATGCAAATCTAGATTTCAAGATGCTGGTCGATTTGTCGATTGTAGACATGCTTCTTCGTTATGAAATGTTGCCGCTTACGCTTGATGTGGAGCATTTTGCAAAGGTTAAACTCTTGAAGTGTATCGAGACGGAGGGGGAGGACGGCTATGCGGTCGTTTCGGATTTCATTTCCTCCTATGATGGCACGAAACCTGATGGAACGCCGTGCAATTCGCTCGAGGACGAGATTCTTAGATGCAAGAACAGCCCCTACACTGGTGGGTTGATTGCCAGGTACGCTGATTTCGAATTCCCCGCATGGGCTTTTATCGAAGTCATCTCCTTCGGCTCGTTTCTCTACTTCTATAAGTTTTGCGCCCAAAGGTTCAATGACCGCGAGATGCGTAACGAGTTTTATATTCTTCAAGCGGTAAAGTCATTGAGAAATGCCTGCGCTCATAATAGCTGCATTCTAAATAACCTACGTGCCGATAAGCCTCTTCATAAGCCAAGCTACGTTGTAACGCGGGAACTGTCGACCATACCCGGCCTTGGTCTCGACCAGCGAAAATCAAAGATGAGCAATGATCGTATTCAGCAGATTGTTACTACGCTCTATGCGCACAGGAAACTTGCTTCACAAGGCGTTTCGGAACATCGTGCAAAGAGCTTAGCGGTATTCGTTAAAAGAATGAATAGGCATGTCGATTACTATCGGGGCAATCTTCAGGTGTCTACTGGATTTGACTTCCTCACGAAGGTGATTAGTGCGTGGTTTCCAGTGGACGCTGATTAACGATGAATCTGTGACGAGCTTTGTCGCAACGCCTTAGATGCCTAAATTGATCTAAACTAAACTCACAACAAAAAACGGAAGCCTTTCATTGGCCGAAGTTTTGCAAGGGGGTTCCTTCCTAAGGGAGGGCATCCCCTATTTTTTATGATGCTGTTATTGGTGGTTCCACCTATGGCCGGCCTGTCGACAAGCAATTGTCTCTGACTAAAACAAGGTCAATTACGGTGGAAGCCTTCGGGCGACACCTGAAGAGCGTTGATGCGTCGGCCCTCTTTTTTTGTTTGTATGTAAGATTCGGCCTGTCTAAACTTACATCTCAATTGAGAAAAGACGAAATTGCGTGTGGTTTTCTGCTCACACGTAACTTTACTGACGCGTTGTTGCTCAGCCCTAATTCGCGACGGTTCCCCGGTAAAGGAGGAACTGGGATTTGCTTTTCCCTAAAGTCCCAACTCTGAAGAGGCCTTGCGACGGTACGTCCGGCTTGGTACGTTGGAACCGCCGAAAGGCGTTTTTTGCGTTTAAGGGACTGTTTTTGGTAAAGACTTCGTTGCGCTTTCCTGCTTAGAGCGCTCGGTTTTTTATCGTAGCTTTCGAAAGTATGCGGCAAATTCCGGAACCCCCGAGCACACCACCTTTATCGCACAAAGAAACCGCAGGTAAACGCGTTGTCGCCACTTGGCGTGGTCGACCTGTCTTGATTTTGCCGCATACTTCTGGTTTTAGCCATCTTTGCGGTCGATCGACCGTCAAAACAATTCGTTAAGCAAGACTTTCGAGGATAATCATTTCTAGATTTCGGAATAATTTATAACTAATTCGCAAAAATATATCGATATCTAGTATGATTATCAGCAACTTCCACGCTAGGAGACTGCTGATGGTTCGTATTGTTCAGATCGCGTTGCATGATTTTAAGAATATTGGCTTTGGCGAGATTGCCTTTACGAAATCGAAGCCCGGCTCTGCCTTTGTGCCCGGGGCGGACGTTATAGGCATTTATGGTCAAAATGGCTCCGGTAAGACTTCTGTAATTGAAGCGATTGATCTGGTCAAAACCCTGATGACGGGTGCCGCATATGACAGGCAGAAAGTCCTCGACTACTTTTATCCTGGCAAAGACTCTTTTTCAATAGACATTGAGTTTAACATTGATACCACGGATGAATCATTTCTTACGTTCTACACCGTCACTTTTTCGCGTAGAGCAGCCTCGGTCTGGATTTCGCACGAAAAAATGGCTGTAAAACAATTTAATGTCGATAAAGACAAATGGGGGTCTAAGAGGACTCTCATAGAGCTTGTTCAAGAGGCACCCGAGTCTGCCACGGCGGTTCTGCCCAGAAATCGCTGGTCCCATCTTTTGAACGCGAATCAGCAGCTCAAGATGTCAATGCTTGTCTCGTTGGGTGTTCTTCAGCGGGGCAACATGTCTCCCATGCTTTCCATACAGACTGTCAAATATATGATTTCGCTTTATGCCTGCGATTTCAATCTATATTTGCAGGAGGAACCTCCGGAGCAATTGCAGATTAATGAGGCTGTGTACAAGCTGCAATCGGCTTCTTTCAAGAGTGCTCATCAAGAGATTCTCACTCCGCTTTATTGTCTACTCGCCGAGCTTGGGTTTTATTTCCGTTACCGAGTCAATGTGTTTACGACGTTGGCAAATGCAACTTGCAGCTTAAACGTGCTATCGATGGATATTATCGATAATCGCGTGTTTGGGCAGAAGGGCCATCTTTCTGTCAATCTTTTTAAGCCCGCTGTTATAAAGGATGATGATTTCCCAGCCGTTTCGTCTGCGATTAAGCGTGTGAGCGAATTGATCGGTACGCTTGTACCGGGCCTTTCCATCAAGGTTAAAGTTGTCGGCTCTCAGCTTCTTGATAAGGGCGATTCACCTGCTAAGCAAGTCGAGTTTCTTTCTTGCCGCAATGGGGTCGAGATTCCACTGCGCTGTGAATCTGAGGGCGTAAGAAAACTCATTTCTTTCTCGCTGTGCCTTATGGAAGTCCATTCGTACTCCGACGCATTCCTTGCAATTGATGAGCTCGACTCGGGCGTATTCGAATTCCTCTTGGGGCAGCTTCTTTCCGTGCTTGAGTCGTTTGGCAAGGGCCAGCTCTTGTTTACTGCCCACAACCTACGTGTTCTTGAATTGCTGCCGGCATCGGAGATTCTTCTCACCACTGCAGATCCTGATAATAGGTTTGTTCGCTTTAAGGGCGTTAAGCCCACCAATAACATGCGTGATCAGTACTTGCGCGCGATTAGCCTTGGCGATAGCGGACAGCGTTTGTACGATTCTACGGACAGGTACTCGATCGATGCCGCGCTCTGCTTGGATGGAGACGAGTAATGGGTGCTACCAAGTTCGTTCTCTTTATCGTTGAAGGTGAAACTGATGAGCTCGCATTGGGCCGTGCTCTTACAAGTTTGTTTGCAAGCGGGGAACATCCTGGTCCTCGTTTTGGGATTGTGCGCGGCGACATCACATCGGTACATGCTCTCGGTGCGGGAAATCCCGCTTCGACTATTAAGAAGCGGCTGGTTGATGCTGTAAAGGAATTTCTCGCTAAGGACAAGCTACGTGTCACCGATTTAGACGCCATTGTGCTGCTGTCCGATACCGATGGTGCATTTATCGATGATTCGCTGGTTGTCTTTGATGAAGATGAGCCTCGTTGTTCCTATTTTGAAGATAGAATCGAAACGTCGAACGTCGCCTCGCTGCGTCAGAGAAATCAATGTAAATCTTCGTGTCTTAAGACGTTATCTAGGACGCATGAGCTGACCTGTAATAAAAGGAAGATTCCTTTCAAAGCTGCATATATGTCACGCAACCTTGAGCATGCTTTGTCCGATTGTTCGGGTAGGGTAACGCAGCAGAAAAAGTATGATCTGGCGCGCAAGTTTTCTAAAAAATACGGTACGGACGTTATTGGTTTCTTGGAGCTCCTTACGTTCCTTGCTCCCGTTGGCTCATATCAGGATAGCTGGGTTTATGTCGCGCGGGACAATAACTCTCTTTTGAGGGGTTCCAACATGAAGCAGACGCTCGAGGCTTTGCCCTCTAGTCCAATCAAAGCTGTCTCCTCCCTCTAAAGATGTTCTTAAAACAGCCTTAAGGATTTTGGACATATGCGTTGGCAGCGTACAATACGCGTGTTTGACTTTGGCAAAAGTAAGAATTTTGGGGAGGGGAACGCCATGGAGGTGCTGGTTGTTGGCAACACCGCATATGTTGACAATGACTTTTGCGCCAAGGCATTCCCCGGGGACCACGTTAAGGTTGTAGCCGCCAAGGATGCGCACCGCGATGAGTCGTCGCCTCATGCCTCGTGGAAAGAGCTGCTTCAGCACTTGGAGCAGGCCTACGAGTTCGACCGCGTGGTCTACCTGTCTAATTACCTTACCCCGCATACCGATACCGTGGGCGATATCGAGCTGCTGAGTTCGGTCTTTCGTACGTGCGCGGGTCGCCGGGTCCAACTGCTGTATGTAGCGGGGCCCGCGGGTGCCGAGGGTGCCGCCGATGCCGCGGGGCGAACGGGCAAGGGCGCCTCTATTGGCTTTCCGTAGGGATTGGGGCGGTCATGTCAGTCGTTTTGTCCAGTCATCATCGTCATCAGATTCTGTTTGCTGCTGTGGCCTGCCTATGCGTTTTGCTGGGCGGGTCTTCTTAGGCCGCGGGTGCGGATAGCCTCACCATCGCGGGCCAGACCTATGACGAGCCGGGTGTCTCGGGCCCCGGCTGGGCCTGGATTGATGCTGACCATCTGCAGCTTAATGGCTACGCGGGCGAGGCCATTGGCGCGGAAGGCGATCTGGCGGTAACGCTGGTGGGCCAAAACGTTCTGGACGAGGCGCAGGCCGAGGATGCGGACATGTGCACGAGCGGTCTTGAGGTGTGGGGCAACCTTACGCTTTGCGGCACGGGCTCGTTGCGCGCGACGGGTTCGCAGTGCGGCGTCTTTACACTGGGCGCGCTGGTAATCGACGGATGTTCGGTCGAAGCTTGGGCAGACGGCAAGGGCATGAACGATGCCTCGGTAGCCGGCGTGCGCGGGGCTACCGTTACCGTGCGGGGTGGCGCGCATGTCGTTGCTGCTAGCAGTGGATCGGGCGATGACTGCCGCTTCTTTGGCGTGTACGCCTCCGATGGCCAGTTTGCCGTGGACGCTTCTTGGGTGGGTGCGACCGGCGCCAGCGGGGGTGTTGCCTGCGAGAGCGGCTCACTTACGTCCGCGCAGTTTATGGCGCCGGCGGGCGGGGCCTTTGGTGCCGCCTGCGTGATGGACGCCAGCGGGGCCGTAGCGCAGCATGTGGTAATTGAACCCACAAGCGCCCAGCCGCCTGCGGGGGAGACTCAGCCTGGTACCGATGAACCCACTGGCGGTAATCCCGCGGGCGACACGAAGCCTGGCAGCGAAGAAAAGCCTGGCGATGAGACCAAGTCCGGCGACGGTGACTGGGCGGTTGCGTGCCTTGCCTTCGTCTATCTTGGTATGTTGTTGGTCACCATAAAAGTTTGGGCACTTCGCTGAGGGCCTTATTTGCCAATGTAGTTTCTGCCGCTTCTTTCCTACATTTCTCTGAGTCAATAATGCAGATTGCTTGAACTCGGCTTGGGGCTTGCCATGTATTTGAATTTGGCTAAACTTAACCTATAAGTTAACCACATTTGGTTTTATCTGAGGCGGAGGGGGTGGCCTTTGGTTAGTGACTATGAACTTGTCGAATATGCTGATCCCGAGGGACGACCTTTTTGGAACTAACTACCTCCCCTGAGAACTCTCAATTTCAGAAGATGATGTCTGATCCTAAAACGAAGTTTACCGCCCGTAAAATGATCAATCAGATTTCAAAAGTCTATGACTACGGGCTAAAGGATGTCAGTGGAACGTCAAAGCTTCGATGTATCGATCCTAAGATTGGACTATACGAACTCAAGGGTTTTGATGGGGTTAATCGAGAAATGGTCTACGCGATTTGCCAAGGCGTGGACAAGATTGTTTTGCTTTTTTGGTTTAAGGGCCATCAAGGCTCGGTAAATATTTCCAAAGAAATTAAACGCGCAAAACAGTTGGCCCCGATAGCAAAGCAGCTTTTGGAGTCATAGCGTCGGCTTTTTTTGCCCGCTTACGAAACGGAGACTTGTAATGGTTAAGGTCGATTTATCAGACTTTTACGCGGAAACGGAAACGAGCGAAACCCGTGCCTATGAGCACGCACTAGATATTGAGTTTATTGTTCATCGCGAGATGCAGCGCTCGGGCTTGAGTAAAAGTGAGCTGGCAAAGCGTATGGGCGTGAGTCTTCAGTCGCTTTCGAAATTGTTGAATTCTCAGCCCAACATGACGCTGAAAACAATCGCAAAGTTTGAGCTTGCGTTGGGTATCAAAATCATTCCTCAGGTCATTTCCAGTTATTCGAATGAGGCGCCGTTATCTTCTCTCTAATGCGATTTCCATGGCGTATGGTCACGCTAAGAGCTATCTGATGGTCGTTACTGGACTTTCGCCCATGGGGGCTTTGACGCTGCCGGCAATTCTTCCTTCGGAATTGGCAGCGGACAGCGATGCGTCTTTCCAAAGTGAGTAAGTTGTTCTCGAGTTGGATTTTGCATGCCACCTCTTGCAAATGTAACGGGGCGTCGAATCGGTAGTTTGACTGATTCGGAACTTATATTTCGACGTTTCTAGTTGAAGCCCTGCGATGCCCGTGCTGCGACAGCTAAATTGACCGTGACGTCCCGTCTTGCGACACGCATGTAGCTCCGCACGGGTATTATGGTGAAAGCGATTTCAACGACAGGGGTACTCGTGGTAAAGATGAAAGATGTGGCCGAGTTGGCGGGCGTTTCGAGCGCCGCCGTCTCGCGCTACCTCAACGGTGGCTACATATCGACGGACAAGGCCGAGCGCATTAAGCAGGCGATTGAGCTGACCGGATACGTGCGGTCCAGCCAGGCTCGCGCGCTGCGCACCGGTTCCACCAAGCTCATCGGCGTCATCGTACCTAAGATTAACTCGGAATCCGTGAGCCGCATTACCGCCGGCATTGGCCAGGTGCTCGGTCGCCGTGGCTACCAGATGCTGCTTGCCAATACCGACAACGCGGCCGATCGCGAGCTCGAATACCTCGATTTATTCCAAAACCACCCGGTTGATGGCATTGTGCTGGTGGCAACCATGGTTACCGACGAGCATCGCCGGGCGATTGAGTCGTGCCGCGTGCCCATCGTGCTGATCGGTCAGAATGTTGAGGGCGCGGCGTGCGTCTATCACGACGATTACGAGGCCGCCTTTGAGCTGGGTCATGCGCTTGCGGGTCGCGTGGATGGCAAGATTGCCTACATTGGAGTTACCGAGGAGGACCGCGCTGCTGGCTATGACCGCCGTCGCGGTTTTGAGGCTGGCTTGCGCGCCGCGGGCGTGGCGCTTGATCCGAGCCTGATTCGCCAGGGGTCTTTTACGCTCGACTCGGGCTATGGTGCGGCGCGTGAACTGCTTTCCGCCGCTCCCGATGTTTCGTTTATCGCCTGCGCGACCGACACCATGGCGGCGGGTGCGCTGCGTGCCATCGATGAGGTTCGCGGCGTGGGCGAGGGCATGCACCGCGTAAGCGGTTTTGGTGACAACGCGTTTTTGCGCGCGCTGACGGGCGGCATTCCCACCGTGCACTATGGCTACCTGACCAGTGGCGTCGAGGCGACCAATATGTTGCTCAACACGCTCGATGGCGTGGAGGGGGAGAGCGGTCTCAAGACGCTCAAGCTCGGCCATCAGCTTATGAATGTCTAGGTTTTGGGCACGTCTGTCTGCCTCTGAGTCGCCTGTTTTTGCCTTAAAACTACCTTTCGCCGGCTTTTTCCTACCGTTCACCCTATTATGAAAACGATTACAGAATTATGAAACTGAAAACGATTACAGTATAAGTGTCAAAGATGGCCGGGTGCGAATGCACCCGTTGGAGGAAAGGGAAGTCATGGACTACCGCAAATCAGCCCAAGAGGTGCTCGACAACGTCGGTGGCGCCGACAACGTTGTTTCGGCCGCGCACTGCGCTACGCGTCTTCGCCTGGTGATCGCCGATAACGCCAAGGTTAACAAGGGGGCCATCGAGAACGTCGACGGCGCCAAGGGCGTCTTTGAGGCTCAGGGCCAGCTTCAGATTATTTTTGGCACCGGCACTGTCAACAAGGTCTACGAGGAGTTCATCGCGCTTAGTGGCGTCGAGGCTGCCACCAAGGCCGAGGTCAAGGAGGCCGCGGCGCAGCAGCAGAACATCTTTATGCGCGCCATTAAGGTACTCGGCGACGTCTTTGTCCCCATCATCCCCGCCATCGTGGCTTCGGGCCTGCTGCTGGGAATCATGAGCGCCCTCAACTTTATGGCCTCCAACGGCTTTATCGCGCTCGACACCAATAACTTTATCTACAAGATCGCCGACCTGGTCTCGGGAACGTCCTTCGGCATTCTGCAGATTCTGATCGGCTACTCCGCCGCCAAGGCCTTTGGCGCCAACCCGTACCTGGGTGCCGTCGTCGGCGGTGCGTTCATCAACTCCTCGCTGCAGAGCGCCTACACGGTTGCCTCCGAGGGCGTGCAGACCATGGTCACCGTCATCCCCGGCGTGTACAGCTTTGAGTGGGTCGGCTATCAGGGCCATGTGATTCCCATCGTTATCGCCTGCGCCATTCTCGCCTTCCTCGAGAAGCGTCTCCACAAGGTTGTCCCCGAGATGTTCGACCTCTTTGTGACCCCGCTTGTCTCGGTGTTCGTGACCGTGCTCGTGACGCTCGTTGCCGTCGGCCCCATCTTTGTTTGGGCCGAGAACGCCATCCTCGGTCTGATCCAGACCCTGCTGACCCTGCCCTTCGGCATTGGTTCCTTTATCGTCGGCCTGTTCTATGCCCCCACGGTCGTTACCGGTATCCACCAGATGTACACCGCCATCGACCTGGGCCAGCTCGCCCAGTACGGCGTGACCTACTGGCTGCCCATCGCTAGCGCTGCCAATATCGCCCAGGGTGGCGCCGCGCTTGCCGTTGCCTTTAAGACCCGCGATGCCAAGATCAAGGGCCTGGCGCTTCCTTCGGCTCTGTCCGCCTTTATGGGCATTACCGAGCCTGCCATCTTTGGTGTGAACCTGCGCTTCTTTAAGCCCTTCATCGCCGGCTGCATCGGCGGCGGCTGCGGGGCCCTGGTTTGCGCGCTCACCTCGCTGGCTGCCTCCGGCACGGGCGTTACCGGTATCTTCGGTATCCTGCTGTGCCTGGCCCAGCCCGTGCAGTACGCGATCATGTTTGCGGTCGCCGCGCTGGTTTCCTTTGGCGTCTCGTTTGTCCTGTACAAGGACGAGCCCAAGGCTTCCGAGCAGGCCTAAGGGCTTTTGATTGAGGGGGTGCCCGCGGGTTGTATGCTCGCGGGCGTTTCCCGTATTTGGTGCCGATATCTGGTGCCTTGTAACTTTCGATCCGTTAGGACTTTGATATGTCTAATGCACTTGGTCGCGACCTTGCAAAGCTGGTTGCCGCTGTTGACGCTGCCGCCTCTGAGTGCGGTCATGGCGCGTATGGCCAGCACTTCCATATTATGCCGCCGGCGGGTTGGCTCAATGACCCCAACGGTCTTTGCCAAGCGGGCGGCGTGTTCCACGCTTATTTTCAATATGCGCCGTTTGATGTCGAGGGTGGCGTTAAGGTCTGGGGTCATGCGACGAGCCGCGACCTTATGACGTGGGACTACGTTGGCGCCCCGCTGCTGCCCGACGAGCCGTTCGATTGCCATGGCGTGTATTCGGGCTCCGCGCTTGCTGAGGACGGCCGCATTCGCGTGCTGTACACGGGCAACGTTAAGCTTTCCGATGCAGACGGCACGTACGACTACGTCAATACCGGTCGACGAGCCGATACTGTTTATGTCGAGAGCATTGATGGTCTTGCCGGTCGGGAGTTCAGCCAAAAGCGTGTGGTGCTGGCGTCCGAGGATTATCCCGAGGATTTGACCTGCCATGTGCGCGATCCCAAGGTGTGGCGTGACGTGGACGGTCGTTACCACATGGTGATGGGCGCGCGTCGTCGCGTGGACGGGCCGCATGTCGAGAGCCGTTTTTGCGCCATGCACGGCGAAGGTGCCGGGCGCGATGTGGGTGAGATCCTGGTGTATGGCTCGGCCGATATGCTGAGTTGGGAGCTCGAGAGCCGCGTGTCTACGCCCGAGCGTTTTGGCTTTATGTGGGAGTGCCCGGGATACCTTGAGCTTGAGGCGGATGGCGGCGCACCGACGAAGTGGCTGTCTTTCTCGCCTCAGGGCCTTGAGGGCGGTCGTTGGGATCGCGGCAATGTGTATGCCGCTGGCTACATGCCTGTAACGGGCGACATTACCGGTGGTGACGGTGCCTATGAGCTGGGCGAGTTCCGCCTGTGGGATGCCGGTTTTGACTTCTATGCTCCGCAGGAGTTTACGGCGGAGGACGGTCGCCACATTCTGATCGGCTGGATGGGCATGCCCGATGAGCCGACCTATGACAACGCGCCTACCGTGGCGTGCGGCTGGCAGCACTGCATGACGGTGCCGCGCGAGCTTACGGCCGGTGACGGCGGCGTGGTGCTGCAGCAGCCGGCGTGCGAGATTGAGCACCATTATGCCTCGGTGCGTGTGGGGGCGGGCTCGTTGGAGGTTGCCGGTGATACCTGCTTTGACGTTGTTGTCGACGGTGTCGACGGCGCGTTTACCGCGACCGTTGATGGCGAGCTGAAACTGGCGTTTGTGCCCGCCGAGGGCGAACTGCCCTCGTGCTTTGAGATGCGATTTACCGATGAGGGTCGCGCTTCTGCCGGCTGCGGTCGTACTGTGCGCTGGGAGCCCGTCGACGAGGTTCGTAACGTGCGCATTGTTGGTGATGCCTCATCGGTCGAGGTGTTTGTGAACGATGGCGCGCTCGTGTTTTCGACGCGCATCTATCCCGAGACCTATGGCGTGACCGTTGACGCTCCGGGTGCGAGCGTGACCTATCACGCGCTCAATATCTAGGCGATTCGTCGCTTATCGGCGCTATACTGCAGCCGTTGCCCACGATGCGGGAAACATCCGCATCGTGGGTTTTTGTTTTGAAGGGACGGTACCGTATGGGCGTACAGCAGCTAGAAGAGGCCTGGGCTTTGAGGGCCGGCGCGCGTGAGGCGCGGTTGCTTGCGGCCCCGCATGTGCCGGCAGCGCTGTCGCAGCTGGGGATTGTGCGTCCCGGTGACCGCCTGGTGGCCTTTGCAGATGACTTTGCCGATGCGTTTACGCGCGGCTTTGATGGCTGCGACGTTGTGCTCGTGGGAGATCCTTGCGCCGAGGTGTTTGCTGCCGCGTCCGAGGGCTTTGCCGGTTCGTTTGACGTTGAGGGCCCGCACCTGTGGTGGTTCGTCAACTCCATCGGCGGGTTTGGTCTTCGCGTGCCCGATCTCCGCGCTCTGGGTCGCGCGGCTCGCGAGGCACGTGCGCTGCTCGTGGTGGATAACACCGTGGCTTCCATCTTTGGCTGCGATCCCCTGCGGCTGGGTGCCGTGCTGTCGCTCGAGGCGCTCGACCGCGTGTGTGCTGGTAAGGCGCCGCGCAAGCTCGTTGCCGCTTCGGTGGCGCGCTCGCAGCTCAAGCGCCATCGTGTGGATGCTGCTGCCGAGTGCGCGCATGCCCTGCTTGAGGGCTGTGGCTTGGCCAAGCTTGATATGCCTGCTGACGAGGCCGATGTGCTGGAGCGTGGGCTTTCCTCGCTCGACGCTCGCATTCAGGCTCACTTCGATCGCGCCCGTGCGCTGGCCGAGTACTTGGCCGCAAACGAGATGGTGCGCAACTTGCGCTATCCCGGGCTGACCTCGCATCCCGACCATGCGGTTGCAACGGGAATCCTCGAACACGGCTTTGGTCCGGCAGTCGAGTTTGACCTTATCGACCGTACGGCTGGCGAGCTATTCGATGCCTTGCCGGGGGAGTTTCGCACATCGCCTGCCGGCGGCGCCGCGACGCGCCTTTCTGCTCCACGCGGCAAGCAGGGGAGTACCATCTGCCTTTTCGCCGGCATCGACGATCCTCTGGCAGTAGCGGCCACCCTAGACCACGCCCTCCGCAAGTAGCTAATTTGGGACGGGGCTTTTTTAGCTACCCAATGTCTATTTTTGGCTATGAGTCAAGAATGCTCTGGATGGGTAGCTAAAAAGCCCCGTCCCAAATTAGCTACGCTTTGATGCTGGCGATGAGGTCGTTGGCCTTGGTGGCGATCGCTTGGTTGATTTCTGCTTGCAGGCCCTCGTAGACCGCTACGGCTCGCTCGCCGGCGGGGGTGAGCGTGGATCCGCGGGCGCCGTCGCGCTCGATGAGCTTGCAACCCAGCTGTCCTTCGGCCTCATTTATGATGCGCCAGGCCTTGGAATACGCTATGCCCATGCTTTTGGCGGCGCGGTTGAGCGAGTGCTCGCGGGCGATACCCTGCAGCAGCAAGACGCAGCCGTGGCCGAACGCGCCCGGCAGATCGTTGTCGCACGATTGAATGACCAGTCGCGCCGTCGTCTTGTACTCCATGTGCCCCACGTCTTCCCGCTAAAGTGTTTGCTGGGCAAACGCAATGCCTGCGTCAAGCCCTCGTGTGCTCTTCTTAATTCATGCTTTGTAGCAGTCAAAGTGCGTTAAGATACTTCCCCAGTATTGGGCGCCCAAGGTTGGGCTGGGTCCTACGAGGCCTGCAGCCGACCGGTCGCATGGAAAAAGGAGAAACATGGCTACGTTCTTTCCCGGTGAGTCCCACACGTTTTCGGAGTATCTGCTGGTCCCTGGTTACTCGTCCTCGCAGTGCATCCCCAACAACGTCTCTCTTAAGACGCCGCTGACCCGTTTTAAGCGCGGTGAGAAGCCGGCAATCACCCTGAACATCCCCATGGTTTCCGCCATCATGCAGTCCGTCTCGGGCGTCGACATGGGTGTCGCGCTCGCTACCGAGGGTGGCCTGTCCTTCATTTACGGTTCCCAGACCCCCGAGTCCGAGGCCGCCATGGTCAAGGCCGTCAAGGATCACAAGGCCGGCTTTGTCCAGTCCGATTCCACGCTGACTCCCGACATGACTATGGAGCAGGTTATCGCCCTCAAGGAAAAGACCGGTCACTCCACTATGCCGGTTACCGACGATGGCACCCCCAAGGGCAAGCTCGTGGGTATCGTCACCAGCCGTGACTATCGCCCCAGCCGCGATGATCACCAAAAGAAGGTCTCCGAGTTCATGACCCCGCGTGAGCAGCTCATCGTGGGCGACAAGAACATCAGCCTCAAGGTTGCCAACGACGTCATCTGGGACAACAAGCTCAACGCTCTGCCCATCGTCGACGACAACGATCACCTCATGGGCATCGTCTTTCGCAAGGACTACGACAGCCACAAGACCAACCCCAACGAGCTGCTCGACGGCGATAAGCGCTACATGGTCGGCGCCGGTATCAACACCCGCGACTATGCCGAGCGCGTGCCGCTGCTTATCGAGGCCGGTGCCGATGTCCTGTGCATCGACTCCTCCGAGGGCTTCAGCGAGTGGCAGAAGCGTACCATCGAGTGGATTCGTGCCAACTACGGCGAGGACGTCAAGGTCGGTGCCGGCAACGTCGTCGACGCCGAAGGCTTCCGCTTCTTGGCCGACTGCGGTGCCGACTTCATCAAGGTCGGTATCGGCGGCGGCTCCATTTGCATCACCCGCGAGACCAAGGGTATCGGTCGTGGCCAGGCCACCGCGCTGATCGACGTCTGCCGCGCCCGTGACGAGTACTACGAGGAGACCGGCGTCTACGTGCCCGTGTGCTCCGATGGTGGCATCGTCTACGACTACCACATGACGCTCGCCCTTGCCATGGGTGCCGACTTTATGATGCTGGGCCGCTACTTCGCCCGCTTTGACGAGAGCCCGACCGAGCGCGTCAACGTCAACGGCCAGTACATGAAGGAGTACTGGGGCGAGGGCTCTGCGCGTGCCCGCAACTGGCAGCGCTACGACCTGGGCGGCGCCGCGAAGCTTAGCTTCGTCGAGGGCGTCGACTCCTACGTTCCCTACGCCGGCTCCCTCAAGGACGGCGTGGGCGGCACGCTCTACAAGGTCAAGTCCACGATGTGCAACTGCGGTGCCCTCTCGATCCCCGAGCTCCAGGAAAAGGCGCGCCTGACGCTGGTAAGCTCGACCTCGATCGTCGAAGGCGGAGCCCACGACGTTGTTGTCAAGGATTCCCAGCAGAGCGTCACGTACCGCTAGGCGGCTTTCCCAGGCACCGCATCTTGGGCCTCAAACCGTCGCTCGCGTACCAAAGTACGCGTCGCTCCTCTTTCGGCCCAATCTGCGGCACCTGGAAAACCCGTTCATACTAGGACGGGTAACAAATAACGGTTGACTCGCAACCACGTTATTTAGATAAAGCGAGATGCCTGCAAGTCGCAGACATCTCGCTTGTTGTATTTGCTATCATCAACCAAGTTAACCTTAGGGTCGGGCGGCTTAGCTTTGTTCGCTACAAGTTCCGCACGCAAAGAAGAGCACTTAATGTGCTCTTCGTCTTGCGCAGGACTGTCCGCAGTAGCGAATAAAGCTAAGCCGTCCGACCCCAGCTAAGATTAAAGGAGCTGATATGTGCGATTGCACAGATCATAAGGACGAGATCCCTGCTTACGACGCGCAGGCCATTGAGTCCCGGTGGATGAAGGCGTGGGACGACGAGAACCTCTTTGCCGTCGACACCGACGCCACCAAGCCCAAGAAGTACGTGCTCGAGATGTTCCCGTATCCGTCGGGCGACCTGCACATGGGCCACGCGCGCAACTACACCATCGGCGATGCCATGGCCCGTCAGGCCCGCATGCGCGGCTTTGACGTGCTGCATCCCATCGGCTTTGACGCCTTTGGTCTGCCCGCCGAGAACGCCGCCATCAAGCACAACACGCAGGCTGCCGCCTGGACGTATAAGAACATGGACCAGGCGCTCGCCACGATGAGGCGCATGGGCTTCTCCTACGATCTGGATCGTACCGTTAAAACCTGCAGCCCCGACTACTATCGCTGGGGTCAGTGGATCTTTGAGAAGATGTGGGAAAAGGGCCTGGTCTACCGCAAGAAGAACCCGGTCAACTGGTGCCCCACCTGCAAGACCGTTTTGGCCAACGAGCAGGTAACCGAGGGCAAGTGCTGGCGCTGCGGCACCGAGCCCGAGAAACGTGACCTCGAGCAGTGGTACTACAAGATCACCGAGTACTCCCAGGAGCTGCTCGATGACTTGGAGAAGCTCCCCGGTTGGCCCGAGCGCGTCAAGCAGATGCAGGCTAACTGGATTGGCCGCTCCGAGGGTGCCGAGGTCGACTTTACCCTGTGCGATGCCGATGGCGAGCCCATTGAGGGCGACGAGGGCAAGATCACCGTCTTCACTACGCGCGCCGACACGCTCTTTGGTGTTTCCTTCTTTGTCCTCGCTCCCGAGTACGCTCGTCTGCACGAGCTCGTCGAGGGCACTCAGTACGAAGAAGCCGTCACTAAGATCGTCGAGGACTCCAAGCATATCTCTGCCGTCGAGCGCGCCCAGGGCACCCTCGAGAAGCACGGCGCCTTTACGGGTCGCTACGTGGTGAACCCCGTCAACGGCGAGAAGATCCCCGTATGGGTTGCCGACTACGTCGTGGCCGACTACGGCACCGGTGCCGTCATGGCCGTTCCCTGCGGCGACCAGCGCGATTTTGAGTTCGCCCGCAAGTACGATCTGCCGATCGTGCCGATCATTCTGGACGATGAGGATCGCGCTGCCGTCGAGGCCAGCGGCGAGACCATCGACACCTTCCATGCCGAGACCGTCGACTGGGATTGCGCCCATGCCGCCGAGGGCACGCTGGTGCAGTCGGGCAAGTACACCGGCATGCGCGGCGGTAAGCACTCCGAGGGCGAGTCTGCCATCGTTGCCGACCTCGAGGCCATGGGCTGCGGTCGTCGCAAGGTCGAGTTCCGCCTGCGTGACTGGCTCATTAGCCGTCAGCGCTATTGGGGCAACCCCATCCCGGCCATCCACTGCGAGCACTGCGGTATCGTGCCCGTTCCCGAGGATCAGCTGCCGGTGACGCTGCCTGAGAACCTGGACCTGGGCGCCGGCGAGACCCTCGCCGAGTGCAAGGACTTCTACGAGACCACCTGCCCGGTCTGCGGTCGCCCGGCCAAGCGCGAGACCGATACCATGGACACCTTCACCTGCTCCAGCTGGTATTACCTGCGCTACACCGACCCGCACAACACCGAGCTGCCCTTCTCCAAGGAAGCTGCCGACCGTTGGATGCCCGTCGATAACTACATCGGCGGCATCGAGCACGCCATTTTGCACCTGCTCTACAGCCGCTTCTTTACCAAGGCACTGCGCGACCTGGGCCTGCTGAGCGTGGACGAGCCCTTCACCAACTTGCTGTGCCAGGGCATGGTCAAGGACGAGAACGGCGACACCATGTCCAAGTCCAAGGGCAATGTTGTGCCCCCGAGCTCGGTTATCGAGCCCTACGGCGCCGACACCATGCGTCTGGCGATCCTGTTTATCGCCCCGCCCGAAAAGGACTTTGACTGGGATCCCAAGGCCGTTGAGGGCGCCAACCGCTTCATCAAGCGCGCCTGGCGTATCGTTTGGCAGCTCGTCCAGTCCGGCGACGCCAATGTGGCCTTCGACAAGTCCGCGCTCGACGAGGCCGCACTCAAGCTCTATCGCGAGCGTCACCGCACCATTGCCAAGTGCACCGAGGACTTTGACCGCGGCCAGTTCAACACTGCCATCTCGGCCGTCATGGAGCTCGTCAACGCGGCGAGCGCCTACCTCAACGCCACCGAGGGTACCGCCCGCGACAAGGCGCTGTGCTACGGCGTGGCTAAGGATATCGTGAGCGTCCTTGCCCCCATCTGCCCGTTCTGGGCCGACGAGCTGTGGCACGAGGCGCTCGGCTGCGAGGGCAACGCCTACACCGCCGCCTGGCCCGAGTTCGACCTGGCCGAGTCCGTTGAGGACACGGTGCAGATCGTCGTCCAGGTGCTCGGCAAGGTCCGTGGCCGCATCGACGTGGCCCGCGATGCCTCTAACGAGGAGATGCAGGCTGCCGCTGAGGAAGCCGTTGCCAAGTGGCTTGAGGGCAAGACGGTCGTCAAGGCCATCTGCGTGCCCGGCAAGCTGGTCAACCTGGTGGTCAAGTAAACGCTGCATGCATAGCTGACGCATAAACGACGAGGGGCGATCCGGCTGGGTTGCCCCCCGTTTTGTTTTGTCTGCCCAAAGCGCCTGCGGTCAATTGTCTTATTCTTGTGGAGATGCTGTGGGCACGCTGACCTGCGGGTTTCTGTGGCACTTGCGTGTTTCCGCAGGTATTGGTATAGTTTGCTTGCAAATGAAGTTGTAATTGAAAGAAGTGGGGTTTCGGCCCCGCTTCTTTTTTGTATGGATGGAGGTGCCGCAATGGTCAAGACCAAGACCGAGCAGGCGATCATCGACGCGCTCGAGGCCGTCGCTCCCCAGCACGATGTCGACATTGTCGACGTCGAGCTCGTGGGTGCCACCAAGGCCCCCTGCGTGCGTGTGCGTATCGAGGGTGCCGAGGGTCAGAGCCTGTCCCTCAACGACGTCACGGCCAACACCAAGTGGGTCGGCGATGTGATTGAGGAGCTCGACCCCATCTCTTCGAGCTATACGCTCGAGGTGTCGAGTCCAGGCATGGCGCGCCCGTTGCGCCGCCCGTGCGACTTTGCCCGCTTTATGGGCGAGGACTGCGAGCTCACCTCCACCGCCACCGAGGGCCGTCGCAAGTACGCCGGCAAGATTGCCGCCGCCACCGAGACGAACGTGACCCTCGAGCTCGAGGACGGCGAGTCCGTCACCCTCGATTTCACTGATGTTAAAAAGTGCAAGTTGAAGCCCACCTACGACTTCAAGCCCGCGAAGGAAGGAAAGTAAGATGGCAGCATCCGACATGATGTCCGCCCTGATGGAGCTTTGCCAGGAGAAGCACATCGACCAGCTCTACCTGATCGACCGCCTGGAGCAGTCGCTCGCCAAGAGCTACGCCGAGATCCTGCATCTTGAGTGGGGCGCCAAGGTGACCATCGACCGCACCACCGGCAAGATCTATGTCTACCGCCTGGAGCCGATCGACGATTCCATGGACGAGGAGGGCAACTTCACCGAGTTCGAGGAGATCGACGTCACTCCCAAGAACACGAGCCGCATCGCCGCCCAGCACGCCAAGGCCGAGATCAACGCCATCGTTCGCAACTCCGCCCGCGAGCAGATCTACGAGGAGTTCTCCGGCCGCATCGGCGACCTCATCAGCGGTACCGTGCTGCAGTCCACCCCCGACTTCACGATCGTCAAGATCCGCGAGGGCGTCGAGGCCGAGCTGCCGCACTTTGACCAGCGTCGTTACGAGAACGAGCGCAACGAGCGTCCGATGGGCGAGCGCTACCTGCACAACCAGCACATCAAGGCCGTGATCATCGACGTTCGCGACCCCAACTCCAACCTGCAGCCTGTTCGCGGCGAACACAGCCGTCCGCCGATTGTCATCTCTCGTACCCATCCCGAGCTCATGCGTCGTCTGTTTGAGCAGGAGGTGCCCGAGATCTATGAGGGCACCGTCCAGATCAAGTCGATCGCCCGCGAGCCCGGCCAGCGCTCCAAGGTCGCCGTCCACTCGCTCGACGATCGTCTGGATCCCGTGGGCGCCTGCGTCGGCCCCAAGGGCAGCCGTGTTCGCGCTGTCGTGGGCGAGCTCCGTGGCGAGCGCGTCGACGTCATCCTGTGGGATGCCGATCCTGCCGTCTACGTCGCCAACGCCCTTTCGCCCGCTAAGGTCACCCGCGTCCTCATCGACGAGGAGAAGGCCTACGCCGGCGTCATCGTGCCCGACGACCAGCTGTCCCTCGCTATCGGCAAGGAGGGCCAGAACGCCCGCCTCGCCGCGCGCCTGACCGGCTGGCACATCGACATCAAGTCCGAGACGCTTGCCGCCGACATCCTCAAGAACGTTCCCGTTCACGAGGAGCCCGCCGCCGACCTGATCGGTGACGAGGAGGACGAGGACGTCCGCCGCTGCGAGTACGTGTCCGAGGACGGCATCCAGTGCCGCAACCAGGCTCGTCCCGGCTCCCGTTTCTGCGGTGTCCACGACACCGACGCCTTCGATGATGCGGAGGACCTGATCTAGCGCGCGGTCGCGCTGGGCGGGTCCCGGCGCATCTCCCACGCTCGTTCAGTCTCTAGGCACCCAAGGTGCCAGAAAGGGTAGGTGAAGTCATATGGCAAAAGTCCGTGTGTCCACCCTGGCCAAAGAGTTCGGCATGACCTCTAAGGAACTGATGGGTCATCTCGCCGATATGAAGATTCCCGCTAAGTCCGCTTCCTCCACTCTGGAGGACGCCTACGTTGCCATGGTCCGTAAGCAGCTCGCCTCGGTGATCGAGGCCCGCGCCCAGGAAGTCGAGGCCGCCAAGCAGGCCGAGGAGGAGGCTGCCGCCGCCGAGGAGGCCGCTCGCGCCGCCGAGGCCGAGCGCGAGCGCATCGCCGCCGAGAAGGCCCGCGAGGAGGAGCGCCGCCAGTTTGCCGCAGCCCAGGCTGCCGAGGAGGCTGCCCGCGCCGAGGCCGAGGCCAAGAAGAAGGCCGAGCAGGAGCGCCTTGCCCGCGAGAAGGAGGAGGCTGCCCGCGAGGCCCAGCGCCGCGCCGTTCCCGCTTCCGACTCCGGTTCGCGCTTCCGCTCGCTGCTCGATCAGATCGCCGCACAGGAGACCGTGCTCAAGGAGAAGAAGGACGCCGAGGACAAGGCCAAGGCCGAGCGCGCCGCCGAGCGCGGTAACCGTCGTGGCGGTAACAACGACCGCCGCGGTGGCCGTCGCAACGACCGCAACGCCTCCGACAACAACTCCGAGCGCAACGTCTCCGAGAGCCGCCCGCACAGCCATCGCACCAACGCCAGCAACAACGTCGCTGCCGGCATGGACTTCCCCAACCCCGACAAGCAGGGCAAGGGCAAGAAGCGCAAGGGCGGTCACAACAACGAAGAGGACCACTACAGCCGCATGGCTCGCGAGGCCGAGGAGTACAGCCGCGAGAAGGTGCTCGAGGAGGCCCGTGCCGCCGTCGAGGAGGCCTCTCGCGAGTCCACCGGTCGCCGCAAGAAGCGAAAGGAGAAGCGCGAGCGCGAGGCTGCAAAGGCTCAGGAGGAGCGCAAGATAGAGGAGGCATTGGCCCAGGGCGTGAACCCCGAGGAGCTCGATGCCATCAAGGTCTCCCAGGGCGTTACGGTCCAGGAGCTCGCCGAGGCGCTTGACGTTCCGGCCAACGATATCATCAAGCGCCTGTTCCTGCTGGGTACGCCGCTCACCATGACGCAGTCCATGTCCGACGACCTCGTCGAGCTCGTTGCCGACGACCTGGGTCGTCAGATCAAGATCATCACCCCCGAGGAGGAGAACACCTTCTCGTTCTACGACGATCCCGCCGACCTTAAGCCGCGCGCACCGGTCGTCACCGTCATGGGCCACGTCGACCACGGTAAGACGTCGCTGCTCGACGCTATCCGTCACACCGGTGTCGCTGCCGGCGAGGCGGGCGGCATTACCCAGGCCATCGGCGCTTCGCAGGTCATGATTAACGACCGCAAGATCACCTTCATCGATACCCCGGGCCACGCCACCTTTACGGCCATGCGTGCCCGTGGTGCCAAGGTGACCGACATCGTCATTCTGATCGTGGCTGCCGACGACGGCGTCATGCCCCAGACCATCGAGTCGATCAACCACGCCAAGGCCGCCGGCGTACCCATCGTCGTCGCCGTCAACAAGATCGATAAGCCGGGTGCCAACCCCGACCGCGTGCGCCAAGAGCTCACCGAGTACGGCATCATCCCCGAGGAGTGGGGCGGACAGAACATGTTCGTCAACATCTCGGCCAAGCAGAAGATCGGTATCGACGACCTGCTCGAGACCGTGCTGCTCCAGGCCGACGTGCTCGAGCTCAAGGCCAACCCCGACACTTTTGCCTCCGGTAACGTCCTCGAGGCTAAGCTCGACAAGGGCCGCGGTTCGGTTGCCACGGTGCTCGTGACCCGCGGTACCCTGCACGTGGGCGATACGCTGGTCGCCGGCCTTACCTACGGTCGCGTCCGCGCCATGCTCGATCCCAAGGGCAACGCCGTCACCGAGGCCGGTCCTTCCGACGCCGTCGAGATCCTGGGCTTGCAGTCCGTGCCCAACGCCGGTGACGAGTTCCGCGTGTTCGAGGACGAGCGCGAGGCTCGCGCCCTTGCCGACGAGCGTTCGCTCAAGGCCCGTATCGAGGAGCAGAGCCGCGTCAAGCACGTCACGCTCGAGAACCTCTTCGAGACCATCGCCGACGCCGACGTCAAGGAGCTCAACCTGATCATCAAGGCCGACGTCCAGGGTTCCATCGAGGCCCTTCAGGACTCGCTCGACAAGATGGATCAGTCCGAGGTCCGCATCAACACGATCCACTCCGCCGTTGGCGCCATCAACGAGACCGACGTCGTCCTGGCCGACGCCTCCAACGCCATCATCATCGGCTTTGGCGTCCGTCCCGACGGTAAGGCCCGCTCCGCCGCCGAGCGCGAGGGCGTCGAGATCCGTTGCTACGACGTCATCTACAAGTGCCTCGAGGAGCTCGACGCCGCCCGTATCGGCATGCTCAAGCCCACCGAGGTCGAGGTCGCCACGGGTACCGCGACCGTCCTGGACACCTTCAAGGTGCCCAAAGTCGGTATCGCCGCCGGTGTCCGCGTCGAAGAGGGCGAGATCGCCGCGACCGATTCCGTGCGCCTGGTGCGCGACGGTATCGTGGTCTTCAACGGCAAGATCGCCTCGATGCGCCACTACAAGGACGAGGCCAAGAGCCTCAAGAGCGGTTCCGAGGGCGGCATTGGCCTGGAGAACTTCCAGGACATCAAGCCCGGCGACCAGATCGAGGGTTACCGTATCGACCAGGTTGCCCGTACCGAGTAGGGGGTAGCGCTATGAAGCAAACGCAGGCAACCCGCCGTCTGGGCGAGCAGCTTCGCGAGAAGCTCGGTTATATCCTGCTCTTTGAAGTTTCCGATCCGCGTCTCGACCTGGTTACTTTGACCGCGGTCGAGGTCGCGGTGGACCGTTCGTTCGCGCGTGTGTACGTGTCGTGCGATGCGAGCCGCTACGACGAGGTCATGGAGGCGCTCGCCAGCGCTAAGGGCCGTATTCGCAGCCTGTTGGCTCGCTCGCTCGATTGGCGTGTTACGCCCGAGCTCGATTTTCGCATCGATCGCTCGACCGATGAGGCCGAGCGCATCACGCGTGCGCTGGAAAACGTTCCCGCCACGCTTGCGATCGAAAAGGACGAGGACGGCTATCCGATAGCGGATGCCGCCCAGGAGGCAGCTTTAGATGACTAATTCCGCCGACCTCGCCTCGTGCGAGTCTGCAGATATTCAGCGACGCATCCTCGAGCTCATCGAGGGTGCGTCCTCCATTGCGATTTCGGGACATACTTCTCCCGATGGCGACGCCTTGGGCTCCGTGTTGGGTCTGGGTCTCTCGCTTATGAAGTTTTTCCCCAACAAGGACATTGCGCTGCTGCTGGCAGACGATGACCCGGTTCCGCGTATCTACCGCTTTATGGAAGGCTCCGATCGCCTGGTTCCGGCATCTGCGTACACCGGCAATCCGGACCTGTTCATCTCGGTGGACGTACCGGTCGTCGAGCGTCTCAATAATTCCGCCGAGGTGCTTCGTCGCTCCAAGCATGTGGTGTGCTTCGATCACCATCCGGCGCGCGAGGAGTTTGCCGAGCTGAGCCTGAGGCGCGTCGAAGCCGCAGCCTGCGCTATGATCATCGACCGCTTCTTGGACAATTGTGGCATTGTCGCACGTGATGGCGTTGCGACCTGTCTGCTGTGTGGCCTGGTCACCGACACCGGCCGTTTTCAGTACCAAAACGCCGATGCCGCTGCGTTCCATGCGGCCTCGCGTCTGGTTGCCCACGGTGCCGATCCGGCGCGTGTGGCACTCGAGGTATATCAGAGCATGCGCGTTGAGTTTTTGCACCTCAAGTCCATCGTTATGGGCCGCATCAAGACGGTGGCCCACGGGCGCGTCGCGTATAGCTACGCGTACCAGAGCGACCTTGAGGCTTGCGGTGTCACCTCGGATGAGTGCGACGGCCTGGTTGACGTGGTGCGCTCGGTGATGGGCGTCGAGGTCTGCCTGTTCCTGAAGGGCATTGAGGGCGATACCAAGGTGCGCGGCAACCTGCGCTCCAAGGGCGACCTCAACGTGTCCGAGATCGCTGCTTCTTTTGGCGGAGGCGGACATCCCGCTGCCGCCGGTTTCTCCAACAACGGAACGATTCTCGAGACGCTCACCGTGGCACTTCCCATGCTCGCCGAGCTGGTAGGGGAGGATCCCGCTTCGGTGACCGTCGAGCTTTAACTTTTTGGATGGTACATGGCTCGTCGTACGCCTTCTCAATTGAATATGCTGCTCGCCGTCGATAAGCCGGTGGGCTGCACGTCCCACGATGTGGTCTCGCAATGCCGGCGCGCCCTCCATGAGCGGCGCGTCGGCCATGCCGGCACGCTCGACCCCATGGCTTCGGGTGTCATGGTGGTGGGTGTAGGCCAAGCCACCCGTCTGCTGGGCATGCTCACGCTCGATACCAAAAGCTACGTCGCCGACATCTCGTTTGGTGCCGAGACCAATACCGATGATGCGGAGGGCGAGGCGGTCCGCACGGTGCCCGTTGCACCCGAGCTGCGCGATCCGGCTTATGCCCGCGAGCGCTTGGTCGCCATGTTGGGCCCGCAGATGCAGGTGCCGCCGGCTTTTTCGGCTATCTCGGTAAATGGCGTTCGCGCCTACAAGTCTGCTCGAGAGGGCAATGCGGTGGACCTACCTCCGCGCCCTGTCGAGGTCTATGCCGCCGACCTGATCGCCGTGGGCGGTGAAGGTGATACATGTGTGTGGACCGTGGCGTTCTCGGTGAGCAAGGGCACCTACATTCGTGCGCTAGCTCGCGACTTGGGCCGCGCCTGTGAGAGCGCCGCGCACATTTCCGCGTTGCGCCGCACGGCCTCCGGTGTTGTTTCCATTGGCGCTTGTCATGCGGTCGAGGAGCTTTCTCCCGAGTCCGCGGCTGGCTTTGCCCTGGATCCCATTGCGGCCCTGGGCGCCACGCGTGTTGACTTGCCGGGCAATCTTGCCGACGACCTGCTCTGCGGCCGACGCATTCCCGTTGAGCGTGCGCTTGCCGATTTCGATTCCTCGAAGGCGCCGTTCGCGCTGGTGCTCGATGGCGGGCTCAAGGCGCTCGCCCGCATTGAGAGTGGCCGCTTTGTCATGGATCACGTGTTTCCGCAGGCAATCGGCGGTGTTCGATGATGTTTTCCGCTCGCGAGCTCGCGCGTATCTTTTTCGCGGGCGAGTCGGACGAGGCTCGCATCGTTACTGCCGATGTGTTTGATGAGTGCGAGCACTTGGGTGCTGCCTCCATCGCCATCGGTGTGTTCGATGGTGTGCACCGTGGACACCAGGAGCTTATTGCGGCGCTCGTCCGTGATGCCCGTGCCCATGGCTGCAAGGCGGTCGTAGTTACCTTCGATCCCGACCCGGACGTTGTCGTGAGCCCTTCACCCGCTCAAAAATTGATGACGACGGCCGACCGTCTGCATGCCCTGGCTCAAATCGGGGTCGATGCAGTGGTGGCCGTTCCCTTTACGCCTGAGGTTGCGGCACTCGACCATGTCGGTTTTCTCGCACTGTTGTCACGCGTGGTCGACATTCGTTCGATTCGCGTTGGCAGCGACTTTAGGCTGGGTCGCGGCGGTGCTTCTGGTGTTGCCGAGATGCGCGTTTGGGGTTCCGAGCGCGGCGTTGACGTGTATGGTCACGACCTGCTTTGCGAGGGCGGTGAGGCCATTTGCGCCACCCGCATTCGTCACGAGCTGGGACAGGGCCATGTGGGGCTTGCTGCTGGGTTACTCGGCCGCCCGTATATGGTGCGTGGCGGTGTTATTCGCGGTCGTCACGAGGGTTCTGGCATGGGCTTTCCCACGGCAAACCTGCAGGTTCCCAGCGGCATTCAGGTGCCTGCCGATGGCGTGTATGAGGGTCTGGTGCTGGTCGATGACACCGTGTGGCCCGCTGCTGTCAACGTCGGCCTGCCGCCAACGTATGCCGACGATGCGGCATCTGCGCATCTCGAAGCCAACTTAATTGGGTATACGGGCGACCTGTACGGCGCTTCCGTTTCGCTGGCGTTTACGCGCTGGCTGCGTCCGTCACGCGTGTTCGATTCCCTGGACGAGTTGATCGCGACCGTCGAGGGTAATATCGATGATATCCGTCATAACTTGGGTGAGCAGGGGGTGAGTATCCGTGATTAGCGATGAGGAGAAAGACCAGGTCCGCGCTGCGTCCGATCTGGTAGCCATCGTGCAGGAAACGGTTGAGCTCAAGCCCCGCGGCCATGAGTTTTGGGGCTGCTGCCCCTTCCATGGCGAAAAGACCCCGTCGTTTCACATTATCCCTGCCACGCAGGTGTGGCACTGCTTTGGATGTGGCGAGGGCGGCGACGTCTTCACCTATATCATGAAGCGCGAGAACCTGAGCTTTCCCGAGTCAATCCGTTATTTAGCCGATCGCGCGGGTATTGAGCTGCACGACACCGGAGACCGCCGCGAGCGTGGTACTAAGCGTGCCCGAATCTATGATCTGTGCGCCGAGACCGCCCAGTTCTACCACACCATGCTTATGCGCGGTAAGGACGGCCGTCCACGTGAGTACTTCGCCAGCCGCGGCATGGGTGGCGACGTCTGCCGCCGCTACTGCCTGGGCTTTGCACCGGGTCGTAACATGCTGGTGGCTCATCTGTCGCAGGCGGGCTTTACTCCGCAGGAGATGATCGACGCCAACGTGGCTGTGAGCCGCGGGCGCGGGCAGCTTGCCGACCGCTTCTACGACCGCGTGATGTTTCCCATTTTTGATGAGCAGGGGCATAACATCGCCTTTGGCGGTCGCATCATGGGAGACGGCCAACCTAAGTACCTCAACACCGCCGAGACGAGCGTGTTTCATAAAAAGCGAAACCTCTACGGCTTTAATTGGGCCAAGGAGTTTATCGTCGCGCAGGATACCGCTATCGTGGTAGAGGGCTATACCGACTGCATCGCCTGTTGGGAGGCGGGGATTAAAAACGTCGTCGCCACGCTGGGCACTGCGCTCACGGAGCATCACGTCAAGACGCTCACCCGCTTTGCCAAGCGCATCGTGTATATGTTTGACGGCGATGCCGCGGGCCAGAAGGCCGCCCGTCGCGCGATACAGTTTATCGAGCAGGATTCGATGGACCTGCGCTGCGTGGTGCTGCCCGACGGCAACGATCCCATGGAGTTCATCACGGCGCACGGCGGAAAGGAGCTGCAGGCGCGCATCGACGCCGCCGAGCCGCTCATGGACTTCGTGTACCGTTCGCTGCAGGAAGCGAGCGACATCACCACGCCGGGCGGTCGCGCCAAGGCGCTCGAGGATGCGCTGACGCTCATCTATCCGCTGCGCGACAGCTATATGATCGACACATACTTTATCCAGATTGCCGACCTGTTAGGTTTGGACCTGGAGACCGTGCGCGCGAGTTCGGGCCGTGTGTTTCGCGATGTCGCCAAGCGCGAGGATGCCGAGCGCCGGCGTGAGCAGAGCTACGAGCGTCAACGCGCGCAAGCTGAGCGCGCGGGCGGTTCGCAGGGTCGAGGCTCGGGCGGCGGTGCGGCTGGCGCGCGCAGTGCCGGTCGCGGTGCCTGGGCCGCGGGTGCGACGCCACCGGTGTCCGCACCGGTCGAAGAGGACCCGTACGACTACGTTCCGGTTGATGCCTATGGGGCCGCGCCGGTGGAGGTCGACGAGGATCTGCCGCCAATCGATGTGCCAGCGGGGATGGAAAGCGCTGCGCCTGTTGCCGATAGTTCAAACGCGGCGGCAGCTCCTTCGATGCCGATTGTTTTGACCGATCTGGAGCGGAAATCCCTAGCGGGGGAGCGCGAGCTGCTGACGATGCTTACGAGCTACCCCGATCTGTTCCGCACGTATGCCGACCGCATTTGTTCTATCGAGTGGGTCGACCCGCGCCACGAGTCCATCGCGTGGGCCGTGCTGGCAACGCCGCCGGGTACCGATCCTGCGACCTGCATGGATGCGGCGCGCTCGGTGTGTCCCGAGGCGGCAACGCTTGTGAGTGCCGGGCGCATCTCCGCGACGAGCAAACACCCTACCGAGACGAACATCGTATTCATGCTCGATACGCTCGAGCTCTACACCATTAAGCGCCGCATGCGTGCCGCACAGGCCAAGCTGCGCCAGGATCGATCGCTCGATGATGAGGCCCGCCGCGCGCTGACCGTGCAGGCCGCGCAGTATTCGCAGCGTCAACGCGAGCTGCAAAAGTCTATCGGCGGCGTGGCGGACCCGTTCCGTTTGATCGGTTTGGAGACCGCGGGCACCGAACAGGCCTAGATGTTGTGGTCAACCAGCGTATTCTCGCCTATATCCAGTTCTCTTTTTGGGTATAGACGTCTATGTGTGTGCTAAAGTATTGAGTCCTGTGGACTATGAAGGGAGAATCTGTGCCAAAAAAGACTGAGAGCACGGGTACTGGGCTGGAATCCTGCGTTGCAAAGCTCATGGGCAACGGCTCAAACAGGACTTCGGTAACCGAGGACGAGATTCAGGTCGCCCTGAAGGATATCGATGTTTCTGACGAGCAGCTCACCGCGGTGTATTCCGCGCTGCGCAACAGCGGCATCCAGATTATCTCCGCGAGCGGTAACGACGACGCCCCCATGGACGTCGACGATGACGATAACGATACCGATACCGACGATTTCGATGACGACGACGAGCACGATTCCGGCTCGCTCGACGATCATGAGCTCAAGATGGCCCGTCAGGCCGACGCCGAGATGGGTTCTTCCAAGAGCAAGAAGAAGCGCACCGTGCGCACGTCCCGTTCACGCTCCCGCGTGCGTGGCATCGATGCCTCCACGGTGATGCTGACTGGCGATCCGGTTCGTATGTACCTCAAGGAGATCGGCAAGGTCGACCTGCTTACCGCCTCCGAAGAAGTCGATCTGGCCATGAAGATCGAGGCCGGTCTCGAGGCCACCGAGAAGCTCGAGGCTGCCGAGGCGGGCGAGCTTGAGCTCACGCGTGCCGAGATGCGTCGTCTTACGCGCATTGAGAACGTGGGCCTCGAAGCCAAGCAGGCACTCATCAGCGCAAACCTGCGTTTGGTCGTCTCCATCGCCAAGCGCTATGTCGGTCGCGGTATGCTGTTCCTGGACCTGATCCAGGAGGGCAACCTCGGTCTGATCCGCGCCGTCGAGAAGTTCGACTACCAGAAGGGTTTTAAGTTCTCCACGTACGCCACGTGGTGGATCCGTCAGGCCATCACGCGCGCTATCGCCGACCAGGCCCGTACCATCCGTATTCCCGTGCACATGGTCGAGACCATCAACAAACTCGTCCGCGTGCAGCGGCAGCTTCTCCAGGACCTGGGTCGCGACCCGACCCCCGAGGAGATCGGTGCCGAGATGGACATGAGTGCCGACCGCGTCCGCGAGATCCAGAAGATTTCGCAGGAGCCCGTGTCGCTCGAGACTCCCATCGGCGAGGAAGAGGATTCCCAACTGGGCGACTTCATCGAGGACTCCCAGGCCATCGTTCCGCCCGATGCGGCCAGCTTCTCCATGCTGCAGGAGCAGCTCACTCAGGTGCTCGATTCGCTTGCCGATCGTGAGCGCAAGGTTATCGAGCTGCGCTTTGGCCTTGTCGACGGACATCCCCGCACGCTCGAGGAAGTCGGCCGCGAGTTTGGTGTCACGCGCGAGCGTATCCGCCAGATCGAGTCCAAGACCCTGGCCAAGCTCCGCCACCCGAGCCGCTCGAGCAAGCTCAAGGACTACATTGAGTCTTAGTAGTCACGGCGTTTCCGTTCCGGCAGTTAGGGACGTTCCTTTTTTGCCGGCACTTTGGGACACTCCTTGCCGCAACGGTTGGGTCGGAAAATTTCTTAAAAAAGTTCTTGCCCTGAGCTGATTCGTCCGTATAATAAACTTCGTTGCTTGAGAGCACGCACCTATTCCTCGGTAGCTCAATGGTAGAGCACGCGGCTGTTAACCGCGCTGTTGTAGGTTCGAGTCCTACCCGGGGAGCCAGAATTTTTCAGCCCAATCCGCTGGGCTTTTAAATTCCTCGGTAGCTCAATGGTAGAGCACGCGGCTGTTAACCGCGCTGTTGTAGGTTCGAGTCCTACCCGGGGAGCCAGGTTGTAAAACCCGTCGCTTATGCGGCGGGTTTTTTCATACCGCGATCGCCTGGCGCGAACGTTACCATATCAACATTTCGTGTCGAGGATGTAATCCCGCGACCCACCACCTCAACATGGCGCGCTCGTTGTAGAATATTGCAATGATTGCTCCCACGAGATGGTGCCGCGAGCACCAGATAAGGAGATTCTTGTGTCTGAGACCATTAACGGCAGCCTGAGCGTCTCGAACGACGTTATTGCCGATATTGCCGGTTATGCCGCGATGACGTGCTATGGCGTTGTCGGTATGGCCGAGCAGCTCCAGGGCGCCGAGAGCGTGCGCCTGCTTGCCGGTCAGCGCCTCCGCAAGGGCGTGCTTGTCTCCGCCGACGAGAACGGCCTCACGGTCGACCTTCACGTCGTGCTCGAGAACGGCGTCAACATGAAGTCCGTCTGCCACAATCTTTCGAGCTCCGTTGCCTTCACTCTGCAGGAGGTCGCCCAGATCGATCCCGCCAGCCTTAAGATCGGCATTCACATCGACGCGCTCAAGAGCCGTCTGAACTAGCATCCGAAAACGGAGATTCAAATACCCATGATTGCAAAGACCATTCGCACCTGTTTTCCGATCGCTGCGGCTGCTGTTTCCGACAAGGCCGAGGAGATCAACAAGCTCAACGTCTTCCCCGTACCCGACGGCGACACCGGTACCAACATGTCGCTCACACTCGCCTCGGTGACCAAGGAGCTTTCCGCCCTTCCTGCTGACGCCGACATGGAGGCCATCGCCGGCGCCATCACTCACGGCTCCCTGATGGGTGCCCGTGGCAACTCCGGCGTCATCACCTCGCAGATTCTGCGTGGTGTGGCCGAGGGCCTTGTCTCTGCCGATGAGCCCATCACGTCCGCCAACATCGCCTATGCCTTCCGCCGAGCCGTCAAGGTTGCCTTCCAGGCAGTGCGTAAGCCCATCGAGGGTACGATCCTCACGGTGTTGCGCGACGTCTCGACCAAGGCAGACGAGTGCGAGAAGAAGAAGTTCTCGGCCGAGGAAGCGCTCGACGCCATCGTCGTCGAGGCCTATCAGTCCGTCGCCCGTACGCCCGACCTGCTGCCTGTTCTGAAGGAGAACGGCGTGGTCGACTCCGGCGCCTTTGGATTTGCCATTTTCCTTGAGAACTTTGTTGCCGCCGCGCTTGGTCGCAGCACCGTTGTCGAGGATTTCTCCGCCATGTTTGACTCCGCTGGCTCTGCCCGCGACGCGGCCCTCGACCGCGTTGAGATCGAGGCCAACGACGACTGGGAGGGCTCGGAGTTTCGTTACTGCAACGAGTTCCTCTTTAAGGCCGATGCCCCGTTTGATGAGGACGAATGCCTTAAGTTCCTGGGCTCCATGGGCGACTGCGAGCTGCTCGTGGGTGCTTACCCCGATTACAAGATTCACGTGCACTCCAACACCCCCAACCTGGTGCTCGAGCACATGCTGCAGCTTGGTCAGATCTATGAGGTCTTTATCCACAACATGGAGATGGAGGCCCACGACCGTACCGCCAAGATCCATGAGGATCAGGAGAAGGCCGCCGAGCCCGCCAAGGCGCTGGGCTTTGTCGCTGTTGCCGCCGGTTCCGGCGAGGCCGATATCCTCAAGTCCCTCGGCGTCGACGTGATCGTGTCGGGTGGTCAGACTATGAACCCCTCGACTGCAGACCTGCTGGGCGCCGTCGACCAGGTCAACGCGACCTCGGTCATCATCCTGCCCAATAACGGTAACATCCGCATGGCCGCCGAGGCTGCCGCTTCTGCCTGCACCGACAAAAAGGTTGCCGTCGTTCCCACCAAGACCGTTCCGCAGGCCTTCTCCGCGCTGTTCGCGGTCCTGCCCGATTCCGAGCTCGAGGACGCCGTCGCCGCTATGGTCGACGCCATCAGCGAAGTCCGCGATGGCGAGGTCACCCGCGCTGTGCGCGACTCCAGCGCCTCCGACGGCTCGCCGATTCACTCCGGTGACGTTATGGGTATCATTGCCGGTTCCATTGACGTGGTCGGCTCCGATGTGAAGCAGGTCACGCTCGATTGCATCAACCGCATGCAGGAGGAAGAGGAGGGTGACGCGCTGACGATTCTGGCCGGCGAGGAGCTGTCCGATGAAGCCTTCCAGGAGATCGTCGACGCCATTGAGGAGGCTCAGCCCGATCTGGAGATTGACGCCCATCGTGGCGAGCAGCCGCTCTATCCCGTGATCTTCTCGATCGAGTAGGCAACTGCCCATGTCCGAGCTGTGCTCCGTGCCGCGCGTCTCGGAGCGCTTTGCCCAGAGCAATGCGCTCGACGAGGATATCGCGCGACTCAAATATGTTTCGGGTAAACGTGAGGAGGCCCTTCGCCGTCTGGGAATTCGGACGGTGGGGGACCTCCTTCTCCATATCCCTCATCGATACCTCGACTTTACCCGCTCGTGGTCCATCGAGATGGCGCCCATCGGTACCGTGTGCACCATCATCGCCACGGTTGACCGTATCGTCCAAAAGCAGCCGCGTCCGCGCATGCAGGTGACCGAGGTCTCGCTCGTTGACGAGACGGGCGTGCTGCAGGTCGCCTTTTTCCGCCAGCCCTGGATTGCCCAGCAGCTTAAGCAGGGCGACCGCCTGGCCGTGATGGGCAAGGTCGAGTTTGCCTATGGTTTTAAGCAGATGGCCTCTCCGCCTTTCGAAAAGCTCGAGGACGGGCGTGCCGCGGGCACGATCCTGCCGGTCCATTATGTGAGCGATGGGGTGAGCCAGGCATGGATGCGCCGCATTGTAAGCGGCGCGCTCGAGGTTGTCGGCAATCCCTTTGATCCCATTCCGGCACCGCTGCGCGCAAAGCGGAAGCTCATGAGCAATGCCCGTGCTTTGCACTCGATCCACTTTCCCTCGAGCATGGCTGAGCGCGATATCGCGCGCGCACGGCTTGCCTACGAGGAGTGCCTCTACCTGCAGCTGGCGCTGCGCCTGCGCAACGACGGCGGCCTGGTCGATGTGGTGCCCTATGCCCATACCGCGGGCGATCACCTGGCCGCGCTCAAGCAGGCCCTGCCGTTTTCGCTGAGCGACGAGCAGGAAGCCGCGTTCCAGGATATCCTGCGCGATATGTGTGATGGCGGGCGCGTGATGAACCGCCTGCTGCTGGGTGATGTCGGTACCGGTAAGACCGCCGTCGCCGCCTGCGCACTGGCTGTCGCGGCCGATTCGGGCACCCAGGCCTGCGTTATGGCGCCCACGGGCGTGCTGGCGCGCCAATATGCCGATAAGACTGGCCCTCTGCTCTCGCAGGCCGGCATGTCCTGGGCGCTTCTGACGGGTGCCACGCCGACCGCAGAGCGCGAGCGCATCCATGCACAGCTGGAATCGGGCGAGCTTGACGTGCTCTTTGGCACCCACGCGGTGCTTTCGGATGACGTTGCGTTCAAGCACCTGTCGCTCGTGGTCATCGATGAGCAGCACCGGTTTGGCGTCGGCCAACGCAACGCCCTGCGCGCGAAGGGCCCCGGTGCCGATCTGCTCGTAATGACGGCAACGCCCATCCCGCGTACGCTGGCGCTTTCGGTCTATGGCGATCTGGACACGAGCATCATCCGCCATCGGCCCGTCCCTGGCGCTGGCGTGACGACACGCGTGCTGACCGATTCGAGCCGTGACCTCGCCTATGGCGCCATCCGTGAGGCGCACGAAAAGGGCCAGCAGGCTTACGTGATCTGCCCGCTCGTGGAGCCGAGTGACTCGGCCGATGAGCTGGAGGACGTGCCCGGTATCGCCCGCGACGACGAGGGCTGCGTGACGGTCCCCGTGCCGCTGCACGATACGGCAACCGAGCTCGACCGACTGCGTCTTGCGTTGCCGGGGCTTACCGTCGAGCGCCTTCACGGCCGCATGCCGGCGGGGGAGAAGGACCAGGTTATCGATGCCTTCAAGCGTGGCGAGATCGACGTGCTCGTCTCGACTACGGTGGTCGAGGTGGGCGTTGACGTGCCCAACGCCACCGTCATGGTCATCGAGAACGGCGAGCGTTTTGGTTTGGCTGCCCTGCACCAGCTGCGCGGCCGCGTGGGCCGTGGCGGCGTGTCGGGCACCTGCCTGGTCATGACGCACTCCAAGGGCAACGGCGGCGCATCGGCGGCGCAAGATCGTCTGCAATCGCTCGAAAAAACCTCGGATGGCTTTACGCTCGCCCAGATGGACCTGCGCCTTCGCCATGAGGGCGAAATCCTGGGGTACCGCCAGCATGGTGGTGTGACCCTGCGCTTTGTCGACCTGGATGCCGACGAGGAGCTGATCGAGTGGGCCCATTTGGACGCGGTCGAGCTCTTGCGGTATGCTTGCAACCTTGACTCCGTGGCGACGCGTCCCTTGCGCGACGCGGTCGCCATGCGTTATCGACATATCTTTAAGGAGGTCAGCGGAGGATGAGAATCATCGGCGGCGAATGGCGCGGTCGTAAGATCGAGGAGCCCCGTGGTCGCGATGTCACCCGCCCCACGACTGATCGCGTGCGCGAGGCGTGCGCATCTATGGTCATGTCGGCATTCGATTTCGATTTGGACGAGGTTCGTGTGTTGGACGCCTTTGGCGGCTCCGGTGCCTTAGGGTTAGAGATGCTCTCTCGTGGGGCCCGCTCGCTCACGACGTTTGAGATCGATCGCAACGCCGCGCGGCTCATTACCAAGAATATTGAGTCGCTCTGCCGTGACAGTGCGCGTTGGCGCGTGGTCACGGGCGACATGCTGACGAGTGCCTCACGCGGTCGTGTACCGGGCGGCCCCTTTGATCTGGTCCTGCTCGACCCGCCCTATGCTTTTGGTGCCGAGCCGGTCGAGGAACTGCTGCAGAATCTGGCCCAGCAGGGTCTGCTTGCGTCTGGCGCTTACGCCCTGTTTGAGCATGCCGCCGCCGATGCGGGCGCGCATCCGGCAGGTTTTGAGACCGTGCGTGAGAAGCGTTATGGCATCACCTCGGTCGATCTGCTTCGTTGGGTCGGCGATGACGATGGTGAGGGTGATAACGCCGGCACCGATGCTGACAACAACGATGCCACGACGTTTCAGGAGGACGCCCATGAGTGACACCATTAACCGCGTCATCGTTCCGGGCACCTTCGACCCCATTACGTTTGGCCATATCGATGTAATCCGCCGCGCCCGCCGCATCTTTCCCAGCGTGATCGTCGCTGTTGCCGAGTCGCAGGGTAAAAACGGTGTGGGCACGACGTTTATGCTCGATGAGCGCGTGGCGCTGGCCCGCGAGGCGCTCGGCGATATCGACGGCGTCGAGGTCCTGCCCTTCACCGGCCTCTTGGTCGACTTCGCTCGTGAGCAGGGGGCGGGGGCCGTGGTCAAGGGCCTGCGCGCCATGACCGACTTTGAGTACGAGCTGCAGCAGGCAGATCTCAACTATCGCTTGGATAACGAGCTGGAGTCCATCTTTGTCATGAGTGCGCCGCAGTACGGCTACATCTCGAGCTCGGTCGTTCGCCAGATCGCCTCACTCGGCAGCGATGTATCGACGTTTGTCCCGCCCAACGTGGTCGAAGCGCTCAGACTTCGCTTTTCGTGACGTTTCTTATTGCCTGGTGGCATGTGGTAAACTAGCACGATGATATGTTACCTATGAAAGGAGATCGGATGCCGGGCGAGAATTTTCCTGGCGATAGGATCGTCAGCTTGGTCGATGAGCTCGAAGGGCTGATCGAGGAAGCCAAGCCGCCTTTCGGCAAGAACGCTCAGTTCAAGGTCATCGACGCCGACGTGTTCTTCAACATCCTCGACGAGATCCGCATGAGCTATCCCGAGGAGTGGCAGAAGTCCCGCCGTATCCTTAAGGAGCGCGAGGAGCTTATGGCTTCCGCTGCCGCTCAGGCCGATTCTATCATCGCCGACGCTCAGCAGCAGGCCCTTACCATTGCCGGTGAGCAGGAGATCGTCCGCTTAGCGCAGCAGCAGGCCGACGACATCCGTGATCGTGCCCAGCAGTACGAGCGCGAGACGCGTTATGCTGCCGAGGACTACGCAGAGCAGGTCTTTACGCACCTGGAGGAGAACCTCAAGAGCCTGACCGGCACCGTTACTCGTTGCCGTCAGCAGCTTAACGAGGGTGCCGCCCAACAGAATGGTCAGTGGTAATGGCTGAGTTCCCGAGCGTTACCGTCGATCTATCTGAGCAGCTCGAGTTTCCTGGAGATTCGTATCCGCTGACCGGTAAGGTCGATGTCGCCACCTACACGGTGGGCGAGAAGGAGTACCAGCTACAGGACGGCATCGACTACGACGTTGTCTTTACCAACGCCGGTACCGGTGTCTTGCTCACGGGTATGGTCCGCGCGCACGCCACCGGCGAGTGCGACCGTTGCCTGGAGCCCGCTTCGTTTGATATCGCCGGCGAGATCGAGGAGTTCTACCTCTTTGAGGAGCCCGAGGACCCCGAGGCCTACGAGGACGGCTACGAGCTCCTGGGTGAGGACCGCATCGTCGATCTGGGTGAGCCCATCAATGACGCGGTCGTCATGGACACGCCGTTTGTGGTGCTCTGCAAGCCCGATTGCCACGGTCTGTGCCCCACTTGCGGTTGCAATCTCAACGTCGAGCAATGCGATTGCGCCGCCCAGACGGAGGCCGAATGGGCCGCTGCCACGGAAAATCCATTTGCAGCATTGAAGAATCTCAAGCTTGACGAGTAAAACTGTGGTAGTATCGCTACTTGCGCGTAATCGCCACACTGGATAGTTCATAAGGAAGGTCACTATGCCCGTACCTAAACAAAAGCAGGGTCGTATCCGCACTCACACCCGTCGTTCCGCCAACATGAAGATCTCGGCTGCGGCTCAGTCCACGTGCCCCCGTTGCGGCGCCGTCAAGCTCCCGCACCACGTGTGCCCCAGCTGCGGCTTCTACAAGGACCGCGAGGTTATCGTTACCGAGTAACGGTATACTCTGGATGCGATGCCGTTCCAAATGGAACCACAATGGCCGGCTCAATGAGTCGGCCATTTTTGTATAAGGAGCATGTATATGAGTAACGTTCGCGTTTGTGTAGACGTTGTGGGCGGAGACGAGAAACCTCAGGTTGTTCTCGATGGTATCGAGGCTGCGCTTGCCGCCGATCCCGATATCGAGGTCTTGGCAGCTGGCCCCGCCGAAATCGTCAATCCCTTTGCAGCTTCCCATGCACGTGTTGAGGCCCTTGAGGCACCCGACGTTATCGCCATGGATGACGATCCCATTCGCGCCGTGATGACCAAACGCAAGTCGTCGATCGTGTTGTCGTGCCGTGCCATCAAGAAGGGAAATGCGGACGCGTTCTTCTCTGCCGGCTCGACCGGTGCCATGACCGCCGCCGCCACCGCCTATGTGACGCCGTTTAGGTATCAGGCCGAAGGCAAGAAGCAGCCGGTGCGCCCCTGTCTGACCAATGCGCTGCCCAATCGCGCCGGCGGTCTGACGGTGCTGTGCGATATGGGCGCCAACCCCGATGTCGAGGTCGATGACATGGTGCGTTTTGCTCAGATGGGTAGCGCCTATGCCCGCGTCGTCCTGGGCATTGAGCATCCCCGCGTGGGCCTGCTTGCTAACGGCACCGAGGACGAGAAGGGCTCCAACTTTACCAAGGCGTGCTTCCCGGCCATGAAAGCCGTCGTTCCCGGCTTTGTTGGTAACTGCGAGGGCACCGATCTTACGTCGGGCAATTTTGACGTCGTGGTCGCCGACGGCATGTCGGGCAACATCGCGCTCAAGGCCACTGAGGGCGCTGCTAAGTTTTTGCTGCAGGAACTCAAGGGCGTCTTTATGTCTTCACTTGGCACCAAGATCGCCGCGCTGCTTATTAAAAAGCAGATGCGCAAGATCAAGGCTAAGCTCTCTGGCGACGCCAAGGGCGGCGCGATTCTTTTGGGCCTGCGCGGCGTGGTTCTGATCGGCCACGGCGCCACGTCGGTCGAAGCTGTCAAAAACGGTACGCTCGCGGCGGCCGAAGCCGTGCGCGCCGGGCTGGTCGAGAATGTCGCCAACTCTATGGACGGTATCGTTTTATAAGAGCGAGTTAGAGCGCTGTTATGCGCCTCGGGGCGTGCGTCGTGGGGTAGAATCAGAACCGTGTCTTGGTACCGCCCGGGCGGTACCATTCTTTTGGTATTCATGCACTATGAGAGGAAGCGCTATGGACCGCTCCGAAATCTTCGACAAGATCGCCGAGGTCGCTGCTGACGTTCTGGGCGTCGATGTTGCCGAAATTAGCGATGAGACCACCTTTGACGACCTCGATGCCAACTCGCTCGAGCGCCTGCAGCTGGTTACGGCTATCGAGGACGAGTTCAACCTCGAGATCGATGACGAGACTCTGCTTTCGCTCAACTCTGTCGCCGACGCCGTCGACGCGATCGAAAACGCCAGGGAGGCCTAGGTCTTGGCTTTGTCTGAACGACTTACGCGCGCCCAGGAAATTCTGGGCCATGAGTTCAATAATAAGGTGCTGCTGCGCGCGGCGCTTACGCATCCCTCGGCAGTCGAGGGCCAGCCGGTTTCTGCCAGCTATGAGCGCCTTGAGTTCTTGGGCGATTCCATTTTGGGCGCCGTGGTCGCACGCTCCCTGTTTGAGTCCTATCCGGAGTTTGACGAGGGCAAGCTCACGCGCCTGAAGGTGTCGCTTGTCTCGGGCGCCACGCTGTCCGAGGTTTCTAACGAGCTGGGCATCGACGACATCATCATCTTTGGTGCCTCCGAGACCGGTACGGGTGCGCGCGGCCTGCATTCGGCGCTCGAGAACGTCTACGAGTCGCTCGTGGGCGCGCTGTACCTGGATGCCGGCTGGGATGCGGCGGCGGAGTTCATCCACCGTACGCTTAAGCCGCACCTGGCTTCCGAGCGTGCCGAGCACCCTGCGAACCCCAAGTCGTTCTTGCAGGAGTGCGTGCAAGCCGACGGTCACGAACCCCCGGCGTATAAGCTCGTTGGCTCCGAGGGCCCGGCGCATGCGCCCACCTTTACCGCCGTGGTGTTGATCGATGGTATTCGCCAGGGTCGCGGCTCCGGCTCCTCAAAGAAGGAAGCCGAGGGGGCCGCTGCACTCGAGGCACTTGACCGCATGGGCTACACCACTAACGGCGTGATTCTCAACAAGAAGCCTGTGTAAGCGAGGAACCGTGTATCTCAAGTCCCTCACGCTCAAAGGGTTCAAGTCGTTTGCCGACCGCGCCCATATGACGTTTGAGCCGGGCCTGACCGTCATCGTCGGTCCCAACGGCTCGGGAAAATCGAACATCTCCGACTCCATCCTGTGGGTTCTGGGCGAGCAGAGCGCCAAGCAGCTGCGCGGCCAGGCCATGGAGGATGTCATCTTCTCGGGCTCGTCGGCTCGCAAGCCGGTGGGTGTCGCCGAGGTCACGCTGGTGCTCGATAACTCGGACCATGTGCTACCCGTCGATTTTGACGAGGTCGCCATCACCCGTCGCATGTATCGCTCGGGCGAAAGCGAGTACCTCATCAACTCGAGTCCGTGCCGCCTGATGGACATTCAGGACATCCTGCACGATTCGGGCCTGGGTAAGGATACGCATTCCATCATCAGCCAGGGCAAGCTCGACGCCATTTTGCAGAGCCGCCCCGAGGAGCGCCGTGCCCTCATCGAGGAGGCCGCCGGCATCTCCAAGCACAAGCGCCGCAAGGAGCGTGCGCTCAAAAAGATCAAGTCGATGGACGAGCACCTGACGCGTGCCCGCGACATCAATAAGGAAATCGCCCGTCAACTGCGACCGCTGGAGCGTCAGGTCGATCGCGCGCGCAAGTACAAAGAGCTGTCCTCGCGCGCGAATGAGCTTACGCAGATGCTGGCTGTCGACGAGCTGCGTTCGCTGCAGTCGCAGTGGAACGACTTGGAGAGCCGCTCCAAGGAAGGTGCCGCCGAGCTGGAGCTTGCGCAGTACCGCATGGGCGAAAAGGAGCGCGAGCTCGAGAAGCTCCAGGTTATGCTCGAGGAAAAGGGCCTGTTTGTGGGCGATCTGGGCGAGCAGCGCCGCCATATGCAAGACGTGGTCGGCCGCATTAACTCCGATATGCGCCTGCTCGAGGAAAAGGGCCACAACATGGTGTCGCGCCTGTCCGACATGCGCGGCCAGATTTCGAGCTCCGAGCATCAGCGTCGTCGCGTGGTCGAGGAGCTCGAGGACGCGCGTGCGCAGCTTGAGGAAGTGACTGGTGCGCACATGCAGGCCCAGGAGGACGTTGACGCCGCTGGTCCTGCTGCCGCCGAGCTCCACGAGCGCCGTGTGGCGCTCGACAATCAGATTTCGCAGCTTACGCGTGAGCAACGCGATGTGCAGCGCGTGGCCGATAACGCCGCGCTCGAGCTCGCTAAGGTGAAGGATTCCTTGAGCAATGCCGAGGTCGAGGACAACATGTACGCCTCGCGCCTGGAGCAGATCGATGAACAGCTCGAGGAGGTCACGGCTTCGCTCGAGAGCCGTCGCGACCGCGCCGAGGAGCTTGAGTGCGCTCTTGAGGAAGCGCGCCAGGCTCAGGTCGATGCGCGTGAAGCCACCGAGACGGCACGCGCGGCCCTGAAGGACCTGCGTGCCCGCGAGAGCGAGGCGCGCAACAAGTTATCCGAGGTGCGCTCGGAGCTTGCCAGCCAAAAGAAACTCGATGCCCGCATGGGCGACAGCTCGCCGCTCGTGAGTCGCCTGGTGGGCGCGCTGGGCGACGATATCTCGGGTCGTCTGGGCGACGTGCTCGAGGCCCCGCGTGAGCTTGAGGGCCTGGTTGAGCAATTGCTCGCCGGCGATATCGATGCGCTGCTGTTCGACGATACGTCCGCGCTTGAGCGTGCCGGTCGTGCGGCCCTGGACCAGAAGAAGGCCTCGGGCGAGGCGCTGCTGGTAGCGCGCGGCGTGAGCGGCTCTACCGCCGCTGAGGGCGCCTCCGGTACCCGTCTGGTCGATCGTCTGTCCGTGCGCGCAGGCTACGGTCCCGTCGTTGAGGCGCTGCTCGGCGGCTATTACGTCGTGGACGATCTTGCTGCTGCGCTGTCGGCACCGGTCGTTGACGGCGTGACTTACGTGACCCCCGATGGCGCCCGCGTTGCCTGCGGCGGCTTGGTGCGCGTGGGTCTCGATGCCGGTGAGGCATCGGGTGCCTTGGAGCGCAAGCGCCGCATTCGTGAGCTCGAGGGCTTGGAGCCCGATCTGGCTGCCGTGTTTGAGCATGTTTCTGATCAGGTCGTCGAGGCCAATGCGGCCGTTGAGGAAGCGCGTGCCGCCGAGGGCGATGCCGCCGGCGAGATTGCCCGCCTTGAGGGCGAGCGCCGCTCCCTGTTGTCCGAGATCGGCCGCTTGGAGCAAAGCGCCGACAATGCCGAGGTCGAGCGCGTGCGCATCTCCAAGCGCCGCGAGCAGGCCTCCGAGGCCGTTCGCGCTGCGCGCCCGCGCGTGGACGAGCTTACTCGTTCGCGTGACGAGGCTCGCGCGCAGGCAAGCGATCTGGGCTTGCAGATTGCCGAGGCCAACGACGAACTTGACCGCGTTCGCCGTGACGATTCCGAGGCTGCCGGCAAGCTCGCCGACGCCAAGGTTCGCCTAGCCCAGACGAGCGAGCGCCTGCGTTCGCTGAAGGGCCGCGTGCCCGACCTGGAGCATCGTCTTGAGGGCATCGACCGTCGTATCCGCGGAACACGCCAGGCTTCGCGCTCGCTCGAGCTGCTGCGCCTGCGCGTCGACCCCATGTACGAACGCTATTCTGCCCTGTTGGAACGCGCGTCGGATTGGGCAGCGCGCCTGCGTGACCAGGCCTCTCTGGAAGAGGCAGACTCCGCTTCGCTCAAGAAGACCATCGAGGATGCCAAGGCAGAGGTTGCCCGCGCTAAGGAGCGGGTCGATACCGCCACCGCCACGCAGAATGAGTTTAAGGTCGCGCGTGGCAAGCTCGAGGTGCAGGTAGAGGCCGCCATTAAGGCCATTACCGCCGATGGCACCACGGTACTCGAGGAAGCGCTCATGCTTCCCGCGCCCACGGATCGCGATGCCGCCGAGCGCGAGCTCAACCAGCTTGTGCGCCAGATCAACAACCTGGGCCCTGTGAACCAAGTTGCCATGGAGGAGTACGAGCAGCTCAAGCGCCGCGCCGACTACATCGAGGAGCAGCTGGCCGATCTGGAGAGCGCGCGCAAGGCGCTCACCAAGATCACGGTGGCGATCGACCGCAAGATGCGCAAGGCGTTCCTGGTGACGTTTGAGAAGGTCGACGCGAACTTCCGCGAGATCTTCGCCATGCTCTTCCCGGGCGGTCAGGCTCATCTGGAGATGACCGATCCCGAGCATCCGGCCGAGACGGGCATTGAGGTCGTGGCGCAGCCGCGCGGCAAGCGCATCACCAAGATGATGCTCATGTCGGGCGGCGAGAAGAGTCTGACGGCGCTCGCCCTGCTCTTTGCCGTGTACCGCACGCGCACGGTGCCGTTCTATGTGCTGGACGAGGTTGAGGCGGCGCTTGATGACGCCAACCTGTCCAAGCTCATCGGCGCCCTCGATGTGCTGCGTTCCGATACGCAGCTCTTGGTCATTTCGCATCAGCGCCGTACCATGGAGGACGCTGACGTTCTCTATGGCGTCTCGATGCAAGCCGACGGCGTCAGCCGCGTCGTCTCGCAAAAACTCGATCGCGAAACCGGAAAGGTCGTGAATGCATAATGGGATTCTTTGACGCACTCTCGCGCGGACTTGAGCGCAGCCGTGAGGCTCTCAACGAGGTCTTCTACTTTGGCGGCGAGGTCGACGAGGATTTTTGGGAGGACCTGGAGGACACCCTCGTCATGGGTGACATGGGCGCCGAGGTCGCCATTCAGGTCTCCGATGACCTGCGCGATGCCGCGGCAAAGAAGAACCTCAAGACCGCTCCGCAGCTTCGCCGTGCCCTGGCCGAGCAGCTCGAGCAGCACTTTGTGCCCATCGAGCGCGATCCGTTTTCCGATACGCCGAGCTGCGTGCTGTTTGTGGGCATTAACGGTGCCGGCAAGACCACGACGGTCGGTAAGATCGCGAGCGCCATGGCCGCCCGCGGCAAGAACGTCGTGATCGGTTCGGCCGATACCTTCCGCGCCGCCGCCATCGAGCAGCTCGATGTGTGGGGCCAGCGCGCCGGCGTCCCCGTCATCAAGCGCGACCGCGGCTCCGATCCGGCGAGCGTGTGCTATGACGTGCTCGACGAGGCCGATAAGCGCGGCAGCGACCTGGTGCTGATCGACACCGCCGGTCGTCTGCACACAAGCCCCGAGCTCATGCGAGAGCTTGCCAAGGTGGTCAACGTGACGCGTAAGCGCGCCGCCAATATGGCCGCCGGCCCCATGCCCGTCTCGGTTGTCCTCGTGATTGATGCCGCCACCGGTCAGAACGGTCTGAACCAGGCGCTCGAGTTTAACGAGGCGCTGGGTCTGGACGGTATTATCATGACGAAGCTCGACGGCACGGCAAAGGGCGGTATCGCCATGGCCGTGGCTGAGAAGCTCAAGCTCCCGATCCTGCGCATCGGCGTGGGTGAGCAGGTCGATGACCTGCAGGAGTTCAATGCCAAAGATTTTTGCCGCGCCCTGGTGGGCGAGTCCAATTAAGGAGTGACTAGTGTTTGATTCCCTGAGCGATCGCCTCAACGACACATTTGACCGCCTGCGCGGCAAGGGCAAGCTGACCGAGGCCGATATCACCTCGGCCATGCGCGACATCCGTATGGCGCTGCTCGAGGCCGACGTCAACTTTAAGGTCGTCAAGGAGTTCGTCGCCAAGACCAAGGAGCGCTGCATGACCGCAGAGGTCATGGAGTCGCTGTCGCCGGCGCAAAACGTCGTCAAGATCGTGCTCGACGAGCTCACCGAGATGCTCGGCTCTACCGAGAGCAAGCTCGTCTTTAGCAACCGTATTCCCAACGTCATTATGCTTGTGGGCCTGCAAGGCTCCGGTAAGACCACGGCGGCCGTAAAGCTGGCCTACCTGCTCAAGAAGCAGGGCCGCTCGCCGCTGCTCGCCGCGTGCGACGTCTACCGCCCTGCCGCTGCCGACCAGTTGGCAACGCTTGGCGGCGAGATTGGCGTGCCGGTCTTCCGCGGTGACGGTGCGCATCCGGTCGACATTGCCACGGGCGCCATCCAGGAGGCCGTCGACCACCTGCGTGACGTGGTCATCGTCGATACCGCCGGTCGCCTGCAGATCGACGAGCAGATGATGCAGGAGGCCGTGGACATCAAGAAAGCCGTCAAGCCCGATCAGGTGCTGATGGTCGTCGATGCCATGACCGGCCAGGATATCGTCAACGTGGTCTCGACCTTTGCCGAGCGCACCGACTTTGACGGTGTGATCATCTCCAAGCTCGACGGCGATGCCCGTGGCGGCGGCGCGCTTTCCGTGCGCCAGGTGACCGGCAAGCCCATCAAGTTTGTGAGCATGGGCGAGAAGCCCGATTCGCTGGAGCCGTTCTATCCCGATCGTATGGCCAAGCGTATTTTGGGCATGGGCGACGTCGTCGGCATCATCGAGAAGGCCCAGGAGGCAGCCGATGCCGAGCAGCTCGAGGCTGCCGAGCGCATGCTGCGCGAGGGCTTCACCATGAACGATATGCTCGACCAGATGAAGGCCGTTAAGAAGATGGGCGGCATGAAGGGCATTCTGGGCATGCTTCCCGGTGGCCAGCGCGCGCTCAACCAGATGGGCGGCAACCTGGACGAGGGCATCTTCGATAAGAACGAGGCCATCATCATGTCGATGACCAAGGAGGAACGCCTGCGTCCCTCCATCATCAACGGTCAGCGCCGTGCCCGCATTGCCAAGGGAGCTGGCGTAACCCCAACCGAGGTCAACAGCCTTATGAAGCAGTGGGGCGAGATGAACAAGATGATGGGCCGCATGCGCACGATGGCCAATCAGGCACAGGCCGGCGGCAAGAAGGGCAAAAAGGGCAAGAAGGGCAAAAAGATGCGCATGCCCAATATTCCCGGCCTGGATGCCATGGGCCTGGGCGGCATGGGCGGCCTAGGAACGGGCGGCCCCAAGTCCGATATGGATCTGCTGCGCCAGATGGAAGCGCAGATGCGTAATAAAAAGTAGCGACTGGCTGAGTCGTGTATGGCGAAGGCCGCCCGGATGGTATTCCAGGCGGCCTTCGTCGTTGGTGCGTTATTTGTTGTGTGAGCAGGCACGTGATGGCATCGATTGCCTGCCGCTAGTGGCAGCCGCAGCTCTCATGGCCCTCGTGCTCGTGATGGCCGTGGCAGCCACAGGACTCGCCATGCTCATGGGAATGCTCGTGGTCATGGCCGTGGCAGCCGCAAGTGGCCTCGCCGTTCTGTGCGAGCGTGCCAGCGATAAGGGCTTCGACGCACGCATCGCAGCTGCCCTGGGCTCCCGCATAGACGGTGATGCCGGCTTGAGCAAGCGCGTTGATAGCGCCACCGCCGATGCCGCCGCAGATGAGCGTGTCGACGCCGCCGTTGGCGAGCAGACCCGCCAGCGCGCCATGACCGGTGCCACCGGTGCCCACGACCTGCTCGTCGATCACCTCGCCGTCCTGGATGTCGTAGATCTTGAACTGCTCGCTGCGGCCAAAGTGCATAAAGATGTTGCCGTTGTCGTACGTCGTTGCCACCCTCATAGTGTCAATCTCCTTTGCTGGCCATGCGGCCGTTGCCGTGGTAATGGGGGAGTACGCAATATTGCCGCCTTCGATGATGAGCGCCCGACCATTGACCAACGCGTTTGCCACCTTGCGATGTGCGCGGCTGCAGATGGCCGCCACGGTGGCACGGGCGATGCCTATGTGCTGGGCGACAGCCTCCTGATTGAGGCCTTCCAGGTCGCATAGGCGCAGGACCTCGAGCTCGTCGACCGTCATGTTGATGGCGTCTCCGCTGGCAAGGCCATCGGGGGTAAAACCGCGATATTCGGGGATGATCCCGACGCGGCGCAGTTTCTCGCGTCTTCCTGCCATATACACTCCAAATCTGACATATGTCAAAAATAGGATAGCGCACCTGCGGACCCGCGCAAGGCATTTTTGGCATATGTCAGAAAAAGGCAAAGCCGTTGCGACTGAGAGTGAGCTGCCGTGCATTGCGTGTGCCGGCCCAAGTGTCCCATCCGATGCTGTGCGCCTGGGCTACAATAAAAATTGCTTATAGGCGACTGACAGGAGGGTCAATGAGCAAAGCTGATCAACAGTTTGTAGCCATGTGCCGCGATATCTTGGACCATGGCACCACCACCGAGGGCCAAAAGGTCCGTCCGGTGTGGGAGGACGGCACCCCTGCCTATACCATTAAAAACTTTGGCGTTACGGCGCGCTACGACCTGCGCGAGGAGTTCCCCGCGCTCACGCTGCGCCGCACGGCGCTTAAGTCTGCCATGGACGAGATCCTGTGGATTTATCAAAAGAAGTCCAATAACGTCCATGACCTCCACAGCCATATTTGGGACGAGTGGGCTGACGAGACCGGCTCCATCGGTAAGGCCTACGGATACCAGATTGGCCAGAAGAGCCATTATGCCGAGGGCGACTTTGACCAGATGGACCGCGTGCTGTACGACCTTAAGCATACGCCGTATAGCCGTCGCATCATGACGAACACCTATGTGTTCAGCGACCTGTCCGAGATGCACCTGTATCCGTGCGCCTACAGCGTGACATATAACGTGACGCAGCGCCCGCAGGATGACAAACCGACGCTCAACATGATTCTCAACCAGCGCAGCCAGGACATTTTGGCCGCGAACAACTGGAACGTGTGCCAGTACGCCATTCTGCTCATGATGGTTGCGCAGTCCGTCGATATGATTCCCGGCGAGCTGCTGCATGTGATTGCCGATGCCCACATTTACGACCGCCATGTCGATATCGTCCGCGAGCTTATCGAGCGTCCGCAGTTTGCGGCGCCTAAGGTTTCGCTCAATCCCGACGTGCACGATTTCTACGCGTTTACGACCGACGACCTGATCGTCGAGGGCTACGAGCACGGCCCGCAAGTCAAGAACATTCCTATTGCGGTGTAGGTGGCGCTTATGACGTGTAAGCTTTCTGCCATCGTCGCCGTGTGCGATGACTGGGGCATTGGCTGCGAGGGCGACATGGTAGTGTCCAATCGCGCCGACATGCGCCATTTTGTTGCGTGCACCAAAGGCCATCCGGTCATTATGGGGCGCAAGACGCTGTTGAGTTTTCCCGGGGGGCGTCCGCTCAAGAACCGCCGCAATATCGTGCTCACGCGCGACGTGGACTTTGCTCCCGAGGACGTCGATGTGGTGCACAGTATTGATGAGGCGCTCGCTGCGGTTGCCGATGAGCCCGTTGCGTGGGTGATTGGTGGCGGCGATGTCTATCGGCAGTTTTTGCCGTATTGCGTCGAGGCCGAGGTCACGCACAACCATTGCGTGCATGTCGTGGATACGTACTTTCCCGATTTGGGAACCGATCCGGCGTGGGAGATTGCGCAGCGTAGCGGGGTCGCAACGATTGCCGCCGGTGAGGGTGACGAGGGCGTCGATTATGAGTTCGTGACGTATCGTCGCATCGAGGCGTAAAACCGATTATCCCTTCGGTATTATCGGGATGAAATGAATGACGGGGCGGCGCATGGCGTTGCCCCGATATTTGTATAGGTGCTGCAAAGAAAGGTGCGGGCTGGCTACTATGACTGATGCCGTTGAGGTGCTGCGAATCGATTCGCTCGAGGACGAGCGGCTCGATGCCTACGTGCGACTGACGGAGCGTGAGCTACGTTGCGTGCTGGAGCCGCAAAAGGGCATCTTTATCGCAGAGAGCGCCAAGGTCATCGAGCGTGCGGTACGCGCCGGCTACGACCCGGTGAGTTTTCTTTTGGGCGAGCGCTGGCTCGATCAGATGATGCCGCTGTTTGAGCGTCTGGTCGTGCGCGAGGGAGCGGGTCCTGTTCCGGTGTTCGTGGCCTCGATGGAGCTCATGGAGCAGCTGACGGGCTTTAATGTGACGCGCGGCGCGCTGGCGGCGTTTCGTCGCCCGCGGCAGATTCCGGTCGATGAGTTTCTCGGCGGCGTCGCTGAGGCGGCAGGGGAGCGTCCGGTGCGCGTGTGCGTGCTTGAGGGCATTGTTGATCACACCAATGTTGGCGCGATTTTTCGCTCGGCCGCCGCGCTCAATGTCGACGGTATTCTGGTGAGCCCTACGTGCTGCGATCCGCTGTATCGTCGCTCGGCTCGTGTGAGCATGGGCACCGTGTTTCAAGTGCCGTGGACGCGTATTGGCAGCGAGGCGCGGGTGTGGCCACATGATGGCCTGGCCGCGCTTCATGATGCCGGTTTTTCGTGTGCCGCTATGGCGTTGACGGACGATTCCGTTTCGCTGGACGACCCTGCGCTGCGCGAGATTGACCGTCTGGCGATTTTTATGGGTACTGAGGGTGCCGGCTTGGGCGCCAAGACCATTGCCGGCTGCGACCGAGCCGTGCGCATTCCGATGGCGCACGGGGTCGATTCGCTCAACGTGGCCGCGGCGAGCGCCGTCGCCTTTTGGCAGCTGTGCCCGCACGTGAGCAACGAGTACCACTACCAGCCGGGTTTGTATCACTAGGCAGATATTCTGCACCGCGCTCTGATTCGGGGCGTTTCGGTCGCCGCCAGTCGGTGCTAAGCTGGTTTTGGCTTTGGTTTTAAATTGCTGACTTGTTGTTTGACGTATACGAGTGGGGAGGGCTTGTGGCTAAGAAATCTACGGCTATCGATGTAACGCAAGGTGTCATTTGGCAGCAATTGCTGTCGCTGTGCGTTCCCATCTTTTTTAGTTCGTTTTTCCAGCAGGCTTACACGCTTATCGGTACGTATATCGTCGGTCAGTTTGGCGGCAAGCTTGCGCTGGGCGGCATTCAAGCCACGATGGTGCTCACGGAGCTCTGCATTGGTTTTTGCGTTGGCGTTGGCGCCGGTTGCGCCGTTATCACGGGGCAGTTTTTTGGCCAGCACGATGACGAGCGCTTGAGCCGTTCGATCCATACAGCCATGACGCTTGCGCTCGTGGGCGGTATCGTCGTTTCCATTCTTGGCATAGTGCTTGTCGAGCCCATGCTCGTTTTGATGAATACGCCGCACGAGCTTCTCGCCGAGGGCGTAGCCTATGCTCGCTGCTATTTTGCCGCCATGTTTGCGGCGCTGCTGCTCAATATGGGTACCGCGCTGCTGCGTGCCGTGGGCGATACGCGTGGCCCTGCCGTGATTATTGCTTCCGGCTGCCTCGTGAACGTGGTGCTCGATATCATTTTTGTTGCCGTGCTGCATTTGGAGGCCTTGGGCTGTGGTATCGCGGTGGCACTGACCATTTGCTCTAATGCCACGATGATTGTGATTCGCATGATGCGTGCTCCGGGCGCATGGCGTTTGTCGATATCCAAGCTCGGCATCGATCGCGGTATTTGCAAGAGCATGCTTTCGTGCGGTTTGCCGCTGGGTTTTCAATCGGCGGCGTATTCGATTTCCAACGTTCTGATTCAGGTATCGGTCAACTCGTTTGGCGCCGATGTTACGACGGCGTGGGGTCTTTCGGGCCGTCTCGACGGCATCATCTGGATGGTGACCGAGGCGCTCGGCGTATCCATCACCACGTTCTCGGCGCAGAACTTTGGCGCACGTAATTACGATCGCATGCGAAAGGGCTATCACACGTCGCTCGTGCTGTCGTTTTTGCTCATCGGCGGTCTGTCCGGTGTACTGTTGGTGTTCTCGGGTCCCCTGTCGCGCCTGTTTGTCGATGATGCCGCGATTTCTGGATACACCACGACCATCATTCATTTCATCGCACCGTTCTACGCCGTTTTTTCGATTATCGAGAACGCGTCGGGCTCCATTCGCGGCGCCGGCGTGAGTCTGCAGCCTATGATGCTCACCATCTTTGGTACGGTTGTGCTCAGGGTGATCTGGGTGTTTGCAATCATGCCCTTCGATCCGTCGCTCGAGCATCTACTGCTGGTCTACCCCGTAACCTGGCTCATCACCGCAAGCATGTTCACCATCTACCACCACAGCGGCAACTGGCTAGGCCGCGCCACCGCCTAGCCGGCAGAAAGGGAACGTCCCTAAGTGCCGAATTAGTATTCGATGCCTTGGCGGGCTAGGAGGCCTTCGTCGAAGTAGTGTTTGACAGGGCGCATTTCGGTTACCAGATCGGCAAGGTCGGCGAGGGGCAGCAAGCCTCGGCCGGTCAGTACGAGCTCCGTGGTGTCGGGCTTCATCGCGATCAGCGCTTCGACATCTTTGCGCGTCACAAAGCCCCGCCGCATGGCTTCTCCCAGCTCATCCAAGATCAACACGTCGACCTGGCTAATCTGCTCGCGCGCCAGCTCCATGACTTGTGCGGCACAGGCTTCGGGCGTGTCGCGGTCGGCTTGTACGATGCGCAGACCCAAACGGGGCGCCGCATCATGCTCGGCGCAGTGCAGCTTCTTTGCAAACTGCAGCATAAGCACGTTAAGTCCGTAGCCCGTCGCGCGCAAGGCGAGCCCCAACGCAGCCGTTGTCTTGCCCTTGCCGTCGCCCGTATAGATTTGAACCTTGCCGAATTCCAGTGATGCCATCTCTGTCCTTTCGTGCCCGGCGTCGGTTTATCGCCGTCCGGGTTGGGTATTCTAAAAACATTATCAACCCCAGTAGATGGAGTTCAAGCAGATGGAGATGGATGACAACAAACGTAGACGGAATATGATCCTCTACGTGCTCATCGCCTTCGTCGTCTACCTCGTGCTCTCGACCGTTCTGTTCCCCAACATCGGTCACACGCAGCAGATTACGAAGACCGATTACTCGACGTTTGTCAAAGCGCTCGATAAGAAGAGCGTTGACAAGGTCGAGTACAACACGGACGATTACTCGATTTATTACACCAAGAAGGGCGAGGACGAGAACATCGCCTACAAGACGACCGGTGTGCCGAATGACGCGGGCTTTACCGATCGCGTGCTTGAATCTGGCGCCTCGCTTGAGTCGGTCGTTCCCGATAAAAACTCGGGTTTGATGACCTACTACCTGCTCACCCTCATTCTTCCCATGGCGATTTTCTTCCTGATTGGCTGGTGGCTCAACCGCCGCATGAAGAAGGCCATGGGCGATGACGGTCCGTCGATGAACTTTGGCGGCGGCGGTTTTGGCGGCGGCGGACTGGGTAAGTCCGGCGCGCGCGTGATCGCCTCCAAGGACGTGGGCGTGACCTTTAAGGACGTCGCCGGCCAGGAAGAGGCCAAGGAGTCCCTCAAGGAGGTCGTCGACTTTCTGGAGAAGCCGCAGCGCTACGAGGAGATCGGCGCCAAGCTGCCGCGCGGCGCTCTTCTTGTTGGCCCTCCGGGTACCGGTAAGACCCTGCTTGCCAAGGCTGTTGCCGGCGAGGCGGGCGTGCCGTTCTTTAGCATTTCGGGCTCTGAGTTCGTTGAGATGTTTGTTGGTCGCGGCGCTGCTAAGGTGCGTGACCTGTTTAAGCAGGCAAAGGAAAAGGCCCCGTGTATCGTCTTTATCGATGAGATCGATACCATCGGTAAGAAGCGCGATGGCGGCGGCTTTAGCGGCAACGACGAGCGCGAGCAGACGCTCAACCAGTTGCTGACCGAGATGGACGGCTTCGATAACCACAAGGGTATTGTCGTCCTTGCTGCCACCAACCGCCCCGACAGCCTCGATCCGGCCTTGCTGCGCCCCGGCCGTTTTGACCGCCGCATTCCCGTCGAGCTGCCCGACCTGACCGGCCGTAAGAACATCCTCGAGCTCCACGCCAAGAGCGTGAAGACTCAGCCGCCGATCGATCTGACCGCGATTGCCCGCGCCACACCCGGTGCCTCGGGCGCCGACCTGGCCAATATCATCAACGAGGGCGCTCTGCGCGCCGTTCGCGAGGGTCGAAAGCGTGCAACCCAGGACGACTTCGAGGAGTCGGTGGAGGTCGTTATCGCCGGCCAGCAGCGTAAGTCCACGGTGCTGTCCGACCACGAGAAGCAGGTTGTTTCCTACCACGAGATTGGCCATGCCATCGTCGCTGCCCGCCAAAAGGGCTCTGCTCCGGTCACCAAGATCACCATCGTGCCGCGCACGAGCGGTGCTCTTGGCTATACCATGCAGGTCGAGGAGGACGAGCGTTTTCTGACCACGCGCCAGGAGGTGCTCGACAAGCTCGCTGTCTACTGCGGAGGACGTGCTGCCGAGGAGCTCATCTTTGGTGAGATGACGACCGGCGCGGCCAACGATATCGAGCAGGCCACCAAGCTCGCCCGCAACATGGTGACGCGTTTTGGTATGTCCGATGAGTTTGGCATGATGGCGCTCGGTACCGTTCAGAACGCGTATCTCAACCAGGACACGTCGCTCACTTGCGCCCCCGGTACGGCCGAGCGCGTGGACGCGATTGTCGCCAAGCTGATCGAGGATGCGCATGATCGCGCCCTGCAGATCCTCAAGGAGAACAAGTTTAAGCTTCACGAGCTGGCTCGTTATCTGTACAAGAAGGAGACGATTACGGGTGAGGAGTTCATGAACCTCCTCATGCGTGAGAATCCGCTGATGCCAAAGCAGCAGTAAAGCCGCGGCCGAGCCAGTGATCGCCGACGCCCCATTTGAGCAGCTTTCTCAAATGGGGCGTTTTGCTTGAGAGGGATGGAAATGAAGATCGTGGTGAGCGCCTGCTTGATGGGCGAGAACTGTAAATATAACGGGCTTGACAATTACCATCGCAAGCTGGTCGAGGCTTGCGAACGTACGGGGACCGAGGTCCTGCTGGTGTGCCCTGAGGTTTTTGGCGGTCTGCCTACGCCGCGCAAGCCGTCCGAGATTGTGGACGGTGAGGTCCGCACCTGCGAGGGCACCTCGGTCGATCGCGAGTTTCGTCTAGGTGCCCAGCGTGCGCTCGATATGTGCGAGCACTTTGGCGGCCCGTCCGAGATCGCTGCGTGCTTCCTTCAGGACCGCAGTCCCTCGTGTGGCGCGGGTCGTATCTATGATGGAACCTTTAGCGGTACGCTCATCGCGGGCAACGGTGTCTTCGTCGATCTACTGCTGCGCCACGGTTATCGCGTGATTCCGGCTAGCGAGTTCGACCCCAGCATGCTGGAGCAATAAAAAACCACCACAAAGGTGCCTGTCCCCTTTGTGGTGGTTTTGGTAGGTTAGGCGAGGAGCGTGTGACCGTAGGCGTTGGCCGCCCGGTATTTTGCTCCAAGAGAAAGTCCACAGCCGCGAGATTTTTCGAACGTATAAAACCAGTGTTGAGGGTTTTTTGCCGGCGTTGACCGTGCTACTATACAGCGCATAAGCGTTGATGGGGACGAGTAGTCGGCCATCCGCATGCTACAGAGAGCGGGGAGCGCTGAGAACCCGTGCATGCGACCGATGAAAATCACCCCGGAGCTGCGGTCCCAACGGACGCGCCGCACAGGCACGTCTTAGTAGACATCGCCGAGATGGTCGTCGATACAGGCCAGCCGAGTAACGGATGCGAGCGCGTGGCGACGCGGGCGAGGGCATCTAAGCTGGGTGGTTAAGCGAAGAGCTTTTACGGGCAGTCTGCCCGTTTTGTGGCGCTTCGTCCCAGCTTGTAGGGACGGGCGCTATTTTTGGTGCCCAGAGGGCGTGTGCGCCCACGACATGAAAGGGGTACCGTGGCAAACGAGTACAAGCAGACGATGAATCTGCCCAAAACCGGATTTCCCATGCGTGCCGGTCTTTCCAAGTCCGAGCCCAAGCGACTCAAGGACTGGCAGGACAACAAGGTCTACGAGCAGGTTTTGAAGAAGAACGAGGGTCACAAGAAATTCGTGCTGCACGACGGTCCTCCGTACGCCAACGGCCCGATCCATATCGGCCACGCCATGAACAAGATCTCCAAGGACATGATCAACCGTTACTGGATGATGCAGGGCTGCGAAGTTCCCTATGTCCCCGGTTGGGACTGCCATGGCCAGCCAATCGAGCACAAGGTCGAGGAGAAGCTCGGCACCGAGAAGTTCAACCAGACCTCCACGGCTAAGATTCGCGAGCTTTGCAACAAGTTCGCTGTCGAGAACATCGAGTTGCAGAAGGCCGGCTTCCGTCGCCTGGGCGTGCTTGGCGACTGGGACAACCCCTACCTGACGCTTTATCACCAGCACGATGCCGCCGACATCGAGGTCTTTAAGGCCATGTTCGACAAAGGCATGATCTATCGCGGCCACAAGCCGGTTCACTGGTGCAAGCATTGCCATACCGCGCTGGCCGAGGCCGAGATCGAGTACTCCGACGAGACGAGCCCCTCCATCTACGTCCGCTTTGAGATGACTTCCAAGCCCGCTGGCCTCGAGAGCTTCGATGGCCCGGTCGACTTTATCATCTGGACGACTACGCCGTGGACTATCCCCTCCGACCAGGCAGTCTCCCTCAAGCCCGGTGCCGCCTACGTCGCCGTTGAGCACGACGGCCGCGCCGAGGTCATGCTCGAGGACCTGGCTCCCAAGTGCTGCGAGGAGTTTGGCTGGGAGTACACCCCGGTCACGGTCGACGGCAAGCCCTATGTGGTTCCCGCCGAGACCTTCCACCACATCCACTACAAGCAGCCGATCTTTGACGGTGTTGAGGGCGTGGCGCTGCTGGCCGATTACGTCGGTGTCGATGACGGTACCGGTATTGTCCACAACTCGCCCGGTCACGGCGTCGACGACTACTTCGCCTGCCTCAAGGAGGGCATCACCGACATCTGCATGCCGGTCGACGACGACGGTAAGTTCTACACCGGCGAGGAGTTTGGCACCGGTGGTCCCTTCAGCGGTATGGACACCGACGAGGCTAACCCGCACATCATCGAGTTCCTGCGCGAGCGCGGCACCCTGGTTCTCGAGAAGAAGATCACGCACAGCTATCCGCACTGCTGGCGCTGCAAGCACCCGGTGCTCTTCCGTGCCACCGACCAGTGGTTTGTCTCGATGGACAAGACCGGTTTGCGTGAGCAGGCTGGCAAGGAGGTTCGCGAGAACGTCAAGTGGTATCCGGCTCACGCCGCCAACCGCATCGGCGCTATGGTCGAGCAGCGTCCCGACTGGTGTATCAGCCGCCAGCGCAACTGGGGCGTGCCTATCCCCAGCTACACCTGCGCCGACTGCGGCGAGAAGGTCATGAACGACGCCACGCTCGACGCCGTCATCAAGCTCTTCCACGAGAAGGGCTCCGATGCCTGGTTCACCGACGCTCCCGAGAGCTATCTGGGCGAGGCCTGCGTCTGCCCCAAGTGCGGCGGCCATCACCTCAAGGCCGATAAGGACATCCTCGACGTATGGTGGGACTCCGGCGTGTCTTGGAAGGCCGTCTGCGAGTATCGTCCCGAGCTGGAGTACCCGGCGGACGTCTACCTCGAGGGTTCCGACCAGCACCGAGGTTGGTTCCAGAGCTCGCTGCTCACCTCGGTGGGTGCCAACGGCCACGCTCCGTACAAGGCGGTCGTCTCGCAGGGCTTTACCCTCGACGGCCAGGGCCGCAAGATGTCCAAGTCGCTCGGCAACGTCATCGACCCCAACAAGGTCTGCGACGAGATGGGCGCCGACATCATCCGTCTGTGGGTTGCCTCCGTCGACACCAGCTCCGACGTCTCCATCGACCACGAGATTCTCGCTCGTACGTCCGATGCCTACCGTCGTTTCCGTAACACGCTGCGCTTCTTGCTCTCCGAGCTCGAGGGCCAGTTTGAGCCCGAGACCGACGGCGTCGCCTTTGCCGACCTGCTGCCGCTCGACAAGCTCATGGTCGCCCGTCTGACCCAGGTCCAGGCTGAGGTCGACGACGCCTACGCTAGCTACGAGTTCCCGCGCGCCTACCGTGCGCTCTACGACTTTGTGGTTACCGAGCTTTCCAACGTGTACCTTGACGCCCTGAAGGACCGTCTGTACTGCGACAAGCCCGGCTCGCTCGAGCGTCGCAGCGCCCAGACCGTGCTGGCCGAGCTCTTCTCGATGCTCATGCGTGACCTGCAGCCGATCTTGTCCTACACCGTCGACGAGGCCATGGCCTATGCGCCTGCTGGCTGCGTCGATCACCAGAAGTACGCCGCGCTGCTCGATTGGTACAAGTCGCCCATCACGGTCGACGAGGCCAACGAGTTTGAGGGTGTGCTCGAGGCTTCGCTCGAGCTCCGTGGCGCCGTGACCAAGGCCCTTGAGGATGCCCGTTCTGCCGGCACCTTCACCAAGAGCCAGCAGGTCCGCGTCAAGGCGGTCGTTCCCGCCGAGATGTATGCGCTGCTGACTGGCGATAAGGCTGTCGACTTGGCCGAGTTCTACATCGTATCCGATGTTGAGCTGACCCAGGGCGAGGAGCTTTCCGTTGCCATCGAGGCTGCCGAAGGCGAGTGCTGCGACCGTTGCTGGAACTACCGCACCACCGTCGGCGAGTACAACGGCCACGCGCACATCTGCAAACGTTGTGCCGAAGCTCTTTAGTTACGCGGTTTTACCAAACCGCGTAACCAGTTGACGCTGCAAACCCGCCAGAGCGGCAATCTGCCTTTCAACTTCGGCGGCATGACCAGAAGGTCAATGCCGCCTTGTTTCAAGGCACCTTGCTCGCTCTGGCGGGTTTTCGCTGTCGGTAACGAATCATCGGCTATTTCGTTGCTGGTCAATATAAGATATTGATTTGCGTTAAACGTAATTCGATGTTCTTGAGGGTAGGGGATTTCTTTGGGTCGTGGTGCGGATATGACGCCGTCTTTGCGTTGGCGGTTGGGTGTTGCTGGTAGCGTGGCGCTGGTTGTGCTGCTTCTTGACCAGCTGACCAAGCTTGCGGTTCGTGCCGTGGGCGATGCTCTGCATATGACCGTTATCCCCGGCGTGATTGACTTTCTGTTTGTCCGTAATATCGGAGCTGCCTTTAGCATGGGCGAGGGTCATGGCATTGCGTTTGTCGTGCTGGCACTTGTCGTCATCATTGCCATCGCGGTGTATCTTGTTCGTGTGCCTCAGCTTGCTCGCCTGGAGGTCGTTGGTATGGCTATGGTCGCGGGCGGTGCCGTCGGCAATGCGATCGATCGTTTGACCTTTGGCTTCGTGACCGATTTTATTGCCACCACCTTCATCGATTTCCCCGTCTTTAACGTTGCCGATATCGGCATTACGGTCGGTGTCGTGCTGGCGCTCATCGGCTACATGTTCTTGAGCCCTGCTGCTCGTGAGGTCGATGCGACTGCCGAGCTCAACGCTCGTGACGAGGCCCGCGCCAAACGCAAAGCCAAGCAGCGTGGGGAGCGCGCCCGCAAGATTCGCGAAAGGAATGAGCGCTAATGGCCGACATTCATATTCTTGTTGCTGACGATTCCGCTGGTCAGCGTCTCGACGCCTATCTGGGTGCCAACGACGGCTGTCCCACACGCTCTGCCTGCGCGCATCTGATTGAGGGCGGCGCCGTTGCCGTCAACGGCGAGACCTGTCTCTCCAAAAAGTACGCCGTGCGAGCCGGCGACCGTATTTCGGTCGATTTGCCCGAGCCGCACGACCCGACCGACGTGATACCCGAGGCCATCCCGCTCGACATTCGCTATGAGGATGACTATCTCATTGTGCTCTCCAAGCAGCGCGGCCTGGTGTGCCATCCTGCGCATGGTCATGAGAGCGGTACGCTCGCGAATGCCCTGGTCTATCACTGCGGTATCGACCATCTGGGCACCGTGCAGGGCGAGGATCGCCCCGGCATCGTGCATCGTCTGGATCGCGACACTTCGGGCCTTATGCTTGCGGCCAAGGACGACGACACCCAGCGCGCGCTCCAAAATCTTATCCGTACGCGCACGCTCGACCGCCGCTATATCACGCTCGTTCACGGACATATCGCTATGGATGAGGGGACCATCAACACTGGTATCGCCCGCTCTACGCGTGACCGCGTCAAGATGGCAGTCTCAGATGATCCCTTTGCCCGCCAGGCCATTACGACCTTTAAGGTCCTCGAGCGCTTCGATTCCACGCGTTTTGACGATGGCTATACGCTCGTCGAGTGCCACCTGTTTACGGGCCGCACACATCAGATTCGCGTGCATATGCGCCATATCAACCACGGCTGCGTGGGCGATCCACTCTACGGCAAGTGCGATGCACGCGCCGATCAGGGTCTGACCAGGCAATTCCTTCATTCCTGGCGCGTCTCATTCGACCATCCCGTGACGGGGGAGTGCATTGAGTGCCGCGACGAGCTGCCGTGGGATCTCGCTGCGGTTCTTGACGACCTGGCCCCGCGCTCGCTTGGTCGCACCGCTGCCGGCGACGAGATCGTTCCTCAGCTCGGTCTTCTCGAAGCCTAGTCAGTATTAGGTGGTTTCTTGAACGCCCCTAGCCTGCGGTAAAATATACTGTTGTTTACGTAACGCGTTCCTGGGAGCCTGCATGCTCGCCTATTTACAAACCAACACGCCCATCGTGATCTTTAACCAGATTGTGGTTACGCTGCTCACGGTCTGCTTTCTGTACCAGGTCGTCTTCTTTGTCATTGGCGCCCTGCGCGGTGAGGTTGCACCTCCCAAGGCCAAAAAGCTCCATCGCTATGCCTTCTTCATTGCGGCGCATAACGAGGAGGCGGTAATTGCCAATCTCGTGCGCTCCATCAAAGACCAGGACTATCCGTCCGAGCTTATCGAGGTCTTCGTGGTTGCCGATGCCTGCACCGATAACACGGCGCAGCTCGCTCGCGAGGCTGGCGCCATCGTCTATGAGCGTAATGACCTGGCCCGTAAGGGTAAGAGCTGGGTCATGGACTTTGGTTTTGACCGCATTCTTAACGAGTATCCCGATATCTTTGAGGGCTACTTTATTTTCGACGCCGACAACGTTATCTCCCGCGATTACGTCTCCAAGATGAATGACGCCTTTGACCAGGGCTTCCATGTGGTCACAAGCTACCGCAACTCCAAAAACTTTGGTAGCTCGTGGATCTCGGCTGCCAACGCCACTTGGTACCTGCGCGAGGCGCGTTTCCTCAATAACGCACGTAATATCTGCAAGACTTCCTGTGCCGTTTCGGGTTCGGGCTACCTTATCTCGGCGAGCGTGATCGAGGGCATGCACGGTTGGCAGTTCCATACGCTGACCGAGGACATCCAGTTCACCACGTTCTGCGCCATTCACGGCATCCGCATTGGCTATGCGCCGGCGGAGTTCTTTGACGAGCAGCCCGTGACGTTCAAGGCATCCTGGAAGCAGCGTATGCGTTGGACCAAGGGCTTTTACCAGGTGTTCTTTACGTATGGTAAGCACCTGGTCAAGTCGACCTTCCGCTATCATCGCTTTGCCGCATATGACATGTTTATGACCATCGCTCCGGGCATGCTTCTGTCCCTGATTTCCATGCTAGCCAACGCGACGTTCCTTATCGTGGGTGGACTCTCACACGGCTTCTTGGCTACCGAAGTCGAGATGCAGGCTTGTGCCGCCTCGCTCATTATGACCTTCGCGATGATGTACCAGACCTTCTTTATCCTGGCGCTGCTCACGACCATCTTTGAGTACAAGCACATTCACTGCGCTCAAAAGTGGCGCCTGGTGACCAACCTGTTTACCTTCCCGATCTTTATGTTCAGCTATATTCCCATCACGGTGGCCGCACTGTTCCTAAAGGTCGACTGGGTCCCGACGCAGCACGCCGTCAACGTTACCCTCGACGAGGTCATGCAAGGCGCTAAATAACCACCACCAAAACCACCACAAAGGGGACAGGCACCTTTGTGGTGGTTTTTGCTTTTGAGCAGCTGTTCATGGAGGTGCATGATGTTCTATATCCCATTTTGGATCTGCGCCTTTGCCGGTGCGGTGGTTGATGCCCGCGAGCGGCGGTACCCGAATGAGCTTGCCGGCGCGTGCGCGGTGGCGGCGTTTGCGGGCGTTTGGCTCGACCTTGGTTTGAGCACAGCGCTTGACCACGCGGGTCTAGCCGTCATCATGTATCTTGCTCTCGTGCTGACTGAGTCCCTCTGGCGTCGTCTTCGCCAAACCCCGGGCATCGGCATGGGAGATGCCAAGGCGCTCTTCGCGCTTTGCACGCTCGACCCTATGGGTGGCATCGTGGCATTTGCCGCCGCGCTCCTGGCCCTTGCCCTCTCCTGCCTCATCACAAAATCGCGCTCCCTGCCATTGCTCCCGTTTTTGGTGCCGATTTTTGCCATAATCGAGGTCGTGGGCTGCACATTGTAACCGATTGCGCATCCTTCTTAAGGAGCATGCCATGGCAACTAATCAAGAAACGGCCGTCATAAAGGCGCGCATGGACCGTATTCCCTCGGCGTTGTCGTCCGAACTTGTCGAGCGCATTGCCGCCGATCGTGCTTCGGGCTATGTCAACCCGTGTCGTTGCAACGACGACCAGGTCATTCGTCGTGTTGATCGTGTCGCCGACAAAGGTACGCTTATGCGTCCAGCGTTTATGCGCGATACCGAAAAGATACTTCATCTTCCGGCGTACACCCGTTATGCAGGCAAAACGCAGGTCTTTAGTTTCCGTAGCAATGACGATCTGTCACGTCGCGGTTTGCACGTGCAGCTTGTTTCGCGCATCGCACGCGATATCGGCCGCGCCTTGGGGCTCAACTGTGATCTGATCGAGGCGATTGGCCTGGGCCACGACTTGGGGCACACGCCCTTTGGCCATGCCGGTGAGCGATTCCTCAACGATATTTACCACGAGCGCACCGGCCGCTTCTTTTTCCATAACGTGCAGTCGGTGCGCGTGCTCGATGCCCTGTATGGCCGCAACGTATCGCTCCAGACGCTCGACGGCGTGCTATGCCATAACGGCGAGTACGAGCAGCGCGTGTTTGAATTGTCGGATATGGGCTCCTTTGACCAGTTCGATCGGACAGTTGAGGACTGTATCGCCACGGGCTATGGCGCTATTGAGCACCTGCGTCCCATGACGCTCGAGGGCTGCGTCGTTCGCATTTCGGACATCCTCGCCTACGTCGGTCGTGACCGTCAGGATGCGATCGCGGCGGGCCTGCTTTCGCCAGACGCTTTTGATGATGGCCGGGGCGGTGCCTACAACAGTTGGATCCTCACGCACGCTTCCATCGATATCGTCGAGCACAGCTATGGCAAGCCGCGCATCGAGATGAGCGAGGACCTGTTTGAGGAAATACGCCGAGCCAAGCGCGAGAACTACGAGAAAATCTATAGCAAGGGCGGTATCGAAGGCGACTCCGAAGCGGAGCTGCGAGAGGCCTTCGAAAAGCTCTACGGCCGTTGCCTGCGGGACATAAACGAAGGCGACGAGTCTTCGTACATCTTTAAGCATCACATTTCTCGCATTGAGCAGCAGCTTTCTTACTACGATCGCGTGTATGCCTGGCAGGACGACAAGGATCAAGCCGTGGTGGATTACATCGCGAGCATGACGGACGGTTATTTCTGCGAGCTCACGAGCAAGCTGTTCCCGGGTTTAAAGTTTCCGCACCGCACCTATATTAACGAACGGTAGTTCGTATCCTTTCGGTATACTGTTGGTCAACAACGATTTTGATTGATGCACGGGATGGCTATGGACGACCTTTTTTCTGCCTCGACGCGCGAGCGTTCCTTTAGAAATGCGCCGCTCGCGGTGCGCATGCGCCCCAATTCGCTCGATGATTACGTGGGCCAGCAAAAGGCCGTCGGTAAGGGCTCATGGCTGCGTGCCGCGATTGAGCACGACGTGCTATCGAGTGTGATTCTGTACGGGCCGGCCGGTACGGGCAAGACGACGCTGGCCCACATTATCGCCAACCATACCAAGAGCGAGTTTGTCGAGGTCAGCGCCGTCACGGGTACTGTGAAGGATCTGCGCCGCGTGATTGACGAGGCAAAGACGCGCCTGAATACCTACGACCGTCGCACCATCCTGTTTATCGACGAGATTCATCGCTTTTCCAAGTCGCAGCAGGATGCCCTGTTGCATGCAGTCGAGAATCGTACCGTCATTATGATCGGCGCCACGACGGAGAACCCGTACTTCGAGGTCAACTCGGCGTTGCTCTCGCGTGGTCGCGTGGTGGAGCTTGAGCACTTAAAGGACGAGGATATTGCGACGCTTATCGAGCGTGCGCTCGAGGCGCCGCAGGGTCTGAACGGCAAGTTCTCGGCCGATGAGGATACGGTTAAGACCATCTGCACGCTGGCCGCCGGCGACGCTCGCTCGGCGCTCACGACGCTCGAGCTTGCGAGCGAGATTGCCGTCACGCGTCCCGATACCGAGGGAACGCCAGCGCCTGCGGCGGGGGAGCGCTATCCCATTACCGTGGATGACGTGAAGATTGCCAATCCGCGTCGCGGTTTTTCGTATGACAAAAACGGCGACATGCACTATGACATTATCAGTGCGTTCATCAAGTCCATGCGCGGCAGCGACCCCGATGCCACCATTTATTGGCTCGCGCGCATGATCGATGCGGGTGAGGATCCTAAGTTTATCGCCCGCCGCATTATGATTCAGGCTTCTGAGGACGTTGGTAATGCCGATCCGCAGGCACTTTTGGTGGCGCATGCTGCCTTTAAATCTGCTGAAGTTATTGGCTATCCTGAATGTCGCATTAACCTGGCACAAGCTGCGCTCTATGTGTGCTTGGCGCCTAAGTCCAATGCGTGCGAGGCCTCGATCGATGCGGCGCTAGCCGATATCCACAGCAGTGGTCTTCGCGAGGTGCCCAGTTACCTACGCGATCGCCATCGCCCTGGTAGCGATGAGTACGGCGTTTACAAGTATCCGCACGATTATCCCGAAGGCTGGGTCGATCAGCGCTACTTGCCCGACGGCCTGGAACATGGTGCCTTTTGGCAGCCTGCCGGCCGCGGTTGGGAAGAGTGGCGTGTGGAGCAAAGCGAACGTGACCGTAGCGGTAACGCGCCCAAGTAGGTCATTGGCACCTCGCACATTCCCTTTGGGTATCTTTCCCCTTCTTTGGGGTACCATGAACAGCGTCTGTATTTCGATTTTTCCGGGAGGCTTGTATGAGTCCCATTCAAATTGCCCTGCTGGTGCTTGCCATTGCCGGCGTGTGGGCTATCGCTGAGCTCGCGCTCACGCTGCGCAAGACCCGCACCGTTGTCGACTCGCTCGATAAGACCGTAACCGACCTCAACAACACTATCGCCGAGGCGCAGCCGGTGGTGGCAAAACTCGATGGCGCTGTCGACGAGCTTACACCGGCACTTGCCCAGATTGAGCCGCTGCTTAAGTCGAGCAAGACCGCCGTTGACGCCCTGACGTCCAACCTCGTTGAGGTTGAGGCCGTCGTTCGCGACATTTCCGAGGTCACGGGCAGTATGGCCGAGGCCAGCAACGCCGTGTCGAGCGTGACCGATTCTGCCGCCGGTGCCGTGCAGAAGCTGTTCAATAAGGTGAAGGCACCTGCAGCTGACGCCGAGCGCAAGCTCGCCGCTGCCGCTGCGGAGGCCGAGCAGCCCACCGAGCGCGTCCTAATTGGCGAGGACGAGGCCGCCGATGGCGCAGATGTGGCTCACAAGTCTGTAGCCAGGCCGGCTCAGTATTACACCTATACGCCCGCCGAGACCTCTGAGGAGTCCTGAGATGAGTAGCGAAGCAACCTGCCCCATCACGCTTACCGTTGCTGGTGACCCGCGTCTCGCTCGCCTTGTGCGCATGACGGCGGCCAACGTTGGTGCCCTGTGCTCCATGTCTGTCGATCGCATCGAGGACATCCGCATGGCTGCCGAGGAAGCCTTCATCTTTGGCTGCACGGCTGTTGATTCCGACGATATCTCGATCAAATTCGATGTCGACGAATCGCACGTGGGCATGACCTTTACCTTTGGCGATCAGGCGACTGTCGATGAAGACGACCAGGCTGCGGTGTATGCCGAGCTCATCCTTGCAAGCGTGTGCGACTCCTACGAAAAGACCGCTGCGCCCCTGACGCTTTCCCTCGACCTCAAGGCGGATATCTAATATGACCGAACGTTCCCGGAGCGGCAAGACCGCTTGGGATAAGGAGAAAACCCGCGAGCTGTTTCGCCGCTACAAGGAGACCGGTGATCCGGACGCCCGCGAGCAGCTCGTCATGTCCCATATGAACCTGGTAAGGTTTCTTGCCAACAAATTTAAGAATCGCGGCGAGCCACTCGATGACCTTTTGCAGGTCGGCTATCTGGGCTTGCTCAAGGCTATCGACCGCTTTGACCCTGAACGCGGACTTGAGTTCACGACGTTTGCGACACCCACTATCCTGGGTGAGATCAAACGCCATTTCCGCGACAAGGGCTGGAGCGTACGCGTGCCGCGTCGTCTGCAGGAGCTCTCGGCCAAGGTCAACCAGGCTACTGACAAACTTACCAACGAGCTGCAGCGTTCGCCCAAGGTTGAGGAGATCGCTGAGTATCTAGATGTGACTGTCGACGAGGTCCTCGAGGCTATGGAATCGTCTTCGGCCTATACCTCGGTGCCTATCGAGGCTCCCGGTACATCTGATTCCGACGATTCGCCTTCGATTCTCGACCGTTATGCCGACGAGGACAATGAACTCGACTTTACCGATGACCGCTTGGTGATTGAGGAGGCCATTCGCGATTTCTCGCCGCGCGAGCGCGAGGTGATCGAGCTGCGCTTCGTGAAGGGCATGACCCAGATCGAGATCGCCAAGAAGTTGGGTATTTCTCAGGTGCAGGTTTCGCGTCTGCTGCGCCGCACGCTTAAGAAGATTCAGGACAAGATCGACCCCGACGGAGTGATGATTCGTTCATGAGTGAGCGCCCCCAGCAAACCGATCGCGCGCTGCGCGGCACCCGCATTATGACGCTGCGCATTTGGGCTGTTGTCGGCTGCATTGTTATTGCTGCTGTCATCTTTAACCTTATGGGCATCCTGGCACCGGTTATCGAGTTTCTCGCCGTCGGCTCCATTATTGCTTTTGTGATGTCCCCGATCACCAACTGGCTCGAGCATCACGGCGTCGGACGTGGCCTCGGTTCGCTCATCGCGCTCATTGTGGTTGTTGCCGTGCTCGTCGGCGTCGTCTGCATCCTCTCGCCTATTTTGCTCGGTCAAATCATGGATGTCCTGAGCCGCCTGCCCGAGCAGCTTCGTGTTGCGGGTGGCGATCTCAACGAGATGCTCTCGCACGCCAAGACGCTCAACAACACTCCGCTCAAGGAGTATCTGGACGACAATCTTTCTTCGCTGGTTACCGTAGCGTCCAAGTACGTCTCGCAAATCGCTGCCGAGCTCGGCCGCGGTGTGTTTCCGCTCATTACCAACACGGCCTCGCAGCTGTTCGTCATCTTCCTGGGTCTGGTGCTTGCCTACTGGCTTGCCTGCGATTATCCCCGCATGCACCACGAGGTCTGCACCATCATCGGACAGGAAAAAGAGACCTCGTACCGCTTTATGGTTGCCATCCTTTCACGCTCGGTCGGCGGCTATATGCGCGGCATGGTCGTGACGTCCATCTGCGGTGGCTTCCTTGCCTTTATCGGTTTTATGATCATCGGCCATCCGTATGCGGCGCTCATGGCTATCTTTACCGGCATCATGCATTTGGTTCCGGTCGTCGGTCCCTGGGTGAGCGCAGCAATCGCTACGGTACTCGGCTTTATGTTCAGCCCCATGTTGGCGTTATGGACGCTCATCGTGACGATGGTCGCACAAAACGTCACCGATAACGTGATTTCGCCTAAGGTCATGCAGAGCTCGGTGCAGGTGCATCCCGTCATGAGCCTTACGGCCCTCGTTATCGGTTCGGCACTCATGGGTCCCATCGGCATGGTTATTGCCATCCCGCTGTGTGCGGCCCTCAAGGGTATCTTCGTGTACTACTTCGAGAATGAGACCGGCCGCCAGCTCGTGGCCTATGACGGCGCCGTGTTTAAGGGCACGCCGTACCGCGATGCCGATGGCAACCCGGTCGCCGCCTACGACGCGCTCGGAGATGATACGTTCATTTACGAGTCTGAGCTCATCGGCAACGAGACTGCGCCCGAGGCCAAGGCCATGCCCAAGCCCGAGCTCGATAATCCCTGGATTAAGCTCTCGGGCCTGCAACCCGATGCCACGGGCTTCTTCAAGAACCCCTTCGCCAAAGACGATGATTCCAACTCGGACGACGATACCAATACCGACATCGACGGCTCCATGGACGATTCGGATTCTAAATAGGTTCTATTAACGTTTCTTGAAGTTGTAAATGACAAGAAACGCGACCAAAGCGATTGATAAGGGGCCGGCTACATAGAAAAAGAGAACGTCAATTGCGCGTAGAGTGTAATAAGCCTTATCGCCGGACATTACTGTATACAATACGTATCCAAATGATGGTTGGTTTGCGTACCAGCATGAGAAGGCTAAGAGCGCTAAAAGTGCTACAACCAGAAGTGCATTCAGGACAAATCGTTTGCTTTTCATCGATCGCTCCTTCCGGGTGAATCTTATATGCAATTATACAGCAGTCCTTTTTCAAAGGATCGCGCAGTACTAAATAACGTGCACTTTCGCTGGAGGGTCGCTGTTTGGCGACCCTCTTTTTTGCACTTGCGCGGTGGGATGGTAATATCGTTACGTTTGAACTGTTTCGATGTGAAACCGAGGAGATTCCCTCTATGAGTGCTGACTACCCGTCAATGACTACGGCCGAGATTCGCTCCAAGTTCCTCAACTTCTTTGAGGAGCGCGGTCTTAAGCTCTATTCTTCTTCGTCCCTCGTCCCCGACGATCCTTCGCTGCTGCTTGCCAACGCCGGTATGAACCAGTTTAAGGAGTACTACCAGGGCAAGAAGACCATGAAGGAGATCGGCGCGATCTCCTGCCAGAAGTGCGTCCGCACCAACGACATCGACTGCATCGGCGAGGACGGCCGTCACCTGTCCTTCTTTGAGATGCTCGGCGACTTCTCCTTTGGCGGCGTCTCCAAGCAGCAGGCTTGCGCTTGGGCCTTTGAGCTCATCACCAAGGAGTTCAAGCTGCCGCTCGACCGCCTGTACTTCACCGTCTTTACCGAGGACGACGAGACTCACGACGTGTGGCGCTCTCTGGGTGTTGCCGAGGATCACATCTCGCGTCTGGGCGAGGATGACAACTTCTGGGCCGCTGGCCCCACCGGCCCCTGCGGTCCGTGCTCCGAGATCTACTTTGACATGGGCGAGGAGGTCGGTTGCGGCAGTCCCGACTGCAAGCCCGGCTGCGACTGCGACCGCTTCCTTGAGTTCTGGAACCTCGTGTTTACCCAGTACGACCGCCAGGAGGACGGCTCCATGCCGGAGCTGCCGCACCGCAACCTCGATACGGGCATGGGCCTGGAGCGCATGGCCGCTATCATGCAGCATAAGACCGCCAACTACGACGGCGATCTGATGCAGCACCTCATCAAGCTCGGTGAGGAGATTAGCGGCAAGACCTATGACGCCGACGATTACTCCGGCGCCAGCCGCTCCCTGCGCATCATTGCCGACCACTCCCGTGCCGTCGACTTTATGATCTCGGACGGCATCCTGCCCGGTAACGAGGGCCGCGAATACGTCCTGCGCCGACTGCTCCGCCGTGCCGTGTTCCACGGCCGCCTGCTGGGCATCGAGGGCGCCTTCCTGACCAAGTTCATCGACGAGGTCAACGCTCAGATGGGCGAGGCCTATCCTGAGCTGCTCAAGAACGTCTCGCTCGTCAAGGGTATCGTTGCCTCCGAGGAAGAGCGCTTCTCCACGACTCTCGACAACGGCCGCGTTTATCTTGACGAGGCCCTGGCAGCGCTCGCCGACGGCGCCGTCCTTCCGGGCGACGTTGCCTTTAAGCTGCACGACACCTTTGGTTTCCCCATCGACCTGACCGTCGAGATCGCCGGCGCTGCTGGCCATGACGTCGACATGGACGGTTTCGCCGCCTGCATGGAGGACCAGAAGGCCCGCGCTCGCGCCAATGCCAAGGGCGACGCCTGGGGCAGCTTCAACGACGTGTGGGTCGAGCTTTCCGACAAGGTTGCCGCGACCGAGTTCGACGGTTACGACAACGATGTGATTGAGGGCGCCAAGGTTGTCGCCATCGTGCGCAACGGCGAGTCCGTCGAGTCCGCTGCCGCCGGCGAGAATGTTGAGGTCGTGCTCGACCGCACCCCGTTCTACGCCGAGATGGGTGGTCAGCAGGGCGACGCCGGCAAGCTTTCCGCCGAGGGCGTTGTTCTGACTGTTGCCGACACCAAGAACCACAATGGCCTGTATGCTCACGTCGCGCACGTTGCCGAGGGCACGCTGACCGTCGGTGCTACCGTGACCGCCGCGCTCGACGCCGAGCGCCGTGGTTTCCTGCGCCGTAACCACACCGCCACCCACCTGCTCGACGCTGCGCTTAAGCAGGTCCTGGGCGAGCATGTCTCCCAGGCCGGCTCGCTGGTGACGCCCGAGCACCTGCGCTTTGACTTCACGCACTTCGAGGCTCTGTCTTCCGAGCAGCTCAAGGCTGTCGAGGACCTGGTCAACCAGCAGATTTTCGCTTCCAAGCCGGTCGTGACCCGCGTCATGGGCATCGATGAGGCCAAGGCCGCCGGCGCTGTCGCCCTGTTTGGCGAGAAGTACGGAGACGTCGTCCGCGTCGTCTCCGTGGGCGCCGAGGATCAGCCGTTCTCCCGCGAGCTCTGCGGAGGTACGCATGCCGCCAATACCGCCGAGATCGGTCTGTTCAAGATCATTTCCGAGTCCTCCACGGGCTCGAACGTCCGCCGTATCGAGGCCGTGACCTCCAAGGGCGCTCTCGATTACATGGCCGACCGCCTGGCGCTCGTTGACGCTGCCGCCGCTGCGCTCAAGTGCCACGTCGACGAGGTTCCCGCCCGCGTGGAGAACCTGCAGGCCGAGCTGCGCGAGACTTCTAACAAGCTCAAGAAGGCTCTGACCGGTGGCTCCTCCGACGCCATTTCCAGCGCCATCGACGGCGCTGTCGAGCTGAATGGCTACAAGCTCGTCGTCGCTGAGCTCCAGGGTCTCGAGGCCGCAGACCTGCGCAACGTCTGGGATACCGTGCACCAGAAGGTTGCCGGCCCCGTCGCCTGCGTAGTTGCCAGCGTTACCGGGAAGGGCACCCCGGCCCTGCTCGCCGCCGGCTCCGATGACGCTGTGAAGGCCGGTTTCCACGCCGGCAACGTGATCAAGCAGATCGCGGGCCTGGTCGATGGTCGCGGTGGCGGTCGTCCCAACATGGCCCAGGCCGGTGGCAAGAACGCTGCCGGTATCGCCGATGCCATCGCGGCCGCCAAGACCGCGCTCGGCGCCTAAGAACCTAAGTAGTCGCTGTGGTCGCGCTCGCGCTGGACATAGGGGAGACTAGGATCGGTATTGCCGTCTCAAGCCGTGATGGCAAGATGGCAATGCCTGTCAAGGTGCTTCCGGCTGCTGAGGTCACCGGTATGTCCAAGACGTTTCGCTACATGGTCGAGGACTATGAGCCCGATATCCTGGTAAGCGGACGTCCCTTGACCATGGCCGGTGAGCCCGGCCCCCAGGCCGAGCGCGTCGCCGCCGTAGCGCAAAAGATTGCCGACGAGCTCGAACTTCCGCTGGAGTTTGAGGACGAGCGCCTGTCCTCGCAAGAGGCCAAGCGCATCTTGCGCGAGCAGGGACTCAACGAAAAGCAGATGAGGGGCAAGATTGACATGATTGCCGCTAGCCTGTTTTTGCAGACGTGGCTTGATCGTAAAAACGAGGAGGTCTCGCATGCCTAGCGCTTCCGATCCGCGCCAGCCGATTCGTACACGACAGCCTGTGCCGCGCCCTACCCAACCTGGCCAGCGTCCGGCACAGCCGACACAGCGCGCAGCTCAGCCTGCCGCGCGCCCGGTGCAGCCCTCCTCTCGTTCGGCCCAACCTGCTCAGCGGACGGGTCAGCAGCCCACTGCTCGTACAGCCCAGCCTACAGGCGGTACCCGCTTTAAGCAGCAGGCACCTATCCAGCGAACGCAGGCCCCCCAATCGCATTCGTATCACGCTCATGGCTCGCACGGCGTTGCTCCGGCCACGCGATCGAGCTATAACACGCACGCCCGCCGTGGTGCCCAAAAGAAAAGCTCCCCGGTGCCTATGATTATCGGTGGCGTTGTCGCCGTGCTTGCGCTTGTCGCGATCGTTTTCTTTGTCGTGCCAGTCGTCAAGGGCTTCTTTGCCGGCGAGGATTCGAAGGTCACGGCTGGTCAGCAGGTTACGGTGACCATTCCCGACGGTGCTTCGGGCGATACGATCGCCTCGATTCTCTCCGAGAACCATATCGTCGAAAATCCCAAGGATTACTATGCGGCGGTAAAAAAACTCAACGCCGATATGTCGCTTAAGCCCGGTACTTATTCGTTCACCACGCTCATGGATACGACTAAGGTGGTGCAGCAACTCATGGAAGGCCCCAACGCGGGCTCCAATGCGCTGACGATTCCCGAGGGCTTGACGGTCGATCAAGTCGCCGACCGTGTGGCCCAGGCCTACGACAGCATCTCTAAGGAAGACTTCCTCAACCAGGCCAAGGCCTCCAACTACGTGGACGATTATAGCTTCCTTAGGGGTGCTGCAAACGATTCGCTCGAGGGCTTCTTGTTCCCCAAGACCTATTCGCTGGGCGATTCGCCGACGGCCGATGAAGTGATTCGCGCCATGCTCGATCAGTTTAAGACCGAGTACAAGTCGCTTGACTTTGCCAGCTGCGAGGCCAAGATCAAGGAGCGCTACGGTGTGGAGATGTCCGATTACGACATCGTTAACCTTGCCTCTATCGTTGAGCGCGAGGGTCTCAACGCCGATCAACGGTCGCACGTGGCCTCGGTCTTCTACAACCGCCTTGCCGGTAAGCTTGACGGTCTGCGTTATCTCAACAGCGATGCGACCATGATGTATGTTACCGGCGGCGAGGTTACCGCCGACGACCTGCAGAGCGATAGCCCGTATAACACCTATAAGCACGAGGGCCTGCCGCCCACGCCCATCTGTTCTCCGTCGCTCGAGGCGCTCAAGGCCACCCTTGAGCCGACCGACTCCGATGACCTGTATTTCTACATTACACAGGACGAGGAGTATTTCTCGCAAACCTACGAAGAACATCAACAGTCTTGGAATTAGCATGAGGATTTTTAGCCCCAAACGATACGTTGCCTCGGTCGATCGCATCGACCTTGATACCCTGTGGGCCGACGGCAAACGCGCCATTCTGCTCGATCGCGATAACACCCTGGTGCCGCGCGATACCGAGCAGGTTCCCGCCGCGGTTTCCGCTTGGCTCGATGCCGCCCGTGCCAAAGGCTTTAAGCTGTGCATGGTGTCCAACAACTGGCATCGCGACCAGGTCATGAGCTCTGCACGCGAGTTGGGGCTCGAGGCCATCAGCCACGCCATGAAGCCGGCGCCGTTTGCCCTCAAGGCGGGTCTTAAGCGCCTCGGCGCCACGGCCGATGAAGCGGTGCTGATCGGTGATCAGCTCTACACGGACGTGTGGAGCGGCAACTTTGCCGGCGTCGATACCATCCTGGTCAAGCCGCAAGCAACCCAGGACCTGTGGTACACGCAGATCTTCCGTATCTTTGAGCGCCGTGCCCTGCGCGACCTTCCCTGCGAGGAATAGGTCTCGCTATGTCCCAGCACATCAAACACGGCTGCGACCATATCTTCTTTATCGGCTTTTTGGGCGCGGGCAAATCGACGCTCGCGCGCAACGTCGGCACCATGTTCAAGCGGCGTTTTATCGATACCGACCGCCTGGTCGTGCGTCGATGCGGCAAGTCGGTTACCGAGATTTTTGAGACCGAGGGCGAGGATCGTTTTCGCGAGCTCGAGACCTCGGCACTCCGTTCGCTTCAAAGCGAGCGCAGCCTGCTGGTATCGTGCGGGGGTGGCATCGTCGAGACGCCAGTGAACATTAAACTGATGCACGAAATGGGTACGTGCGTGTACCTCGAGGGCGACTTCGAGGACTCGTTGCGCCAGATTCGTCGGTGCGACACGCGCCCCGATTTCCGCTCGCCCGAGCATGCCGCGCGCCTGTTTGAGCATCGCCGTCCGCTGTATCGCCAGGCCGCCGATCTTACCCTTGATATTCGCAACAAGTCCTTCGAGGACGTTTCCTACCTTTGTGCCGAGATGCTTTTGGAGCGTGGACTGCTATGATTCGCCGTCAACTGATCAATTTCCAAAACCGCAGCGTCGATGTCCGTGTCGGATTGGGCGCGTTCGATGAGCTGTCGCGTATGTTTGCTTCGGCCGTGGGCAAGCCTAAGCGTGCGATGGTCGTTTGGAACACCGCCACGTCAGAGCGTTTTGGCGAGATCGTTGAGCACGCTCTGGTCGATGCTGGCTTTGCCGAGTCGCCGCTCGTCCTCGAGGTTTCGCCTGCCGGTGCTACGCTGGCCGATGCCGATGCTATCTTTGGCGCCCTGTCTGCCAACGGCGTTACCTGCGACGATCTGGTTGTCGCCGTTGGCGATGCCGCAACCTGCTCGGTTGTTAGCTGGTGCGCCAACCAGTGGTGCGGCCGAACTGAGTGCGCGCTGCTGCCGACGACCTTCGACGCCATGCTCACGGTCGCGACGACCATGAAGCCGCTCGTCGCTTCGTCGGCGAATGCGCTTCCCGCTATCGCGTTTCGTCCCGAACCGGGCTTGGTCGTGTGTGACCTCGACCTTGTTCGCGAAGCGGACCCCGAGGACCTCAAGCTCGGCTATGCGGTACTTGTTGGCACCATGCTTTCGAGCAGCAAGTCGCGCTGGAATCAGTTTATTGAGACTGTCCCCGAGATTCTTGCTGGTGAGGAGGTCGCGCTCGTCAATGCCGTCCAATGGTCTCAGACTGCCCGCAAGGACGTGCTGACGGCCACGAACCCGAGCGCTCGCCATGCGCTCGATTTTGGCAAGATGGGGGAACGCACCCTGCGCGCCTGCTTGGGCGATGCCGCTTCGCGGATCCCTGCCTACCAACTGTTGTCCGAGGGCATGCGCTTTGAGGCACGCCTAGCACATGATGCCTGCGACTTCGATATCGACTATGTGTTTGATGTCGATGACTGCCTGGAGGACTTTGGTATCGAGGAACTTGCCTTCGACCTGGAGCCTACCGCGTTTGTCGAGGAGTTCCGCAGGCAGCAGTTTGCGCGCTCGAACCGTAGCATGCTGCCGTTGCCCGCGGCGCTTGGCGCTATACGTTTGACCAGCGTGGAGGACGAGGTTCTCGAGCGCCATGTCCAGGCGTATCTGGCTTCTCGTAAGGAACTTCTCTAAGATTTATTGACATCCATCGTCTTTCGTATCATGTTGAGGGACGGGTTTTCAATCGGTTACGAATCGCTTGCGTTTTCGTACGCTGATTGAGCCCGTCCCGTCTTTATGTGACGACAACAAGAAAGGAATCTGCATGTCTGAGTTTGCTGCCGGTCCTGCCGGTCGTATCGAGCGTGTCCGTGCCCTGATGGTCGAGCGTGGCTACGACGCCATTGTGGTGCGCGACGAGGCAAATCTTCGTTGGCTTACGGGCGTGAAGGGCGTCTTCGATTACACCTTCGAGTTTCCGCACGCGGCGTTTATTACGGCTGACCAGTGCCTGTTCCATACCGATTCGCGCTATCTCAACAGCTTTGAGGAGAACACGCCCGCCGGCAGTCCCTGGGTCTACGACATGGACGAGGGCACCATCCCCGGTTGGGTCGCCGGCAAGATCGCGGCCAACAAGTGCCGCGTCTGCGCTGTCGAGGACGATATGCAGATTAACTTCTACCAGGGCATTCAGCGCGGCCTGGAGGACCGCTCCGTCGCTTGCATGCTGCCGCTGATGCACGACGACATCCGTAAGATGCGCGCCGTCAAGGATGCCGAGGAGATCGAGCTCATGCGCCACGCACAGTCGATCACCGACGCCGCCTTCCAGCATATGCTCGGCTTTATTAAGCCTGGTATGACCGAGAAGCAGGTTCGCAACGAGCTCGAGAACTTTATGTTCGCCAACGGCGCCGACAGCTTGGCCTTTGGCTCCATCGTCGCGAGCGGTCCCAACACTGCGAACCCGCACGCCGTCCCGAGTGACCGCGTGATCGAGAAGGGCGACTTCGTCCTCATGGATTACGGCGCGGGCTATTGCGACTACCGCTCCGATATGACGCGTACCGTCGTGATGGGCGAGCCTACCCAGGAGCAGCTCGACCTGTACGCGCTCGTGCGCCGTACGCACGAGGAGTGCGTCGCCGCCATCCATCCGGGCGTCGAGGGCAACGACATTTTCAAGCTTTCTAAGAAGATTATCGGGGATGCCGGTTATGGCGATTACTACAACCATGGCCTGGGCCACGGTGTCGGTATCGACATCCACGAGCTGCCCAACTTCAACCGTAGCAAGAACATCATCGAAGTTGGCTCGGTTATTACCATGGAGCCCGGCGTGTACCTGCCTGGTGTGGGCGGCGTGCGCTTGGAGGACTACGGCGTGGTCACCGAGAACGGCTACGAGCCCTTCACCAAGACCCCGCATGACCTCCACGTTATCGACTGCTAGTCTACTTCGTAGATAGTTTGGGGTGGGGCGTCCGAAATGATTCGGGCGCCCCGCGTTCTCTTTTTATGCGCTCGCTGCAGGCGCCGTCTGCAAGTGTATAATTTCGGTCGTATGTAATTTGGACGCTTGTGCGTTCTGCCTATAACAAGAAAGGTCGCTATGCCTACCATTTCTACCGCCGACTTCAAGAACGGCCTCGGTCTCCGCATTAAGGACAAGGTCTACACCATCGTCGAGTTCCAGCATGTCAAGCCGGGCAAGGGTGGCGCGTTTGTGCGCTACAAGACCCGCGACATCAAGAGCGGCCGCGTCGTCGAGAACACCTGCAACGCCGGCACCAAGTTCGAGAGCGTCATGCTCACCACCCGTGAGTTCCAGTACCTCTACAACGATGGCGCCGACTACATCTTCATGGACAACGAGTCCTATGAGCAGGTTCCCGTTCCCGAGGACATGGTGGGCGAGAACTCCAAGTGGCTGCGCGAGAACGACATCTGCCAGCTGCTCTTCGCCGACGATGAGCTCATGGGCGTGACCCCGCCGATGTTCATCGAGACCACCATTGTCCAGACCGACCCGGGCTTTAAGGGCGACACCGTCCAGGGTTCCACCAAGCCGGCCACGATCGACACCGGCGCTGTCATCCAGGTCCCCATGTACCTCAACGAGGGCGAGGTCATCAAGGTTGACACCCGCGACGGCAAGTTCGTCTCCCGCGTCTAGCAACCAACTCTTCTAGGAGGACTCATGCCCCAGGAAATCAAGATTGACGGTATCGGCATTTCGCCCGATGTTCTGACCGCCATCGTCTCGCGCGCCGTGTCCGATGTCGAGGGCATCGCCTCCGTTGGCGTCAAGGACCTTGCCACCAACCTTGTCTCCATGATGCTCTCGTCCAAGGCCCCGGCTTCTGAGCCGGCGGTCGAGGCCGAGGTCGTCGGTGACAAACTCGCACTCACCGTGCGTGTCGTGGTGTTCTTTGGCTATCCGTTCAAGAAACTCGCCGAGGCCGTTCGCGCCGCCGTGGTCGCCGCCATCGATGCCCAGGTGGGCGTTGAGGTCGAGCGCGTTGACGTTTGCATCGACGGCCTCGTTTTCCCCAAGGAGTAACCTTTGAGCCTTAAGGTTTATCGCGGGCGCACGCTTGCCCGCAGTCAGGCGCTGCAGCTGCTGTTCCAGGCCGAGGCCACGGACAGCCCGCTCGAGCGTGTCCTCGAGGGCGATTTCCTGATCTCGAAGGGTCCCCTCGACCCCTATGCGCTGGAGCTTTGCCGCGGTGCCTACGAGCATATTGATCGCATCGACTGTGCCCTGCGCGCCGTCGCCAAGAACTGGGATCTTATGCGCATGCCCGGTGCCGACCGCAATCTGCTGCGTATCGCTGTCTATGAGATGCGCTTCCTCACCGACGAAGAGGTCTCGGACGCTATCGTGATCAACGAGGCCGTCGAAATCGCTAAGGCTTATGGTACCGACCAGTCTGCATCGTTTGTCAACGGCGTGCTGGGCAAGATCGCTCGCAGCGAGGAGCTGCCGGGCGAGGACCTGTACCAAGAGCTGCTGGCCGAGGATCGCGCTCGCGAGGAGGCACAGGCTGCCGAGGCGGCCGCCAAGGTCGCTGCCGCTCAGGCTGCCGCCGGCGTATTTGCCGAGGATGCGGACGCTGCTGAGGCCGTCGAGGCCGACTCCGTCGAGGAGTAGTCATGCCAGAGGGTTCTGTCCGCAACTTTGACGAGATCTCGGACCGTCTAGACCAGATCATCGCTACCGTTCGCTCCAAGGATACGTCCTTGGAGCGTTCACTCGATCTGTTTGACGAGGCTATTGAGCTGGGCTCCCGCGCGGTCGATATGGTCGACAAGTTTGAGCTGACGCCGCGTGAGGCCGATAAGCTCGAGCAGGAATACGATGAGGATGCGGCAAACGAATCCCAGGATAGCTAGCCGCATCTCCGGATACGAATGGTTGATGGCATTCATGAAACGCGTGCGTCTTGATGACGAACTGATTTCACAGGGCATCTGCGCCGATCGCGCGGATGCCCTTCGCACTCTTATGGCCGGCTTGGTCTCGAGTGGCGGCGAGCGCTTGACTTCGCCGGGCCTTAAGGTGACCCCGGGTCTGCCGCTGCACGTGAAGGGGCGCATTCCCTATGTCGGCCGCGGCGGTCTTAAGCTCGAAGGCGCGCTTGATGCGTTTGGCATCAATCCGACGGGCCTTGCCTGTCTGGATGTTGGCTGCTCTACCGGCGGCTTTACCGATTGCCTGCTCAAGCGCGGAGCTGCGACCGTTGTCTCGGTGGACGTGGGTCGCGCCCAGTTCGATTGGTCGTTGCGTCAGGACGATCGCGTGACACTGCATGAGCGCACAAACGTGACGCAGCTGCCCGAGCTTGGCTATGCGGGCGCCATCGACCTGGCTGTGTGTGATGTCTCGTTTACCAGCATTGCGAACATTATCGATGCGGTGCTGGCGTGCTTGGCACCTATGGGCGCATTCTGCACGCTCGTAAAGCCGCAGTTTGAGGCTCCGGCGGCGCTGGTGGGTGAGGGCGGCATTGTGACCGATCCCGCTGTTCGCCGCGATACGCTTGTAGCGGCGATTGAGCTTTTTGCCGCCAAGGGCCTGTTTCCGGTCGATGTGTGCGTGTCACCCATTCATGGTGCCAAGGGCAACGTTGAGTTTTTCCTGTACGGCACGAGGTTTGCCCCCGGTGAACGCACCGACGATGAGCTGCAATCCCAGGTATCGGTTTTGAGCGAGAAAGCTGCAACGCTATGAAGGTCTTTCTGGTTCCCAATTACTACAAGCAAGAGGCGGTCGAGAGTGGCCTGATGCTCGAGCTTTGGCTTTCGCGCCAGGGCTACGAGGTGGCATGGGCTGCCGATCAGCGCTCCAAGATCCAGAGCGCGCCCGATGTTGACGATGCCGACCTGGTCATTACGCTCGGCGGCGACGGCACGCTGCTGCGCGCGGCTCGTATCCTCAACTATCGCGAGATTCCTATCCTCGGTCTTTCCTATGGTCACCTGGGCTTTTTAACTGCTGCGAGTCCGGAGGAGCGCGACATCCTGCAGGTCGTGAGCGATGCCCTGTCCGGCGAGCTGCACGTGAGCCGTCGCGCCACGATCGCCGCGGATATCGTGTCCGTGCGCGACGATGGCACGAAGGATGTCGTGCGCACGTTCGCCCTCAACGACATGGCGCTTACCCGCGGCCCCCTTTCCGATATGGTCGAGTTTGACATCACGGTTTCCGGCCACCATATCGATCGCTTGCGTGGTGATGGCGTGGTCGTGTCCACGGCGACTGGTTCTACGGGGTACGCGCTGAGTGCCGGTGGCCCCATCGTGAGCCCCGACTATACGGGCATGGTCTGCGTACCCATTGCCCCGCACACCATTCAGGCTCGTGCCTTTTTGACTTCGCCGAGTGATGTCGTCGAAATCTTTATGTCTGATGACCGCCCGAGCGTTCCGGCGATCGCTATCGATGGACAGTTTATTACCTGCGATGGCACCGTCGAGAGCGTGGCGGCGCGCCGTGGGCCCGGAGATGTGCTGCTGCTCGATTACGGCCCCGAGAGCTTTTATAACTCGGTGAGCCGCGTATTCTACGGAGTCCGTCATGATCGATGAGCTGCAGGTTTCTAACATTGCACTCATTCGCGAGGCGACGTTGGTGCCGAGTGCCGGCCTGACTGTCCTGACCGGCGAGACCGGCGCCGGCAAGACCGCGCTGCTCTCGGCGCTCAAGCTCATTTTGGGCGAGCGCGCGGATTCGTCGATGGTGCGCGAGGGCGAGGCGCTGGCGAGCGTCGAGGCGCGCTTGTTCGACGGGCCGCACGACACGGATGGCTTCACCGTGCAGCGCAGCCTTTCCGCCGAGGGCCGCAGTCGCGTAAAAATTGACGGCCGCATCGCCAGCGTGCGCGAGCTTTCGGAGCGCGTTGGCGTGATGATGGATTTGTGCGGGCAGCATGAGCATCAGCGCTTGCTCGATCCGGCGCATCACGTTGCGATGGTCGATGCCTGGGCGGGGCGCTCTGCGCTCGAGGCGCTGGATGCGTACCGCACCTGCTTTAAGGCATCGCGCGCTGCCGCCAAGGAAGTTCGACGTGTCGAAGAGGCCTCGCGTGCGCAGGGGAGCCGCGTCGAGGAGGCGCGCTTTGCCCTCGAGCGCATCGGCGAGGTCGACCCCAAGCCGGGCGAGTATGAGGAGCTCGAGGAACTGCTACCGCGCTCCGAACATGCCGAGGTACTGGTTGCCACAGCTAACGATGCCCATGCATCGCTTGCCGCCGAAGGGGGAGCGCTCGATGCCGTGAACAGTGCCGTGGCAGAGCTTTCCCGTATGGCTGCCGTCGATCGCAAACTGGGTGACATTGCCGATGCGCTTTCGGATGCCTGTATCTCCCTTGAGGATTGCGCGAACGAGCTTCGTGCCTATCGCGATGGCATCGCCTTCGACCCGCGCGAGCTCGCTCGCATGCGTGAGCGGTATTCCGACCTCAAGGGCCTGTTGCGTCAGTGGGGTCCCACCATGGACGATGTGTTTGCCATGCGCGATCGCTCGCAAGAGCTGCTGTCCCTGGTCGATGATGGCGATGAACAGATCAAACAGGCGCGTGAGGTGCTCGGGATCGCCGAGCGCGAGTTGTTTGCCGCTGCCAAGGCACTTAAGCGCGCTCGCAATACGGCGGCCCCGCGCTTCTGCCACGAGGTTGGCCGCCAGATGGCGCGCTTGGAGATGGGTAGTGCCGAGCTCGTCTGGGAGTCACGTGATCTTCCCCGTGCTGAGTGGACGCCCGTTGGTCCTTCGAGCTACGAGCTGCTATACCGCAGCGGTGCCGGTTTGACGCCGCGCCCCCTGCGCCGAATTGCGTCGGGCGGCGAGCTAAGCCGCGTCATGCTGGCAAGCAAGGTTGTCCTCGGTAACGCAGACGGTGTCGATACGCTGGTGTTTGACGAGGTTGATGCTGGTGTTGGTGGCTCCACGGCGCGTGCGCTTGCAGGCGTGCTGGCAGATCTCGCCGCTACGCATCAGGTGATTGTCGTAACCCACTTGGCACAGGTCGCCGTCATGGCCGACAAGCATTATGTTGTCAGCAAGGAACCGGGCGATGTTCCCCAGACGCATTTGGACGAGGTAACCGGCGAAGCGCGTACCGCCGAGATCGCTCGCATGCTCAGCGGCGATCAGTCCGAGGCAAGCTTGGCCCACGCCAAGCAGATGCTCGAAGAAGCTCGAGGTTAGGTCGTATCAGCGGTGTTGGTGGGACAAAATAGACTGAAATTTTTGTCCCACAACGCGTTTTACTCAACGACCTTGTCCGGCTGGATTAGCTCCTCGTAGTAGCTGATATGCTCGCGCGCGTCCTCGATTTCGGGCAGCAGGAAGTTGTAGATAACCTCGATGATCATCGTTGCACTGATTTTAGAGAACGCAAAGTCGCCCGTCGTCAGCAGCGCTTCGTGGTTGACGGTATTAAAGGTGTAGTCTGCCAGGCGCGCGAGCGGGGATTTGCTGTCGCTGCTGATGACGACTATGGTTGCGCCGCAGTCGCGAGCCGCTTTTGCCATGCGATTCAGTCGGCGCGATTTGCCGGAGTTTGAGATGAGCACGATGACGTCACCCGGGCGCAACGTGAGCGCAAAGCCGATTGATGTCTCGCTAATGGTGCTCGCCATGCAGCGCAGGCCCAGCTGCGAAAACTTAAACGTCGCATCGAGCGCGACCGCGTTCGTATTGCCCACAGCCGCAAACTCAATAACCCCTGCATGCTTAAGGGCATGCACAACAGCCGCCAGCGTATCGTGGTCGATCCCGTCGATGGTCGCATTAAGCTCGCTCACCTTGGCAGCCAGAATGTTCTTGAGGCTCTGCTCCATATTGTCGAGCGAGACCTCGTCAGTCAGGCCCTCGTTGCGCTGGCTTTCCAAATCCCTTGCCAACGAAAACTGAAAGCTGCGGAAGCTACCAAAGCCCAGCTTGCGGCAGAAGCGCGAAACGGTCGCCTCGGACGTGGCGGCGGCGCGCGAGAGCTGAGCCGCCGTGAGGCGTGGCGCCTCGGACTGGTGCTCCAATATATAGTCGACAATGCGCTGCTCGGACTCGCTGTATCCCTGATGGGTACTAATGAGGGAAAGTGCGCTCTTGCTACTATCGGTCATGGATGGCTCCTGGTTGGCATGAAAATCGGACTCGTTTTGTATTCTCATAGTATAGGGGGATTTTCAATTACAAGATACACCTTGCCGTTTCAAGAGTTGATGGTAAACTTTCACCTACCGTTTACGGTTATGAAAGAACCTTTCACCGGAGAATTGCGCCTTGTCTCTTCTCACGCGGACGGTAGGTTGGTATCTTTCAGTTGTGGAAAAGCGCGCAAGGACGCGCGTGTAGGGGAGCGCCTGCGGGCGCAAAACTTAAAAAGGAGGGACACATGGCTAAGTTTGACATCATTGCCGCGACCGGTTGCCCGACCGGCATTGCGCACACCTTCATGGCGAAGGAGGCGCTGGAGAAGGCAGCTGCCGAGCGCGGTCTGACCATTAAGGTCGAGACTCATGGCCAGGTCGGTGTCGAGAACGAGCTCACTAAGAGCGAGATCGCTGGCGCCAAGGCCGTCGTCGTCGCAGCTGACAAGGATGTCCAGGCCGAGCGTTTTGCCGGCAAGCCCATGGTTTCCGTTGGTGTTTCCAAGGCCCTGTCCGTTGAGGCCGCCGGTAAGCTGATTGACCGCGCGCTCGCCGCCAAGGGCGACAGCACGGTTGCAGCCGCTGCCGATGTCGAGGACGAGGTCGAGGAGAAGGAGTCCATCGGCCACGTCATCTACAAGCACCTTATGAACGGCGTCAGCCATATGCTGGTCTTCGTCGTCGCCGGTGGTGTCCTGACCGCCGTTTCGTTCCTGTGGGGCATCACGTCCTTCGATTCGACGGCTGCCGACTACAACAGCTTCGCCGCTATGCTCAAGATCATCGGCGGCATTGCCATGAACCTCATGGTTCCCGTGCTTTCCGCCTATATCGCCGAATCCATCGGCAAGCGCCCGGCGCTCGTCCCCGGTTTTGTTGCCGGTATGATCGCCATCCAGGGCCTGCCTGTTAACGCCGAGACCGGCATGATCGACGCCGGTGGCGCCGGCGTGGGCTTCGGCTTCCTCGGCGGCATCGTCGGTGGCTTCCTCGCCGGTTATGTCATCCTACTGCTCGAGAAGGTCTTTGCCGGTCTGCCCAAGAACCTGGACGGCCTCAAGGCAATCTTTTTGTACCCGCTGTTCTCGACGGCTATCGTCGGCCTGGTCATGCTCGGCATTTCCGGCCCCATGGCTGCCATCAACACCGCCATGATGGACTTCCTCAAGGGTCTGTCCGCCTCTGGCGCCGTTGTTCTGGGTCTTGCTATCGGCTGCATGTGCGCTTTTGACATGGGCGGCCCGGTCAACAAGGCTGCTTATGTCACCGGTACCGCTATGCTCACCGAGGCCCTGGCCGCCGGTGTTGGCACCGACACCTACAACTTCGGTACCAACTTCATGGCTGCCGTCTCCGCCGCTTGCATCGTTCCGCCGCTGATCACCACCTTCGCCGTCGTTGTCGGCAAGAAGTACTTCAGCCAGGAGGATCATGACGCCGGTATCGTCAACCTCATCCTTGGTTGCACCCACATCACCGAGGGCGCCATTCCGTTCATGACCAAGAACATCTGGCCCGTCATGCCCATCATGATGCTCGGTTCCTCTATCGCTTCGATCCTGACCATTATGTTCAACGTTCACGATCCGGCGCCTCACGGTGGCTTCCTGGTCCTGCCCGTTGTCGAGAACGGTCCGCTGTGGGTCCTCGCGATCCTCATCGGCGCCGTGGTCGGTGGCATCCTGTTCGTGGCCTTCAAGAAGCACGACTTCGAGAAGAATCAGAAGGCCGCTCCTGCTGCTCCCTCTAAGTCGGTCGAGGCTCCCAAGCCCGCTGCTGTCGAGGCCCCCAAGGCCGAGGCTGCCGACTTCGTGAAGGTCGAGAACGTTTTTGTCGCCGAGGACTTCACTTCTCGTGACGAGGCTCTGAGCTTCGTTTCCAACCAGGCTGTCAAGGCCGGTATCGCCAGTGACGCCGACGCCGTGATGAACGCCTTCCTGGCTCGCGAGGCCGAGGGCACCACGGGCATGATGGAGGGCTTCGCCATTCCGCATGCCAAGTCCGACGCCATTACCGAGGCTGCCGTCATCGTCGTCAAGGACGAGTCTGGCGTGACCGGTTGGGACACCATGGACGGCGCTCCCGTCAACGTGGCCATCGCTCTGCTCATCCCGGGTGCCCAGGCTGGCACCACGCACCTCAAGATCCTGTCCAAGGTCGCCGAGGCGCTCATGGACGAGGACTTCCGTGCCACCGTCAAGGGTTCCACCGACGCCGCCGAGATCGCAAAGACGATCAACGCCCGCCTGGTCTAATCCCACAGTTCGCGAATTACATCGCCCCCTGTAATAAAGGCGGAGACCCTCTCCAGGGCCTCCGCCTTTTTCGAAAATAGAGAACACACCGGTTGATCCCATCAGCCAGAATTCCTTTCAGCCGACATTGCTCTGGACCGACCGAGTTTCCGCAGCTTGCTCGCCGGGCGGGGCGATTAAGTTTGTCGCGTGTTCCGCACGCAAAGGAAAGCACTTAATGTGCTTTCCGTCTTGCGCAGGACTGTAGAGCAGCAAACTTAATCGCCCCGCCCTGCGAGCAAGCGGACGACAAACACATCTGTCCAATAATTCGTCTGAAACACAATGAAAAACCGTTTGATGTGAGTTAATATAAACAACGTCGTGAATCTGACTCCTGTCGCATGCATGACAGGGGTTAAACACAAAAAAGGAGTCAATTATGGTTTCTGAGAAGGCTACCCTCGTTAATCCTCAGGGTCTGCACATGCGTCCGGCTGGCCTGTTCGCCTCCACCATGGGCAAGTACGCCTGTGACGTGACGGTCGTCACCCCCGAGAAGGAGGTCAACGGCAAGTCCCCGATGGCCCTCATGGCTGCTGGTATCCCCTGCGGCACCGAGGTTGAGGTCAAGTGCGACGGCGCTGACGAGGCCGAGGCTCTGGCTGCTGCCATCGAGCTCATCAAGAGCGGTCTTGGCGAGTAGAACTCAAACGGGTCGCATGTTGAACAACTAAGTTCATATTTGGGGGCGCAGTGACCTGTTTTAAGGTAGCTGCGCTCTTTTGTCATGGATATGGCAAAACGCTTTATCACATGACACGGAGAGAGGAATGGGAATGTATCAGGGAGTCAACGCTTCTGAGGGCATCGGTATCGGCACCGTCATGGTCGCCGTCGATCCCGACTTGACGTTTGAGCCGCACGAGGTTGCTGATTCGGCAGCAGAGAAGGAGCGCTATCAGACCGCTCTTTCGGTCTTCTGCGATAAGACCCAGGCTCAGGCCGACCACATGAAGGAAACGGTGGGCGAGGCCGAGGCCGAGATCATGAGCGGACACATTGTCCTGGCTCAGGACCCGGGCATGACCGACGCCATCAACGCCGCCATTGATGGCGGCACCTGCGCCGAGCAGGCGCTCATGGACACCTCGACCATGTTCGAGAACATGTTCCTGTCCATGGACGACGAGATGTTTCGTCTGCGCGCGGCCGACATCGCCGACATCCGCACCGGTATTCTGGCCGAGCTGCTGGGCAAGGAGGTCGTCGACCTCTCCGTCCTGCCCGAGAACACCGTCGTTGTCGTGCACGACCTCACGCCGTCCATGACCGCCACGATCGACAAGGCTCACGTTGCCGGTATCGTCACCGAGACCGGTGGCCGTACGTCGCACTCCGCGATCATCGCACGTGCCCTCGAGATTCCAGCCGTCCTTTCGGTTTCCAACAGCTGCACCGCACTGCGCAACGGCATGACCGTCGTCGTCGACGGTGGCAAGGGTGTTGTCGAGGCCGATCCCGACGAGGAGACGCTTGCCGCCTACACCGCCAAGGCCGAGGCCTTCGCTGCCGAGAAGGCAGCCCTCGAGTCCTTCCGCGGCAAGCCTTCTGTGACTGCCGATGGCATCAAGAAGATCATCGCCTGCAACATCGGCAACCCCGGTGACGTGCCCAACGCGCTCGATCACGACGCCGAGGCTATCGGCCTGTTCCGCTCCGAGTTCCTGTTCATGGACTCCGCCGAGCTTCCTTCCGAGGAGGAGCAGTTCAACGCCTACCGCAAGGTCGCCAGTGCGCTTAAGGGCGCTCCGGTCATCATCCGCACGCTCGATGTGGGTGGCGACAAGGAGATTCCGTACCTGCACATGGTCAAGGAAGAGAACCCCTTCATGGGCTTCCGCGCCGTGCGTTACTGCCTGGCCAACCCCGACCAGTACAAGGTGCAGCTCCGCGCCCTGCTGCGCGCCAGCGCCTTTGGCGACGTCAAGATCATGATCCCGCTCGTCACCTGCGTCGAGGAAGTCGTGGCCGTTAAGGAGCTCGTCGAGCAGTGCAAGGCCGAGCTGACCGAAGAGGGCCGCAAGTTCAACGAGAACATCGAGGTCGGCATTATGGTCGAGACGCCTGCCGCCTCGCTGCTCGCTGACCGCCTGGCCGAGGTCGCCGACTTCTTCTCCATCGGCACCAACGACCTGATTGGCTACACCATGTGCGCCGACCGTGGCAACGACACCATCTCCAACCTGTACCAGGTGTACTATCCCGCCGTGCTCCGCTCTCTCAAGAACATCATCGAGAGCGGCGTGAAGGCCGGCATCATGGTCGGCATGTGCGGCGAGGCCGCTGCCGATCCGCTGCTTGAGCCGCTGCTGATCAGCTGGGGCCTGGAGGAGTTCTCGATGAGCGCTCCGTCGATCCTGCGCGCTCGCAAGACCATCAGCCAGTGGACCAGGGCCGAGTGCGACGAGCTCGCCGAGAAGGCGCTCGCCTGCAACACCGCCGCCGAGGTCAAGGCGCTGCTCGAGTCCGCAGCTCGTTAATTTGGTATCAGAGGTAACCGCGTGGCTGGAATGGGCCGGCCACGCGGCCCTCACGTATACAGGGGGTACTGTAAATGTTCTACACGCTAACTGCTAACCCGGCTGTCGACATGACGGTTTCGAGCTCTCCGCTTGAGCCCGATGAGAACGTCCGCACCGGTTCGGCCAGCTACACGGCCAACGGCAAGGGCCTCGACGTGTCCTTCGCCTTCAAGAAGATGGGGGTCGACACCGTCGCGCTCGGCTTCTTCGCTGGCTTCACCGGCAAGTTTATCGTCGAGGAGGTCATGAACCTCGGTTGCCTGTGCCGCCCGGTCTGGACCGACGGTATCACGCGCATCAACACCTACGTCAACGATGGCCAGCACGAGTACGGCATCCTGAACCCCGGCGCTCCGATTACGCCGCAGCACCAGGAGGAGCTCTACAACATCCTGGACACCGCGGGCGATCTTGAGTGCCTGATCGTCTCCGGCTCCGTGCCTCCCAAAGCCACGCCCGACTTCCTGGCTCAGGTCATGGAGCACGCTCAGGCTCGTGGCGCCGACGTCGTCCTGGACCTGTCCTCCGACAAGCTCAAGGAGCTCGCTCATAAGAAGCCGCTGCTCATCAAGCCGAACCATCACGAGATGAAGGCTATCTTCGGTGTGCCGGTCGATACCGACGACGAGGTCCGCATTGCCATGAAGCTGGCTCACGAGGCCGGCGTTCAGAACGTGCTGCTCACCCGTGGTAGCCGCGGCGACGCCTACTTCTCCAACGGCGAGGACATCTGGTACGCGAAGCGTGAGTTCAACATCAAGCTGGTCTCTTCCGTCTGCGCCGGCGACTGCACCCTCGCTGCGTTCCTGCACAAGTGGTACAAGAACCGCGACAACGTCGAGGAGGCCATGAAGCTCGCTATGGCCACCGGTGCCAACGTTGCCGAGTCCGTCGGCATTGGCGACTTTGGTCACGTCGACGAGTACAGCAAGCGCATTGCTGTCCGCAAGCTCGATCGTCAGTAATCGAAACGCGACATATTCGTGCGCATGCGGCGCCCCGGTTTCGGCCTGGGCGCCTTTTTTGTTCGCCCATGGGGGAGACATGTTCTGCCGTACTTCATCGCTTCCACACCGTTTACCGAGTTGTCCTAGCCTTTTACCGATGTGTGGAATATACTTTCATTAACACGTTGCCTTGTGAAAGGAACATTCATGATTTACACGCTCACTGCAAATCCCGCCATCGACTACAACATCGCCTGCGACGGTCTTGACGCCAACACCGTCACGCGTACCCGCAACGCCGTTTACACGCCCAACGGCAAGGGTCTCAACGTCTCGTTCACCCTCGATCACTACGGCGTCGACACCACGATCCTGGGCTTCTTCGCCGGCTTTTCTGGCGAGTTTATCGTCAAGGGCGCCGAGGCCCTGGGCGTACCCGTCAAGCCCGTGTGGACCGATGGCATCACGCGCGTCAACGTGTTCCTCAACGCGGGCCCCGATACCGAGTACAACATGGTCAACGCCGGTGCCGCCATCAACGAGGCCAACGAGCAGGAGATGTTCGAGCTCATCGATTCGCTCGACGACATGACCTGTCTGGTCATTAGCGGCTCACTGCCCCCCAACACTTCCGAGGGTTTCCTGTCCGAGGTGCTTCGCCGCGTCAAGGCCAAGGGTGCCGAGTTCGTGCTCGATATCTCGAGCCATCAGCTGGCAGACCTCATTGCCATGGAGCCTCTGCTGATTAAGCCTAATGACGACGAGCTGCTCGATATCTTTGGCATTAAGGTAAGCGGCGGCGACGATGAGTCCGTCAAGCGTGCCATGGCCGAGCTGCACGCCAAGGGCGCTAAGAACGTACTGCTGACCCTTGGCGGCGATGGCGCGTACTTCTCCAACGGCGAGCACATCTGGTTTGCCAACCGTACTTTTGAGGTTAAGCTGCTGTCGACGGTGTGCGCGGGCGACTCCTCCCTGGCCGCTTTTCTGTCCGTGTGGCACGACGCCCCCGAGCGCGTCGAGGACGCCCTGCGCCTGTCGATGGCAACCGGCGCTAACGTGGTCGAGTGCCCGGGTCTGGGTGACTTTGCCAAGGTGGAGGAGTACAAGAAGGGTATTGCCATCCGTCAGGTTTGCTAGCGCGGCACGCGGTTACATTCTTTGCTTGTCGAGCACCCGTCTCGGATTTTCGAGACGGGTGCTTTTTTAAGCCTGCTGTCGAGCCCTTGGGGCTCAATCGTGCGCGAAGTGGGTTCGTGTGTGCGCCTTCTTCTGTTTCTTGCTAGACTTCTTGAGAACCAACAATCAATACACTCGCAATTGCAGGAGGCCACAGGAATGTGCACAGTTTCGCTTAACGCTACGCAGCCGTCAGCCGCCTCCCTGCGCGTCCTACGCGCGCTCGAGGCAGCTGGTCTTGAGGCTTGGTACGTAGGCGGTTGGGTACGTGATGCCCTTATGGGATGCCCCAGCCACGATGTTGATATGTGCTGCAGCGGCCTGTGGCAGGAGTCCAAGGTAGCACTCGAGGCTGCCGGCATTGCGGTGGTTGAATCGGGCATTAAATTTGGCGGCATCACCGCCATTAGTGATGGCGAGCGTATCGAGGTCACTACGTACCGCCTGGACGGCTTTTACACCGATGGCCGCCATCCGCAAAGCGTGGAGCGTGCGGCGTCGCTTGAGGACGATCTGGCGCGCCGCGACTTTACCGTCAACGCCATGGCCTGGCATCCCGAGCGCGGGCTTGTCGACCGCTACGACGGCCAGGGTGATTTGGAACGAAAGCTGATCCGTGCCGTCGGCGATCCCAAGCGTCGCTTTAACGAGGATGCCCTGCGCATGCTGCGTGCGGTGCGTTTTGCCTGCCGCCTGGACTTTGTGATTGAGCCCGAGACTAAGCGTGCCCTTGCCGAGTGCGCGCCGCTGCTCGATGCCGTGGCGCGCGAGCGTGTGGGCATTGAGCTCGAGGGCATCCTTTCGACCGGCCACGGGGGAGACGCCATGCTGCGCTACCCCGAGCTTGTTTGCGCCGCCGTGCCCGAGTTGGCAGAGGGTCGCGGGTTTGATCAGCGCAGCGTCTACCATGCCTTTAACGTTTACGAGCATATTGCCCGCGTGCTGACGGTGGCAGGTGAGCTGGCGCTGTGTGACGGCGTCGCGCCCTCGTCGAGCCTGATGTGGGCGGCGTTTTTGCACGACGTTTCCAAGCCCGAGTGTTTTACGGTCGACCATGCGGGCAGCGGCCACTTTTACGGTCATCCCGAGCTCGGGGCCAAGAAGGCGCGTGTCATTATGGATCGCCTGGCGCTTTCGCACGACCTGATCCGTGACGTGTGTCTGCTCATCAAGTATCACGATAAACCGTTGCGCCCCGAGCGTTCCTGTCTGCTCAATATGATGCGCTTGCTTTCGGGCGAGGGCGTCGACACCGCCCGCCTGATGGACGAGCTCATGGATCTCAAGCGTGCCGATACGCTCGGCAAGGCCCCGTCGTGCTTCTATTACGTCGAGACCATCGAGGAGATGCGCGCGCTGGCGCACGAGCTACTGGAGGCAGGGGAGCCCTATACGCTCAAGATGCTCGCCATCAACGGCGGCGATCTGATCCGCGCCGGCGTGAAGCCGGGGCCCGAGCTAGGCCAGCTACTCAACGCCGCCCTCGACGCCGTGATCGAGGACAACATCCCCAACGACCGCGAAGCTCTTTTGGTCCATCTCAACCTAGGGTAGTTAATTTGGGACGGGGCTTTTTTAGCTACCCCTGCCGGCAGCACCGGCGGTTCGGTCGATTGACGGCTAGGGCAGCTAAAAAAGCCCCGTCCCAAATTAACTACCTTGCTGACCTGCGCGTTCCATAACCTGCCGACAAATTTTCGGCAATTTGGATTTTTTTCTTGCGCTCACGTTTTTTGTCCCGTAATATGTTTCCTTGCAGCACGGCAGTGCAGATGTCATGTGGCCCGTTCGTCTAGCGGTTTAGGACGCCGCCCTCTCAAGGCGGAGATCACCAGTTCGAATCTGGTACGGGCTACCATTTCTTTTCTGCCGAGGCTTATGGCCCGTTCGTCTAGCGGTTTAGGACGCCGCCCTCTCAAGGCGGAGATCACCAGTTCGAATCTGGTACGGGCTACCACGCATCTGTTACCCGGACTTCCCACGGAAGGCCGGGTTTTTTTATCAAACAACCGTCTGCAATTCCCGTTTAAACAAGAGCTTTGCGTTCTGCTTATGGCCCTTACGGGTACAATAACCAAAATATTTTGACTGTTAGAAGGAGTCTCATGACGGAGTCCTCACAGTATACGTCCAAGCCCCAGGTCGAGGTTGAGGCCTCGGGCGGCGATGACAATAAGAGCGCACGTCGCGGCGCCATCTTTATCGGCGTTGTGCTGGTGGGTTATATCGTCTATCTGGTGGTAACCGGGCAGATGGGGCAGTTCTGGGCTGCTATGTCGAGCGTCCAGGCGCCCTGGCTCGTTGTCGCGTGTCTATGCATGTTCATGTATTTGTTCTTTGGCATTGTGGCCTATGCGATCGCCGTCTGGCTCGACCCCAATTCACCCGTCGGCATTCGCGACCTGATCTCTGTCGAGGCGAGCGGCATCTTTTTTGGCAACCTGACGCCCATGATGATGGGCTCGACTCCTGCCCAGATTTACCGCCTGACCAAAGCGGGCCAAAATGTCGGCGAGGCCGGCGCCACGCAGTTCACGCGTTTTATCGTGTATCAGTTTGGCCTTGTTGCCTGGGGTGCTATCCTGCTACTTGCTCGCATGCCGTTTTTCGCCGAGCGCTATGGCGACATGACACTGCTGTGCGTCTTTAGCTTTGGCGGACACTGCTGCATCTTGCTAGGTATCTTTGCCGTCGCGCTCATGCCTAAGACCGTCACGCGCGTCGCCCATTGCATCATTAATTGGCTCGAGCGCATAGGTGTCTCGTCCACTAAGATCGAGGGATGGCGCACGTTTGTCGATGGCGAGGTCTATTCGTTCTCCGAGAAGTTCAAGCTTTCGGCTGGCCATTTTTCGTCCATGCTGCTCACCGTGTTTATCACCATGCTGCAGCTCGCGTTTTTCTATCTGGTGCCGTATTTTCTGATGCTTGCCTTTGGCCACCACGAGGTCGACTTTTTCTCGGTCATGGCCGCGAGCGCCTTTGTTCAGCTCCTCAGCTCTGCTGTTCCCCTGCCCGGTGGCACCGGCGGTGCCGAGGGTGGCTTCGCGCTTTTCCTGGGTCATTTCTTTGGATCGGCTTCGACCGCCGGCTATCTGCTGTGGCGCCTCATTACGTTTATTGCGCCGACCATTTTGGCTGCGCCCCTGCTGGGCCTTAAGAGCGCCCACAACGAGAGCATCCATGCGCGCTGGGATCGCGTGATGCGCAAGCTCGGCCGAACGCCTCAGACGCCCTCTGCGCCCACTAAGCCGCACCCCACGAATGCTGTTACCGTTGATCCCAAGAAGCACGCTCAGAAGGCTTCTGGGACCGCTAAGCCGGCTCATAAAGCCTATGTGCGCCAGACAGGCGATGGTATTCGCGTATCTCCGTCGGCACTCAATAAGAAGAAGCACCCTAAGTCGCAGTAGGGCAGTCGTGCGTTCTTCATGATGCGGGGCATATTTGTGCTGTATGGGGGATAATCCTCTTACGTAGATTATCTCTCATCTGTTGATGAGTGCCCGTATATCGAAGGGACACGCCCATGGCCACCAGCAAACCGCGTATTGATCGCCGCATCGTTCGCAGCCGCACTGCCATCCTTTCCGCTTTCGAGCGCCTGCTCATGGAAAAGCCGCTGGCAGACATTACGGTGAGTGCCATCGCGCGCGAGGCCAATGTCGACCGCAAGACCTTTTACGTTCACTTTGGTACGGTTGACGGCCTGCTCGATGCCATTGCCGTCGATGTGGTGGAGATGATTGTCGACTCGGTCGAGAAAACGCTTGCTTCCATGAACGGCGACACCAACGAGCGCGCCCTGGGCGCGGCGGCGACCTTCTTTAAAACCGTTAATGAGGCGCTATGCAACAACCTGGTGCTCAATCGTCAGCTGATCGAGAATATTCCGCTCGATGATTTTATGGCTCGTCTTCGTGTGCCGCTCGAACACGAGATTGCTGATCGCGATCTGCTGCCCCAAGGTCTCAAGGACGAGATGTTCGACTACTATCTGGCGTTTTTGCTATCGGGTATCATCGGTATCTATCGCACGTGGGCGCTGTCTGACGGCTCGGTTCCCATCGAGCGCGTCTCGGAGGTTGCCAATAATCTGACGTTGAGCGGCCTTTCGAGCCTGGAATCTCGTTTCGAATAGCACTTGCGCCTTACCCCCTGAGTTGCGGTGAAATAGTGTCTGTTTTTGCTGCTAGATAGCATATTCAGTCCCTAATTCACCGCAACTTGTTGGTGGTGGCTTACTGGTAGCGTAGGCACTCCACCGGGTCGAGCTTTGCCGCGCGGCGAGCGGGGTAGAAGCCAAAGATTACGCCGATGCCGACGGAGACGGCGAAGGCCAGCAGCACCGTGGCGATTGAAAAACTCGGTGTGATTTGCCCGCTGGCACCTAGCTCGCCAAGAATCCCGGATCCGGAGGCAAACATCGCGAGGCCCCAGGCCAGCAGATAGCCTATCAGGACACCCAGCAGGCCACCTGTGACGCACAGCGCCGAGGACTCGGCCAAAAACTGCGCGGTGATATCGCGACGACTGGCGCCCAGAGCGCGACGGATGCCGATCTCGCGGATGCACTCAGTCACGCTGGTGAGCATCATGTTCATAATGCCGATACCGCCGACAAGCAGCGAGATACTGGCGACAGCACCCATGATGAGCGAGAATGCGCCCATAAAGGAGTTGAGTGCATCGATGGCGCTTTTCATGGAGGTCGCCGATACACTGTCATACTCATCATCCTCCGCGATGCCTTTCATCGCGCGCACCTTGGACTCGATGGTCTTGCAGAGCTCATCCATGTCCGTGCCCTCGGCGGCAAGTGCCGTCACGCTGGGGAATGAAGGATTCTCGTCGCCAAATAGGCCGGAGATGGTTTCGCGTGGCATATACAAAGTGAGCGAGCCCATGGAGTCGCTGCCGCCATCAATCACGCCTACAATCTGCACCTCGCCGTTGGACACCTTGATGGTTTTTCCCAGCGCATCTCGTTCGTTGCCGCAAAGCTGATCGGCGCCGCCGCGGCTGATGAGCGCCACGCGCGAGCCTGCCTTTGACTCGACATCGGTGTAGGTGCGCCCCGCAACGAGCTTACTGGCACCCACGGCGTCGAGCATGTCGCTATCGACACCCTGTGCCATGACGGTATAGCTTTTATCGCCGGTCTTGTACTCGGTGTACGCGCTGTTGACAATGCCGATCTGTTCTATCTGCGGCACCAGTTTTTGAAGCTTCTGGACGTCAGAATCCGAGAGTTCTTGGGACGAATAGATCTGAACCATGCGAGCTGCGTTGAGGCCCAGGCTGTTTACCAAGCTGTTTTGGATGCCACCGATGAGCGAAGTCATGGCAATGACCGAGGCGATGCCGATGACAATGCCCAGGATGGTGAGCAGGCTGCGCCCCTTGTTGGCCTCGAGCGAGTGAAGGGCTTCCTGGATGAGATCACGGGCGCTCATGCCATCGCTCCTTTCGGCGGGTTGGCGGAGGCGGAAATCACGGGCAGACTATCTACGGCGCTGCGCAGGGTCCGCGGTGCATGCGGAATATACGCGCCGTCGTGAATGCGACCGTCGCGGATGGTCACGGTACGGTCGGCCTCGGCGGCGATGCCGGGGTCGTGTGTGATAAGCACGATGGTTTTGCCGCGCTCCTGGAGCTTGTGGAAGGTTTCCATGACGAGCGCTCCCGTGGCGGAGTCCAGGTTTCCCGTCGGCTCGTCAGCCAAAATGATGGGCGGATCGTTGACGAGGGCGCGTGCGATGGCGACACGCTGCATCTGGCCGCCCGAGAGCTCGGATATGCGGTGGTCCCAGTGGTCGACGGGCAGCGTGACGGCCTGCAGCGCGTGCACGGCGCGCATTTCACGCTGGCTACGGGGCACGTTAGTGTATGCCAGCGGCAGCATGACGTTTTCGATAACCGACAGGCGCGGCAGCAGGTTGAAGCTCTGAAAGACAAAGCCGATGCTCAGGGCGCGGACTTCGGTGAGCTCGTCATCATCGAGCTCGGCCACGTTGAGGCCCTGCAGGTAATAATCGCCTGCCGTCGGTTTGTCCAGGCAGCCCAGGATGTTCATGAGCGTTGACTTGCCCGAGCCCGAGGGGCCGGTGATGGCGACGAATTCGCCGGGATTTACCGCCAGGCTCACGTTGTGCAGGATGTGGGCGCACCCCGCCTCGCTCTCAAAGATGCGGTGCACGTTGCGGATGTCGATAACGGGACGCATTACATACCCTCGTCGGCAGACATGCTGCCCGAATCCGCGCTGTAGCCGCCGTCAGCCGTTGCGTCCGCTCCGGTGTCCATGACGAGGGTGTCGCCATCGCACAGTTTGGTAACCGGCACGTTGGGGTTGATCTCGTTGCCCTGGTCGTCGCGCTTGACCTGTGTCTTGCCGACTACGGCTTCGTTGTCGTTTTGCGTCACGACGGTCACCTTCACGCGGCGCGTCTTTTTGCCCTCCGAATCGGTGGCCAGATTGACGTAATAGTGCTCGCCATCTTCGGTCATCAGCGCCATGGTCGGCACCATCACCACGTCGTCGAGCTTCTCGGTCACTACCGAGACCTCGGCAGTCATACCCGGCTTAAGGCGACTGTCGGGTGCTTCGATGAGGATGTCGACGTTAAAGGTCACGCTGCCGCCGCTCCCGGAGGAGAAGTCGGAGGTTGCCACCGAGGCGATAGCCGTGACGGTGCCCTGGCTCTCGATATCGGGAAACGCGGGATAGGTCACGTTGGCGCTTTGGCCCACGGCAATTTTGGCGATATCCTTTTCGCCCACCTGAACCGTCACCTTCATCTTGGACAGGTCGGCGATCTGCATGCACTGCTTGCCGCCGCTCGTATCGCTTTCGCCCATGATCATGCCGCCTGTTACCGTGGCGCCCACCTTGGCGTTGAGCTCCACGATGCTGCCCGAGCTCGGGGCCGTGATCGTACGGCTGGCGGCCTTGGCGTTCGCCTGATCGAGGTTTGCCTGGGCCGATGCGAGGCTGCGCTGCGCGGCCGATACGGCGTTCGTGTCCGCTGATGCGGCGGAGATGCCAGCCGCTGCGGAAGCTTCGTCGACGTCCGTCGTTGGGGTGGCCTGCGTGGCAGTTGCGGCTTTCTGCGCGTTGGCGAGGTCTTCCTGAGCTGCTGCAACTGCGCGCTGCGCCTCGGCAACGTTGCGATCGAGCTCGTCGTTTTTAATGGTCATAAGCACGTCGCCCTCGTTGACGGATTGGCCTGCCTGCACGTTTATCGAATCGACCATGCCGTCGACAGAAGGGGAGACCACTGAGGACGAAATGGGTTTGAGCTGGCCTTTCGCTTCGACCGTTGTGCTAAACGTGCCCTCGGTCACCATGTCGGTCGCAGGCCCGATATCGCCCTGTGGCTGCGCATTGATAACCAGGGTTGCGACAATGGCAATGAGCGCGATGACACCCACGATGCCGGCGGCAATGCCGCGTCGAATCAGCTTTTTGCGTCGACGTTCGGCACGTTTTGCCTTGAGCTTGGCATATACCTCTTCATCGGAAATCTCGGCCGTGTCGTTCGTGCGTCCGCTCTCCTTGTCGGCATGTACGTCTGTGATCAGAGGAAGCGTTTCGGTGATACCTTCGGGCGTGTGCTCGGTATTATCCGGACCCGGGGTGATCGTGGGGACATTCGGCATAGCGTCTCCTTTATAGAAAGAACCTCGATAAGTATATGCGCCCACCGGTTGGGGCGGGCGCATAGGACGGTTTCTTTCGGAACTGTTAGATTGGTCGCAGCGGTTCCACGCTGTATGAATGCGCGCGTTGCACTACGAGTGGACAACCACGCACAGGCCGACTTTGATGCAGTCGTGAAGTGCCTTGGCGTCGGCCAGGCGCAGGTTGATGCAACCGTGGCTGCCGCACCACTTGTACGACTCGGCGTTATCGAAGCTCTTGTCGTTTTGCCAGGTGGCATCGTGGAAGCCGATCATGTTGCCCTCAAACGGCATCCAGTAGCTCACCGGGCTCTCGTATTTGGGCTTGCCCGTCTCGGGGTCCTTGGCGCCAATCAGCGTGCTCGCGCCGTCGTTGCTGTTGATCTGCCAGACGCCTTCGGGAGTGGCGTCCTCACCCGGCTTTCCTGAGATAAAGTTGGCCTCCCACACGATATTGCCGCTCTCGTCGTAGTAGCGCGCGTGCTGCTCGGACAGATCGACATCGACGTATGCCTTCCAGTCGGGCTCTCCCTTTGCGGTAAAGGCGTCGGCCTTCTGGGAGTACTTGATCTCGATTTCGCCGGTCTGCTTGTTGTTAATGGCGTCCTCGACCTGCTTGGCGAGCGAGCCGCTGTCGATGGACCAACCAAAGTCGCCGCCTTCAACGGCGCATTGCTTGCCATCGGCGCGCGTCCACCAGCGAGTGGAGCCCACGGTGTTAAAGCCGTTGGCGAGCTCGGTTGCCCAGCTGCTGATCTGTGACGTATCAAGTGTGGGGTTGGCCGGATCGGCAAAGCTGATCCACTGCAACACGGAGCTGCCATCAACCTTGCCGGCATCCTCGCCGTTGAGCTTGAGGGTCACGTTGACGCCCAGGAAGTTGTTGGCGGCATCGCATGCGGCCTGAATCTGATCATCGGTAAGCGTTCCATTGAGCGGCTCGTAGGCATCGCTGCCGAGCTTGGAAAGGTCTACGGTCTCGGACAGCGAGGCAAGCTCGAGCTCGGCATACTTAATGACATGCTCGCGGTCGAGTTTTTCGTTGGAGCGCGCCTTCTCGACGGTAAACTTGCCGGCCTGCTCGTCATAGGAGCTATTGGCCTCGAACGTGCCCGAACGCCCCTCGTTAAACTCGTCGATGGCGGCGCCCAGATCCTCCTCAAACTTCTTTTGGTCAAAAGTGTCGGAGAGCATGGACAGGTCGACGTCTTGATCAAGATCGACTTCGTTGGAGGTAGCGGTTGTTTTGATCCTTCCGCTTAAGGATTCCACAAGGCGGACCGGCCATACAAAGGCTTCGTTGTGGCTGATAATCTCTTTTGCGGCTGCTTCGCCGTCGACGATGGGCTCATCGGACTCGGGCTGATAGGTCCAGCTAAAGTCATCGCCTGTCACGGTGAGCTTATAGTGCTTCCATGCCGAGTTGACCTTGGTGGCGGCAGACGAAGCGTTGGAGAACGAGACGTCGACGCCGGCGATGGTGGTATTGGGGTAGGCTAGCTGGGAAAACGCTACGACGCCTACGATATAAACAATGACGATAAGACCAAGGACGACAAAGAGCGTCGTCTTTTTGCCCGACTTATTGTTCTCGGCGGGTTTGCGCGCGGGGCCGCGATCGCCTCGACCGTGCGCGGGGGGCTGCTTGGGCGCATTGCCGTTTGCCTGGCGCTGCTGACGTTGATGGTTCGGGCGTTGGGGAGCGTTTGCCGCACCACGCTGCTGACCGTGACTCGGCGCGATAGGACGCGGCGACTGAACGCCACCGGTGTGCCTGCTCGGCTGCTGCGGATCGGGAATCAGTTGAGTTCGATCGTTTTGCGACATCGTATGCATATCCTTCGAATTTCGCCTTGCGGCTCATCGTGTTTTTACTGGGCTTGCATTATAGCGATTACCTAGTTGTTTGTGGTACGGAAACGGTGGCATTCAAAAGAGGTGGGACAGTTGTCCCACTATCGAGTCGTTCTTGGTCACTACCCGCACACACCGCATTTTGCACAGGCCGAAAGCGCGGCCGGAGCCTGCGCGATGCCGCCCTTTGCCGTCTCGCGCAGCGTGGCCGGCAACGCGTGGCCCACCGAGAGCATGACATGTGCCATCTGGTCAAACGGCACCAGGCTCTTAATGCCGGCGAGGGCGAGTTGTGCCGAGCTAAAGGCCGCTGCCACGCCGATGGCATTGCGGTTTTGGCAGGGCACCTCGACCAGGCCTCCGACGGGGTCACAAACGAGGCCCAGCAGGTTACTCAGCGCGATGGAGCTGGCGTCGAGCGCTTGCTCGGGCGTGCCGCCGAGCATCTGCACCAGCGCGGCGGCAGCCATGGCGGCGGCGCTTCCCACCTCGGCCTGGCATCCGCCCTCGGCGCCGGCGACGCAGGCGCCCGTGGTGAGGTTGAGGCCGATGGCAGCTGCGCAGTAGAGCGCGTCCATCACCTGCTCGTCGTCGAGCTGAAGGTGATCGGCGAGCGCCAGCACGCAGCCGGGCACGACGCCTGCGGAGCCTGCCGTGGGGGCAGCGACGATCACACCCATCGTGGACGAGCGCTCGAGCACGGCCATGGCGCGGGCCACGGCATCGGTCTGGACGGGGCCCATTAAGTTTGAGCCAAGATCGTTGCGGCCGGTGGCATCGACAAGCTTGGCCTCGCCGCCGATAAGCCCGCCGAGCGAGCGCTGCGGATTGACGATGGGGGCTGTGGTCTCCTCGCGCATGACGTCGAGCACGCGGCGCATGGCGGCGACGGCGTGGGCCTCGCCGGTCAGACGCGCCTCGCGCACGGCCATGACGGCGCCGATGCTGAGTCCCAGTTCCTCGCACGCATCGAGCAGCTGCTCGCCGTCGTCGAAGATTTCCTTTGCTGAGACGCCGGGGGAGAGCGACGAGGCAGAACCGGGGAGCTCGATAAAGGTCGCGTAATCGACATTGTCGAGCTTGCGCAGCATAGGGACGACGGTGTCGTCGGGCGCGCCGTCGGTCTCAAAGACGGAGTAGGCCTGGCCGCCCACTTCGGTGCGGTAGGTGCGGCAGAAGGCGATGTTCACGTGTGCGTAGGCGAGCAGGTTCGTGAGCGCGGCGAGCACGCCGGGAACATCCTGGTGCGCCACGAAGAGCGTGGAGTACATACCCGAGATGTCGACGCCGACGCCGTTAATGCGGCTGATGCGCATCTTGCCGCCGCCCAGGCTCTCGCCGCGGACCTGTGCCGTAGCGCCCGTGTCGTCGACCATGTCGATGTCGACGGTGTTGGGGTGGATGGAGGCGTCGTCGCCCTTAATTTCAAAGTGATATTCGAGGCCCTGCTCGCGTGCGAGGTCGAAGGCCTGCTTGATGTTCTCGTCATCGGTGTCGAGGCCTAGGATGCCCGCGACGAGTGCACGATCGGTGCCGTGGCCGCGGTAGGTGTGGGCGAAGGAGTTCCACAGGCCAAAGGTGACTTTGGTGATGCGGCCTTCCAGCAGGCTGGCGGCAACTTGGGCGCAGCGCAGGGCGCCGGCGGTGTGCGATGAGCTGGGGCCGACCATGATGGGGCCCAAGATCTCGAATGCCGAGGTCGTAGCTAGTGTTTGCGGCTTGCCTGCCATGGGTGCTCCTTTGTTTTGTCCCATCGTCCCGAGGGCGGGGCATACACTGTCCCGCCGTTCCGAGGGCTTTAGTATTTGGTCGCCTGCTCGGACAGTCCTGCTCGCACGGAGGCCACATTAAGTGGCCTCCGGCTCGTGCGGAACTCGCGATCGACCAAATACTAAAGCCCTCGGAACTTAGGATACATGGTTGGAGTCGCTCTGCTGCAATATTTATCGGCATGTGACCTATTCCATGTCCCAGGTCTGCTTATCTTCACCACCGTTTAAATAAAAAGAAGTACCGGTTGGAGTCGGTACTTCTTTTGGTGCGTTGTTATTTGCTGTAGCTTTTCGGGTTAGCTTACAGGCCGCAGGCTGCTTTGAGTTCTTCGACTCGGTCGGTTTTTTCCCAGGTGAAGTCGGCGTCTTCTCGGCCAAAGTGACCGTAGGCTGCCGTCTTTTCGTAGATGGGGCGACGCAGGTCTAGGTCGCGGATGATTGCGCCCGGGCGCAGGTCGAAGGTTTTCTCTACGGCTTCAACGATCTTGTCCTCGGCAACATGCGCGGTACCGAAGGTGTCGACCATGATTGAGAGGGGCTTGGAAACGCCGATTGCGTAGGCAAGCTCGACTTCGCAGCGGTCGGCCAGACCGGCGGCGACCACGTTCTTGGCGACCCAGCGCGCGGCATACGCGGCGGAGCGGTCGACCTTGGTGCAGTCCTTGCCGCTAAAGGCACCGCCGCCGTGACGGCCGTAGCCGCCGTAGGTGTCGACGATGATCTTGCGGCCGGTGAGGCCCGTGTCGCCCATGGGGCCGCCCACGACAAAGCGACCGGTGGGGTTCACGTAGATGTCCGCGTTGTCCCACGGCATGTTCTCGGCGGCCATGACCGGGGTGATGACGTGCTCGATGAGGTCGGCCTTGATCTTTCCCATGTCCTCGATCTCAGCGGCGTGCTGCGTGGAGATGACGATGGTCGTGACCTCGACGGGCTTGCCTTCCTCGTAGCGCACGGTGACCTGGGTCTTGCCGTCGGGACGCAGATAGGCGAGGGTGCCGTCGTGACGCACGGCGGCCAGGCGCTCGGCCAGGCGGCTTGCCAGGTAGTGTGGCATGGGCATGAGGGTCTTGGTCTCGTTGGAGGCATAACCGAACATCATGCCCTGGTCGCCGGCGCCGATCAGGTCGATCGGGTCGGTGGTAGCGCCGGTCTGGGTCTCGAAGGACTCGTCGACGCCCTGGGCGATATCGGGCGACTGCTCGTGGATGAGGCTCATAACGCCGCAGGTGTCGCAGTCAAAACCGAACTTGGCACGGTTGTAGCCAATGCGGCGGATAACGCCGCGGGCGATTTCCTGTACGTCGACGTAGGCCTGGGTGCGAGTCTCGCCGGCGACGATGACGGTGCCGGTGGTCACGAGGGTCTCGCAGGCGCAGCGGACGTTCTCCACGTTGGCAGGCACGCCGTTGGGGGCGATGTAGCCCTGTTCCTGGAGCTCTATTTCTTTGGCGAGGATTGCGTCGAGGACGGCGTCGCTGATCTGGTCAGCGATCTTATCGGGATGACCTTCGGTCACCGACTCCGACGTAAAAACAAAGGACCCGTGTTGGGGTGGGATGGAACGAAGTTCTTCTGACATGATTGTCCTTTCAAAAACGTGTCCCGGCGACCGTTACCATTCCGCCGGGCTCTCTATGCAAGGGCACATCATATCGCGTAAATCAAACATTCACACCCTTTCCGCACCTAGTCATTGGGGACAGACTTAAATGAGTAGCCTTGCGGCACTTGGGGACGTTCCTCTTCTGCCGGCCTTTTAGGAACGTCCCTAAGTGCCGGCAGTTTGGGACACTCCCGTTCGACCAGCTCCGAAGAGTGTCCCCAACGACTACTCATTTAAGTCTGTCCCCAATGAGTAGGTCGGTGCCCTTTGTGCGGAGGTGGGCATTGTTGCTTTATACTGGTGCGGTTAGACATCCATCCTGCAATCGAGGAGATTTCCATGGCATCAGACGTTCGCGTCCGCTTTGCACCCTCACCGACGGGCAAGCTGCACATCGGCGGCGCCCGCACCGCTATCTATAACTGGGCTTTCGCCCGCGCAAACGGAGGCACGTTCATCCTGCGCATCGACGACACCGACCCCACCCGCTCCACCGACGAGAATACGCAGATCATCCTGCGCGCCATGCGTTGGCTGGGCCTGGACTGGGACGAGGGTCCCGAGGTGGGCGGCGACTTTGGCCCCTACGCCCAGACCGAGCGCCTGGACCTGTACAAGCAGGCCGCCCAGAAGCTCTGGGACGAGGGCAAGGCCTATCCATGCTTCTGCACCAAGGAGCAGCTCGACGCCGATCGCAAGGCCGCCCAGGAGCGCAAGGATCCCTTCCAGGGCTATCAGCGCCGCTGCCGCGATCTTGATCCCGAGGAGGCACGCCGCCGCATCGAGGCCGGCGAGTCCTACGTCCTGCGCATCAAGGTGCCCGAGGACCGCGGCGACGTCCGTATCCACGACGCCGTCCACGGCGAGGTGACCTTCGACGCCAAGGAGCTCGATGACTTCGTCATCTTCCGCTCCGATGGCACGCCTACGTATAACTTTGCGACCGTCGTCGACGACGCCATGATGAAGATCACCCACGTCATTCGCGGCGACGACCATCTGTCCAATACCCCGCGCCAGGTCATGGTCTACGAGGCCCTCGGCGCGCCCGTGCCTACGTTCGCCCACATCTCCATGATCCTGGGCGCCGACGGCAAGAAGCTCTCCAAGCGCCACGGCGCCACCTCGGTGGAGGAGTACCGCGACGCCGGCTACCTGTCCGACGCCTTCGTCAACTACCTGGCGCTGCTCGGCTGGTCGCTCGACGGCGAGACCACGATCATCCCGCGCGATGTCCTGGCCAGTAAGTTCTCGCTCGACCGCATCTCCAAGAATCCGGCGACCTTTGACCCCAAGAAGCTCGACTGGGTCAACGCCGAGTACATCAATGGCATGTCCGATGCTCAGTTTGCCGACGAGATCATGGTCCCCGAGCTGCACGAGGAGGGTCTCATCGAGGGCAACGTCGAGTACGGCGAGGACTGGATCGACGCACTTGCCGCCATCGTCAAGCCGCGCACCAAGATGCCGGCCGACGCCGTGACCGTCGCCGCTCCCATCTTTGCTACGGCCGAGACGCTCGAGTATGATGAGAAGTCCGTCAACAAGGGCCTGGCCAAGGAGGGCATGGGTGCCATTCTGGATGCCGCCAAGGCCGCGCTCGAGGGCCTGACCGACTGGACCGCCGAGGCTATCGACGCCGCGCTTGAGCCGCTGCCCGAGCAGATGGACCTCAAGAAGCGCGTGGTGTTCCAGGCCGTGCGCGTCGCCGTTTGCGGCAACATGGTGAGCCCTCCGCTGGGCGAGACCATGGCGCTCGTCGGCCGCGATGACTGCCTGGCGCGCATCGACCGCGCCCGCACGATGGCACTGTAATCGCTGCGCACACGTATGTATCCGAGCCCCGTTCACCCGAGCGGGGCTCTTGTTTCTGTACCGATGAGCGGGTTGCTGGGACAAAATAATCAGTAGTGTTTGTCCCATGTTCGAGCGACGCAACACGCTCGACACTCGTATCGGCCATGGGACAAACACTACTGATTATTTTGTCCCAGCCCTTTCAGGTCCGTTCGTTAGAGGTGGTGTATGGCTCAACAACTGTCGCTGTTTGGTTCGCCGGAACCGGAGGAGGTTCTAGCGGCGCCCGTACCTGCCGCTGCACCGGCCAAGCCCGAGCATACACCTGACCCCATCGCCGCCTACGCGAGCGTGGTCCTCGACATCCCGACGCGTGCGCTGTCCGAGCCATTCGCCTACGGCATCCCGCAAACCCTTGCTAACGAGGCACAGATCGGGTCCACGGTCCTGGTCCACTTTGGTAACCGTGCCGCCGCGGGCTATATCGTCGACATTGCGCCTGAGCTGGGCGACCTGCAGGGCAACAACGCCTTCGACCCCGCGCGCATTAAAGCCATCGAGGCCATCCTCAGCAAACCGCTCTTTACCGCCGAGGCTGCCCGTATCGCACGCTGGATGAGCCGCGAGTACGTCGCAACGCTTTCCGAGTGCCTGCGCCTGTTCTTGCCTCCGGGCGGCAGCCCGCGCGTGGTCAAGGGTGACGACGGCGTATGGGCGGTTGAACGTCCCGCCGTCAAGCCAATCCAAAACCGCTGGGTCATGCTCACGCCCGAGGGTTTCGACTATACGCCGCCCAAGACTGCAGTTCGTCAGCGTCAGCTCATTGAGGCGCTCCAGTGCGGCCCGGTCACGACGCGCGACCTCAACCTTCTCTATAACAGCATGTCGGCGACCATCAAGTCGCTCGAAAAACGCGGCGTCGTGGTTGTGGAGGAGCGCCGCGCTTGGCGTGGATGCAGCGAGCAGACCACGCTGTCCTCGGCAAGCGGCAAGGCGCCGGTCGCACTTACCAACGGCCAGCAGCAGGCGCTCACGCAGATTGAGCGCGCCCGTCTTGACGCCCACGGAGACGTGGTCCTTGTCGACGGCGTCACCGGCTCTGGCAAAACCGAGGTTTATCTTTCGGCGATCGAGCGCGTGCTCGCAGCCGGCCGTTCGGCCTGCGTGCTGGTGCCCGAGATCTCGCTGACGGCCCAGACCGTCGGCCGCTTCCGCTCGCGCTTTGGCGAGACGGTCGCCGTTTTCCATTCGCGGCTTTCGGCCGGCGAGCGCCTGGACCAGTGGGATATGGTCGTCAGCGGTGCCGCCCGCGTGGTCGTCGGTGCACGCTCGGCGCTCTTTTGCCCACTTAACGACCTGGGCCTCATCATCATTGACGAGGAGCACGAGACCAGTTACAAGCAAGGCTCCAGCCCGCGTTACCACGCGCGCGAGGTGGCGGCCGAGATGGCGCGGCGCTATCGTTGCCCACTCGTGCTGGGCTCGGCCACGCCTTCTGCCGAGGCCCTCGACCGCTGCCGCCGCGGCACGTATAACGGTGCCACCTGGACGCGCGTCGAGATGCCCGAGCGCCCGGGACAAGCCGTGCTGCCTACGGTCCGTATTGCCGACCTGCGCCGCGAGTTTTCGCACGGCAGCCGCTCCATGTTCTCAAAGCCGCTGATGGAGGGCTTGGAGCGTGTGGTCGAGCGTCGCGAAAAGGCCGTGTTGCTGCACAACCGCCGCGGTTTTGCGCCGTTTTTGATGTGCCGCGAATGCGGCTGCGTGCCCACCTGCAACCACTGCTCCACCGCACTCACGTATCACGAGCGCACGCACACCCTGCAGTGCCACACCTGCGGATCGTCCTGGCGCGTGCAGCCGTATCCGGCGCCCACGAGCCGTTGCCCCAAATGCGGTAGCCGCTACCTGGCAAAAATGGGCCTGGGCACGCAGCAGATCGAGGACGCACTGCACCAGATGCTTCCTGAGGACGTCGCCATCATTCGCATGGACGCCGACTCCACGCGTGGCAAGGACGCGCACAAAAAGCTGCTCGAGCAGTTCGATGCCGCCGATTGCGCGGTGCTGCTGGGCACCCAGATGATCGCCAAGGGGCTCGACTTTCCCGAGGTCACGCTCGTGGGCGTGGTCAATGCCGACTTTGCGCTCAAGCTGCCCGATTTTCGCGCGGGGGAGCGTGCCTACGATTTGCTGGAGCAGGTGGCGGGGCGCGCCGGCCGCGGCGATCGCCCCGGCGAGGTCATCATCCAGACCTACCTGCCCGATGATCCGGTCATTCGCGCCGTTGCCGAGCATGACCGTTCGATCTTTACCGACCACGACCTGGACCAGCGCCGCGACGCGCTGTATCCGCCGTTTGTTCGACTAGTCAACATTTTGGTGTGGTCGGCGAATGCAGATGATGCACGGGATTATATTGGGCGCATCGCGAAGCTCCTCAAGCGTCGCTGGCATGCCGCCGCGCCCGATTTTTTGCGGGCGGGGAGTGCCGTGCCGCAGGTGCTGGGCCCGGCTTCGTGTGTAATCGAAAGAGCCAAGGACCGTTATCGCTTCCACCTGCTTGTGAAGTCGCCCGTGGGGTACCATGTCTCTGACGATATCGACGCCTGCCTCAAAGAGGTGGGCTCTGTGCGCGGCGTGAGCGTGAGCGTTGACGTCGACGCCTATGATTTGATGTAACAACCCGAAAGGATGGCCATGGAAGCCAACGGAATCGTACTGTCGCCCGACCCTCGTCTGCGCCAGGAGTGCGCCGTCATCGAGGAGATTACCCCGGCGATCGAGGCACTTGCCGAGAAGATGAAGAAGATGATGTTCGAGAACGCCGGCTGCGGCCTGGCTGCCCCGCAGATCGGCGAGCTTATTCAGCTCGTCACCATCGACTGCGACTACACCGACAAGAACGACTACGACCCGTACGTGCTTATCAATCCCGTCATTGTTGAGCAGAGTGACCATCTGGTGCCCTTTAGTGAGGGTTGCCTGTCCATTCCGGGCATTAACTGCGAGATCGAGCGTCCCGACCATGTCGTCGTCGAGGCGTACGATCTGGACGCCAACCTGATTCGCTACGAGGCTTCGGGCGATTTGTTCTGCGTGTGCCTACAGCACGAGATCGATCACCTGCACGGCAACACCATGTTCGAGCGTCTTAAGCCCATGCAGAGACTCAAGGCTGTCAAGGAGTACCAGGACGCCCTGGCCCGCGGCGCTCGACCGGGCGAGACGGAGTAAGTCCTACCGTCCCCGGTGCCGAGCGCCCACATATCATCCCTTGCTCAAACATTCTCGCTTTGCTGCGAAACTGCGCGCGGGACGATATGTGGGCGCTCGGCACCGGGGACTGCGTTGTTCTGGCTCGGTTCGCCCGGGTGCCGCTGGGTCAGGGATGGGCGTCTTCGCTGATAATTACTTTGCTGAAAGAGCTGCTTTTTATTGCGGCTCTTTCTTTGGTTTTGTGTATATTCGTTCTTGTTGAATTGTTATTGCGGATGGGCTGGGTACTTGGCATTCCGCTGCTCTTTCTAGCCGTCTCGGCTTTGGTTGAGAGGAGACGATCTTTATGCGTATTGTGTTTATGGGTACGCCCGATTTTGCGGTGCCTTCTTTGACTTCGCTTGTTGAGGCTGGGAATGAGATTGCACTTGTTGTTACTCGTCCTGATGCTGTTCGTGGGCGTGGTAAGAAGCTGGAGCCGTCTCCTGTTAAGGCTCGCTCGCTTGAGCTGGGGTTGCCTGTTGTTGAAGCTAATCGTATGACGCTTGAGGTTGTTGAGGCGCTCCGGGCTGCCCAGGCTGACATTTTCTGTGTGGCTGCCTATGGCTGCATTTTGCCCGATGAGGTGCTGCATATGGCGCCGCTCGGTATTGTGAATGTTCATGCGTCCCTGCTGCCTCGTTGGCGTGGGGCTGCTCCTATTCAGCGTGCGATTCTCGCTGGTGATGAGATTGCTGGCGTTTCTATCATGCGCATTGGGCATGGCGTGGATACCGGCGCTTATTGCGCCCAGGCGTCTACGTCAGTCGCCGGTAAGCATGCCGAGGCTTTGACCATGGAGCTTGGTGAGCTTGGCGGCAAGTTGCTTGCCGATACGCTTCCCTCGCTTGCCGATGGTTCGGCTGTTTGGACTGAGCAGGATGAGGCGCTCGTCACTCATGCTGCCAAGATTTCTAAGCAGGAGATGCGCTTGGATCCGCACATGGCGGCGCTTGATTGCGTGCGCCATGTGCTGGCTTCGTCCGATACCGCGCCTGCTCGTTGCGTGATTGCCGGTAAGACCGTGCGCGTGCTCGATGCTTCGCCGGCTGATGTGTCGCTTGGAGAGGGCGCCGTTGACGTTAAGAACAAGCGTGTTTACCTTGGTCTTTCCGATGGCACGGTTGAGTTGCTCGAAGTTAAGCCCGATGGCAAGCGTGCTATGGCCGCTTCTGCTTGGGCTGCTGGCCTGCAGGGTGCCGATCTTATCTGGGGTGTTTTGTCGTGAGCAAGCTATCTCCTGCGCGCAAGCTTTCACTCGATGTGCTAATGGAAGCTGACCGCCGCGGCATGTATGCGCGTGACGTGCTGTCCTCTCGCGCATCGGCCAAGGCTATTGACCAGCGCGATTCCGCTTTTGCTGCCCGCTTGGCGCTGGGCGTTGCCGCCACGCAGGGCATTTTGGATGAGCTGCTCGACCAGTTTCTCGATAAGCCCAAAAAGGTTGCACCGCGTGTTCGCATGGCGCTTCGTATCTCGGTCTTCGAGATGCTCTATCTGCATACGCCTGGCCGCGTTGCCGTAAGTCAGGGTGTTGAGCTGGTTCGCTGCGGTGCTAAGTCCGCCGCTGGCTTGGCCAATGCCGTGCTGCACAAGGTTGCGGACAATGTTGAGGACTTTGCTACTGCGTCCGATGTGGATGAGCCTGAGCGGCGCTTGGTCCGTCTGTCGCGCCTGATGGGTCTGCCGCGTTGGCTGTGCGCTCGCATTATGGCGTCGTTTGACACGCCAGAGGGTGCGCTTAACTTTGCCGGCAATCTGGCCCCCGCGCCGCTGGCCCTGCACGAGAATGCGTTTGCGACTAAGCCCGATCCGTATATCTCGCAGCTCGTTGCGCCTGTCTTCCCGGGCTGCCATGCTCCGGTCGATGCGCAGGTCACGGTTGCGTCGGGCGTGTTTGAGCGCGCTGCGGCCGTGGCCTCGGATCTCAATGCCCAGCTTATCGCGACCGCGGCGACCCGTCCTGGGCGTTGCCTTGAGATTGGCGCCGGCCGTGGCACCAAGACCTATGTGATGATGTGCCAGGCCAAGCGTGCGGGCTATGAGCGTCAGCATACGGCGCTCGATCTGCATGATCGCAAGTGCGATCTGAATCTCGCTCGCCTGCATAAGGCCGGTATTCAGGGCGTTCGTACGGTTTCGGGCGATGCTTGCGAGCTTGATGAGGTGCTCACATCGTTTGATGCCATGCTTGGCGAGCCGGTAAAGTTCGACACGGTCTTTATCGATGCACCGTGCTCGGGCACCGGCACCATGCGCCGTCATCCCGAGATCCCATGGCGCCTAACTGAGAATGACGTTACGACCGAGTTGCCCAAGCTGCAGCTGGCAATGCTCAAGGAAGCAGCCGTGCGCGTGGCTGCCGGCGGTGAACTCATCTATGCGACGTGCTCGGTCTTCGACGAGGAGAACACGCAGGTCGTGGACGCGTTCCTTGCTTCTCCCGAGGGTGCCGGCTTTACCATGGCACCGCTTTCCGGGGCACAGATTCTGCAACTGCCCGACTTCGAGCAGGCCAAGAAGCTCGTTTCTGTACGCCAAAACGACCGAGGCCTCTTCCAAAGCGTGCCGGTAAACGCCGACTCCTACGACGGCCACTTCTGCGCCCGCCTGGTCCGCCAAAGTAGCTAATTTGGGACGGGGCTATTTAGCTACCCAGACCGTATTGGCGCAAAGGCGTTGACATTACGAAAAAGGGCGGCCTGCGACTGGTGTAGTCGCAGGCCGCCCTCGTTTGTGTTTATGTTGGCGTGTGGTTGGTTGCTCGGCTGTTAGTGGTTGTGCGGGCAATTGGCGCAGCAGCCGCTGGTGGCGCTGGTGCTTGAGCCGCCGCTTCGCTGGTCGGTGTTGTAGAAACCGCTGCCCTCAAATTTAATGCCGTTGGCCGAGAACGTCTTGGCCGCCGGAGCGCCGCAGCTCGGGCAAACGACCTTGGGAGTCTCGGACATGGGATGCTCAACCTCAAACACGTTGCCGCAGCTCGAGCACTTGTAATCGTAGCGGGCCATAATACTTCCTTTTCAGCACAAAGCGGGCAGATTACTCTGCCCGCAAAAATTCAAACGTCTGTACTGTACCCTATATCGGGCGTTTTATCACGCCTCGCCCCAGAATCTATGGGTGTTGCGCAGGAGCTGCGCAGTTTTGCCCTCGGCGGCCGCAACGTCGGCCTCGTCAGCCTGCCAGGTCCAGTTGCCCGTGGCTACGCCCGGTACGTTCATGCGCGCGTCGTCGCCTAGCCCCAGAACATCCTGCAGCGGCATCATCACGAGGGGAGCGTCGCTTGCCAGCGCGTCGCTCATCAGCTTGGCCGCCACCTCAACACCGCTCGGTCCATCGCCGCCCGCAAAGGAACGCGTGCACCACCCGGCCAACGTCGACGTATCGTGCGTCGAGGTGTACAGGATCTTTCCTGGCGTGGGGTGCACGCCGCAACGGACGTCGTAGTCGCTAAACTCCAGCACGTCCATGCCGGGGAAGCCGCAGGTCAAAGCCATGGCGCGAACGCCAGGCGTCAGATAGCCCAAGTCCTCAGCGATAAAGTTGAGCGGACCCAGCTCGTCGTAGGCGGTCTGGAACAGGTCTTTGCCCGGTCCCGCCAGCCAGCGACCGTCGGCGCAGGCCTTGCCCGCAGGAATGCTAAAGTAGCTGTGGAATCCCAGGAAGTGATCCAGACGCACGCGGTCGTAGAGCGAGAACGCGCGACGCAGGCGATCCATCCACCAGCTATAGCCGTTCTGCTTCATGTGGTCCCATCGGAACGTCGGGTTGCCCCACACCTGGCCCTCGGGCGCAAAGTTGTCGGGCGGCGCACCGGAAATCTCAATCGCCTTGCCGGTATCGGACAGACAGAAGTTCTCGGGCTCGCTCCACGCATCGGCAGAATCGTCCGAGACATACATAGGAATGTCGCCGATGACCTCGATACCCTTCTTGTGCGCATAGTTCATAAGCTCGCACCAGGCCAGGTCAAAGCGGTACTGCATGTACGCCTGCAGCTCGGCCTCGTCGTGGAAACGCTTGTCGTCGATCAGATGCTCGTTGTAGCGCGCGACATCTGCCGGCCAATCGTGGCGCGACTCGCCCTCAAAGTACTTCTTAACGGCCATGTAAACGCAGTACTTCTCGAGCCAGTCGGCGTTGCGATGTTTAAACGCCGTGTACAGCGGGTCGGCATCCTCACCGCCGCGAGCCTTCCAGGTAACAAAGTCGGCGGCCAGCTCCTCGTGGCTTTCGGGCAGCAGATCTATATTGCCCGCAAAGGCCGATGGACCGGCGTAAGGGGATCGGAAGAAATCCGTCGGGTTGACGGGCAGGACCTGCCAGTAGCGCATGCCCATTGCGGCCAGATGGTCGATAAAGCGACGCGTGGGAGCGCCGATCGTACCGGGCTTGCCATCGTCGGTGGGCACCGAGGTGATATGGCACACGACACCCGCGCCGTGATCAAGCGGCTCTTGTAGACGTTGCTCGGCGTGGTGATAGATGATCGACGACCCCAGCGGATACAGATCGAGTGTGACGGTACCGTTGTGGATTTCACACTCGTGGCCGCTGATCACGTCGCTTGCGCATTCGCCGAGCGCCGGAATCGTCACACGGTGTGAATTGCGCAGGCTGCGGTTGATGATAACCGTTGCGGCCTCACCGTCTTTACCGGTGCGCGTGTAGGCTAGTACCTCGTCGTTGAGCGCGAAGGCCTTGATCTCGCCGTCAACCATAAACGGCAGGGCGCGGCGCACGGCCGAGGCGTTTTTAAGGATGGCGAGTGTATCGAAGTCGTGCAGGTCTTCCTTTATAGGCAGCGTGCGGCGATTGCCCGGATCGGTCAGGCCCTCAAGGCCGTACTCGTCGCCATAGTAAATCGAAGGCACGCCGGGGAACGTCATCTGCATGAGCGTTGCAAGCCAAAAACGGCTCTTGGCCAGGTCCATCGAGTTTTCGTCCAGGCGCCACTTGCTGCGCTCGCACTCGGGTAGCTGCGACTCGTCGGGGCCACCGCCGAGCACCGAGATGATGCGTGGGCGGTCGTGGCTCGACAGCAGGTTGAGCGCGCAGGACAGGGCTTCGCGCGGATAATTCTCGCGCAGGGCCTCGATATCCTCGGCTGCCTGGAAAGCATTCTTGTAGCCCATCAAAAAGCCGATGACCATGTCGCGGAAGGGATAATCCATGGCAGAGTCCAGCTCGGAGCCCTGCAGGTAGCGGCGCAGATGTCCGTAGCTAATCTTGTTGGAGGCGTCTTCCCAGACTTCGCCGAGCAACAGCGCGTCGGGCTTCTCGGCGAGCACGGCCTTTTTGATCTCGGCCAGGAAGTCATCGGAAAGCTCGTCGGCCACGTCGAGACGCCAGCCATGGGCGCCGGCACGTAGCCATTTACGGATCACGCCGTCCTTGCCCAGGAGCCGCTCGCGTACCAGTTCGGAGCTCTCATTGATGGCGGGCATATTGCCGACGCCCCACCAGCAGTCGTACGAGCCGTCCTCATGGAAATAAAACGCATCGCGCCACGGCGAATCCTCGCTCTGCCACGCGCCCACGCCGGGGTAGTTGCCGTAGCGGTTGAAGTAGATTGAATCGTCGCCCGTGTGGTTGAACACACCGTCGAGAATGATGGAAATGCCCAGCTTCTCGGCCGCCTCGCACAGCTCAGTAAAGTCCTGCTCGGTGCCCAGAATTGGATCGATCTTGGTGTAATCGGCGGTGTCGTAGCGGTGGTTACTCGCGGCTTCAAAAATGGGGTTGAGGTAGATGGCAGTAAATCCCAGCTCGGCGATGCGAGGCAGGTCTTCTTGTATGCCCTTGAGCGATCCGCCGTAAAAGTCCCAGGTCTTGATGGAGCCGTCCTCGGAGCGCTCGTATACGGGCGGCTCGTTCCAGTCCTCGACCATGCGGCGCTGAATGCCGCGACGCGGCTTTTCGACCTCGGCCAGCGTGCGCTCGCGCCAGTGCTCGTCGCGGGCATAGCGATCGGGGAAGATCTGGTAGACCGTACCGCGCTCGTACCACTTGGGTCGAACTTCGCGGTGCTTGTAGACGGTGATCTGGAACGACGGCACTTCGGCGTAGTCGTAGGTTACGCCCTCGCCGCCAGTGCGTCCCTGCGGTGCGCCCAAGCGGACCTCGGGTTGGCCCTCGATATTGCATATAAAGCTGTACCAGATAAGACAGGGCTCGGTGCACTCTAGCTCGGCGGTAAAGATGCCGTCGCCCTCGTGCGTCATGGGATACAGAGTTTCCCCGATCTCGTCGACCCAGGTACGCAGGGTAAGCGTTGCCTGGTTGGGGTCGGCATCCTCCAAAATTACCGACAGCGAAACGGAAGTTCCAGTGGTCACAGCGCCAAACGGAGTGCGAAACTGCGGCAGACGGCTGTTGTGTATCAATCTCATAGTACGGTCCAGTTCAATAGAATCACGGCCTGCGGGCCATGGGCTTTACGCACAGGATGTAAGTATATCTGTTGTACACAGGGTGTATAAACAACATCCGTTTATCATCGGCGAACGGTTGTCCTAGAAAATCGTTTTACCACTTTCTACAGAGAAGGGGCGCCCGGTTGGAGCGCCCCTTGCTTAGGGTTTGATGAGGTTTTGGATCGTCTGTGGGCTAGCGGCGCTTTCGGGCAGCCGTGGCCTTGCGGACGGACGTCTTCTTGGACGGGGCCTTTTCCTCTGCCGGAGCGGCGGGGGAGACCGGGGTCTCCTTGGCAGGCTCGGGCTTAGCCTCTGCCTTCGGGGCAGCCTTGGTCTTAGCCTTGACCTCGGCGGCCTTCGGTGCCGGCTCGGGCTTTACCTCGGGCTTGGGCTCCTCATTGACGGCGGCGGGCTTAGCCTCTGCCTTGGTAGCTGCGACCTTAGTCGTGGTCTTTTTGGTCGTCGTCGTGCTGCGCTTGCGCGTGGTGGTCTTGGCAGCTGTTGCCTTCTTGGCGGTCGTGGTCGTCTTCTTGGCGGCGGTCTTTGCCGGAGCCTTGGCGGCCGGTTTGGCCTCAACGGCGGGAGTCTCGGCCTTTACCTCGGGAGCAGCCTCGGCCTCGGCGGCCTTCTTGGCAGCGGCGGTCGTGCGCTTGCGCGTGGTCGTTGTCTTGGCAGCCGTCGTTTTAGACGCAGTAGCCTTGGTCGTCGTAGCCTTCTTGGCGGTCGTCTTACGGGTCGTGGTCTTCTTAGCTGCGGGCTTTGCAGCGGGCTTGACCTCGGCCTCTGCCTCAGAAGCAACCTCAGCCTTCACCTCAGGCTCGGCCTTTGCGGGCTCAGCTTCAACCGGCTTGACCTCGGCCTTGGGCTCGGGCTCGGCCACAACCTCGGGTTCAGCCGCAGCCTCCACAACAGCCGCCGGCCTCTCAATCTCCGGATGCATAAAGAAGTACAGGTCCAGATACTTGTCGGCCGAGCGCGTCCAGCTAAAGTCCTGGCTCATGGCCTGCGTGACCAGCTGGTTCCAAGCGTCGCGGTTATCCCAGAACAGGCGCGCCGCGCGGAAGACCGCGTCGCCCATCTCATCTCCGTTAAAGTTTCTAAACGAGAAGCCCGTGCCCTCGCCGGTAAACTCGTTGTACGGCCGCACGGTGTCCTTCAGGCCACCGGTCTCGCGCACGATAGGCAGGGTGCCGTAGCGCATGGCGATGATCTGCGACAGACCGCAGGGTTCAAACTTCGAAGGCATCAGGAACATGTCGGCGGCGGCGTACATGCGCTGCGACAGCGCCGGGTCAAACTCGATACGCGCGGCCATGGTGCCGCGGTACTTGTCCTGGAAATAGCGCAGGCCGTCCTCGTAGTCGCGGTCACCAGTGCCCAGCACGGCCACCTGAACGCCGCCGGCCAGAATGCGGTCGAGCGCGTACATGACCAGGTCCATGCCCTTTTGGCGCGTCAGGCGCGTGACCATCACCATGAGCGGGCGGTCGTCGCGCACCTCGAGCCCCAGCTCTTCCTGCAGCTTGGCCTTGCACACGGCCTTGCCGGTGCGGTCCTCCACGGTGTAGTTGGCGGCAATGCGCTTGTCAGTCGCCGGGTCAAAGCCCGCCACATCAATGCCATTCAGGATGCCCTGCAGCGCGTAGGAGCGCTCGCGCAGCACACCGTCCAGGCCCTCGCCAAACTCGGGCGTCTGGATCTCGGCCGCATAGGTGGGGCTCACCGTGGTGATGGCGTCGGCATAGCGCAGCGCGCCCAGCATGTAGTTGACGCTGCAGGCGTCGCAACGCAGCTGCGAGGCGGCGGCGGGAATATGCGCCACACCCAGGATGTCCTCCATCACGGTGTCGCTAAACTGGCCCTGGAACGCCACGTTGTGGATCGAGAACACGGTCTTGACGCGGTCGTACAGCGGCAAGCCCTGGTAGAACTCGCGCAAAAACACGGGCGCCAGTGCCGTCTGCCAGTCGTTGCAGTGCAGGATGTCGCACTCAAAGCCGGCCGGCAGGTGCTGCAGACTCTCGGTGATGGCCTTGGAGAAGAACGCAAAACGCTCGCCGTCGTCAAAGAAGCCGTACGGATAGTCGCGCGCAAAGTAGCGTTCGTTGTCGATGAACATATAGGTGACGCCGTCGTGCTCGAGCTTCTCGAGACCGCAGTACTCGTTGCGCCAGCCCAGGCTCACGTAAAAGTCGGAGAAGTGCTCCATCTGCGCCTTGTATTCGTCCTTGATGGTGGCGTACTTGGGCACCATCACGATAACTTCGGCGCCGGCGCGCACAAGCGCCGCGGGCAGCGAGCCCGCCACGTCACCCAGGCCACCGGTCTTAACAAACGGTGCGCACTCGGCCGAGGCAAACACGATCTGCATCATTTTGCTGGTTTGTGCCATTTTGTCTCCTATGTTGCAATTCGAGAATAGCCGCCTGGCGCTAACCGGGCGGCTATTCTACATGTTACGAGCGATGTTGCGGTACCAACGTTAACGTACGATGGTGGTGTCGGAAGTTAACGGAGCCTTGCCCAGCACCAGGATGTTCTCGGGTGTGCCGCGAAGCTCGGTGTTGGTGGGAACCACGTTGTTCTTGTCCAGAATGGCATTCTCGACGCGGGCGCCGCTCTTGATGATGCAGCTCTGGTTGATGATCGAGTTGGTGACCGACGCACCTTCCTCGACCACGACGCCGCGCGACAGGATCGAATTGCGCACGGTGCCCTTGATGATGCAGCCGGCCGAGATGATCGAGTTGCACGCGTGACTGCCGGTCGCATAACGCGAAGGCGGCACGTCGTGAGCCTTGGTCAGGATCGGGCGCTCGGTATCGAAGAGCTGATCGGCCACGGTCTGGTCGAGCAGGTCCATGCTGCGGCGATACAGCGACTTCTCGCTAAACACGCCCACGACCTCGCCCTTGTACTCGTAGCTGCACACGTCGATGTTGCCAAAGTCGCCCTGGAGTGCCTCGAGCAGGTCCAGATAGTCGGCGGCCTGGTAGTGGTCGATAATCTCGAGCAGCGTCTCGCGGTTGACGATGCAGCAGTCCATAGACGCGTTGTCGCCGTACACGACGCCGGCGCTCACGCCCGTCAGGCGGCCGTTTTCGTTAATCTCGAGCTTGGTCTCGTCATCAACGTTGCGCGTGGCCTTGCAGTACACAACGGTCATCTGGGCACCGGAGTTCTCGTGCGCCTCGATGATGGTGTTGAGGTCCATGTTAAAGATGATGTTGGTGCCCATCATCACAACATAGGGCTTGTCCGAGCGCTGGAACAGCGTCTTGTTGGAGATGATGTCGCGCAGCAGGAAGCGCATGCCGCCCTTGGTGGTGCCATACGCGTTGCCGGGCACCATGAACAGGCCGCCCTTCTTGCGATCCAGGCCCCAGTCCTTGCCCGAACCCACGTGGTCGATCAGCGAGCGGTAGTTGCCCGGCATGACGACGCCGACGGTCTTAATGCCGGCATTCATCATGTTGGACAGCGGAAAGTCGATCAGGCGGTAGCGGCCCAAAAACGGAACGGACGCGATGGGGCGGTCCTTGAGCAGCACGCTGCCGTAGGTCGAAGAGTAGTTAGCGGTGATATAGCCGATGGCCTTGCGGTTGATCATCGGATCATTCCCCCTTCCCGATAACGACGTCATTTCCAACGACGGCCGTATCCTTGGTGGTATCGACAGAGCCGAGCTTCACGCCCTCTTCGACCGTGGAGTTCTCGCCCAAAATAGCGCGGCAGATGTGCGCGCCGCTCTTAACGTGCGCACCCGGCAGCAACACGGAGTCCTCGACCACAGCGCGCTCCTCGATGATGACATCGGTCGAAAGGATCGAGTGGCGAGCGGTGCCGTAGATCTTGCAGCCGTTGGAGACCAGGCAGTCGTCCAGGCGGCCGTCCGGGCCAATGTAGTGCGGCGGACGCGTGGTGATGTTGGACATGATGGGGAAGTTCTTGTCAAACAGATCGAACTCGGGGTTGTTACCCAGCAGGTCCATCGAGGTCTCGTGGAAGCTGGCGATGGTGCCGACGTCCTTCCAAAAACCGTGGAACTCGTAGCTGTACAGGCGCTTGTTCTCGCCGAGCAGCTTGGGGATGATGTCCTTGCCAAAGTCGTGGCTCGAGCGCTGATCCAGGGCGTCCTCCTCGAGCGCCTCGATCAGCACGTCGGCCGAGAAGATGTAGATGCCCATGGACGCGAGGTTCGAATCGGGCTTCTCGGGCTTCTCGGTAAACTTGGTGATGCGGCCGTCCTCGGGGTCGGTGGTCAGGATGCCAAAGCGGCTGGCCTCCTCCCACGGCACGGGCATAACGCTCACCGTGAGGTCGGCGTTGTTCTCAATGTGCGTCTTGAGCATCTTGCGGTAGTCCATGCGATACAGGTGATCGCCCGAAAGAATCAGGACGTACTTGGGGTCGTTGGTCTTGATGTAGTCGAGGTTCTGCGTAATGGCGTCGGCCGTGCCCGCATACCAGGCGCCGCCGGTCTGCGTCTCGTACGGCGGCAGGATCGACACGCCACCGTCGCGGTTGTCCAGATCCCACGCCTCGCCAGAGCCCACATAGGCATGCAGTAGGTAGGGGCGATACTGCGTCAGAACGCCCACCGTGTCGATGCCCGAGTTGGAGCAGTTGGACAGAGAGAAGTCGATAATGCGAAACTTACCACCAAAGCTAACCGCCGGCTTGGCGATCTTTTGGGTAAGTGCCCCCAATCGGCTGCCCTGTCCTCCTGCGAGGAGCATCGCGATGCATTCTTTCTTACTCATCGATCTCTCCTTCTGTCATCGATGTTCCTAAACCCATTAGCGACGGGCGCGGCGCTCGGTCGCGCCCGTCGAGTAATGCCGTGCGGCAAAGGGGACTCGCGCGCCTTTACGCGTGCCAGATCTCGTCGCGGTACTCGCGAATGGTGCGGTCGCTCGAGAACCAGCCGGAGGAGGCGGTGTTGAGCAGGGCCTTGCGGTTCCAGGTCTCCTGGTCACCGTAGCTGCCGGTGAGCTTTTCCCACGCATCCACGTAGCTGCGGAAGTCGGCCATGACCAGGTCGGGATCGTTGTTGTTCATGAGCTCGTTGTAGATGCTCTCGAAGTTGCCCGAAAGACCCGCAAAGGTGTTGTCCTTGAGCTCGTCCATCACGCGGCCCAGACGCTCGCGATCGTTGTTGAGCGTATCCCAAGCAAAGTAGCTGTTCGATGCCCACAGCTGCTCGACCTCGGGGGCGGTCAGGCCAAAGATGGCCTCGTTCTCGCGGCCGGCCAGGTCGGCGATCTCGATGTTGGCGCCGTCGAGGGTGCCCAGCGTAATGGCGCCGTTCATCATGAGCTTCATGTTGGACGTGCCCGAGGCCTCCTTGCCGGCCGTGGAGATCTGCTCCGAGATCTCGGCGGCGGGGTAGATGAGCTGGGCGTTGCTCACACGGAAGTTGGGGATAAAGCAGACCTTCATGACCTCGTTGACGCGTGCATCATTGTTGATGACGTCGGCCACGGAGTTAATGAGGCGGATGGTCTCCTTGGCAAAGGTGTAGCTCGAAGCTGCCTTGCCGCTAAAGATGAAGGTCGTAGGCGTCACGTGGAAGTTGGGATCGGCGATGCGACGGTTGTAGATGTCCATCACCTTCATGATGTTCATGAGCTGGCGCTTGTAGGCATGGAAGCGCTTTACCTGGACGTCGAAGACGGTGTTGGGGTCAATGACCAGACCGGTCTCGGCCTTAACGTAGGCGGCCAGACGCTCCTTGTTGGCGCGCTTGGAGGCACCCACGGCCTTCAGGAACTCGGTGTCGTTCTGGAACTCTTTTAGTTTCTCCAGCTCAAAGGCGTCCTTGAGCCAGCCATCGCCAATGGCCTCGGTCACGAGCTTGGCATAGGTGGGGTTGGCCTCGGCAAAGAAGCGACGGTGCGAGATGCCGTTGGTCTTGTTGTTGAACTTCTCGGGCGTCAGGGCATAGAAGTCCTTGAGCACGATGTTCTTGATGATGTCGGAGTGGATCTTGGCCACGCCGTTGACGCTGTGGCTGCAGATCACGGACAGGTTGGCCATGCGAATCTCGCCGTCCCACAGAATGGCGGTCTGGCGCAGACGCTCCTGCCAGCCCTCCTTCGTGGTGTCGAACGACTCATGCCAACGACGGCTAATCTCGTCGATGATCTGGTACACGCGGGGGAGGAGCTTGGAGAACGTGCCGATGGGCCACTTCTCCAGAGCCTCGGGCAGGATGGTGTGGTTGGTGTAGCTCACGACCTGCGTCACGATGTTCCAAGCGTCATCCCACTCGAGCTTCTTCTCGTCGATGAGGATGCGCATGAGCTCGGGGCCGCACATGGCGGGGTGCGTGTCGTTGGTATGGATGGCAACAAACTGCGGCAACAGCTCCCAGTTCGCGCCGTGCTCCTTCTCAAAGGTGTCGAGCAGGCTGTAGATGCCGGCCGAAACAAACAGGTACTCCTGCTTCAGGCGCAGCAGACGGCCGTGCTCGCCGGCGTCGTTGGGGTAGAGGATGGCGCTGATGGCCTCGGCCTCGGCGCGCTCAGCATCGGCCAGGGCGTAGTCGCCGCGGTTGAAGGCCTCCAGGTCAAAGTGCTCTTCGACCGGCTCGGCGGCCCAGACGCGCAGCTTGTTGACGGTCTCGCCGGCATAGCCCACCACGGGGATATCGTAAGGAACGGCCAGGATGTCCTGCGTATCTACCGTGCGGTAGAACGTGCGGCCGTCCTCCTCAAAGCCCTCAACGCGGCCACCAAACTTGATGGTCACGGCCTTGTCCTGACGACGGACCTCCCAGGGATAGCCGTGGGTGAGCCACTCGTCTGTGGTCTCGACCTGGCTGCCGTTGACAATCTCCTGCTTAAACAGACCGTAGCGGTAGCGCATGCCGTTGCCGTACCCGGCAATGCCCTCGGCTGCCATGGAATCCAGGAAGCATGCGGCCAGACGGCCCAGGCCACCGTTGCCCAGAGCCGGATCGGGCTCCTGGTTCTCGATGACGGAAAGGTCAAAGCCCATGTCGTCGAGCGCCTCGGCGACCATGTCGCGCACGCCAAAGTTGAGCAGGTAGTTGTCGAGCAGGCGGCCGATCAAAAACTCAATCGAGAAGTAGTACACACGCTTCTTGCCCTCGGCAGTGACTCGGGCGTCGCTCTTGGTGGCGACGGTGCGCGCCTTCTCGGCCACGAGCTTGGCCAGGGCGTTAAAGCGGTCCAGGTCGCTGGCGGCCTCGACGCTCTTGCCGCTGATGCTCATGACGGCATCGCGATAGAGCTCAGTAAACTCCTGCTTGTTGTCGAAGATCTTATTCATACGTTCCTTTCCCCCGGGGATGTTTCTCCCGGAACGGTTATGACTTACATCCTACGCCCCGGCGGGGCGGGTAATTACAGCGGTAACGGCTTTGTTACGCGTCCTTGCCAGATGCCTTAACGGCGCCTGTCTTGGCCTTGGGTGCAGCCTTTTTGGCGGTTGCCTTCTTGGCCGTGGCGGACTTGGTCGAAGCCTTGGCAGCGGGCTTAGCAGCCTTTGCCTTAGCCGGAGCCTTCTTAGCAGCCGCGGGCTTAGGCTTTACCGAGGACGTGCGCTTCTTGGGCGCAGCCTTGGGGGCCTCGACCACCGGCGGCTTGTAGCTGCTGGGACCGCGGCGCTTAAGCACCACGCCTGCCAGGCCTGGAACCTTAATCTCAATGGAGTCCATCTGCCCATTCCAGGGATAGGGCTCACTCGAGCAGGTGTAGGGCTCCACGCCGGCATAGCCGCTGCCGCCAAACTCGGGACGGTCGGAATCGAAGATGACCTCCCAGTCACCCTCGCGCGGCACGCCCACGCGGAAGCTCTCGTAGCTCGCCGGGTCAAAGTTGATCAGGATCACCAGGTCGTCATCGATGTCCTCGCCCTGACGCACAAAGCTCACGATGGACTGCTTGGAGTTGTCCGCGTCGATCCAGGTAAAGCCGTCGTCGGTGTAGCCGCGCTCGTACAGAGCGGGCTCGGCGGTGTACAGGTGGTTGAGCGCCTTGATAAACGCCTGATGATGACGGTGGGTCTCATACTCCTCGGTCAGGAACCACTGGATGGACTCGTAGTAGCGCCACTCGATAAACTGGCCGATCTCGTTGCCCATAAAGTTGAGCTTGGCACCGGGGTGCGTCATCTGGTAGAAGGCAAGCGTGCGCAGGCCGGCAAACTGGCGCCACCAGTCGCCCGGCATGCGGCCGATAAGGGAGCACTTGCCGTGCACGACCTCGTCGTGGCTCAGCGGGCAAATGAAGTTCTCGGTAAAGGCATACATGATGGAGAACGTGAGCAGGCCGTGGTTGCCGGGGCGCCACGGAAAATCGGTCTGCATGTAGTGCAGCGTGTCGTTCATCCAGCCCATGTCCCACTTGTAGTGGAAGCCCAGGCCGCCGTCCTGTGGTGGATAGGTTACGAGCGGCCACGCGGTGGACTCCTCGGCCATCATCATCACGTCGGGGTAGTGTGCCTCCACGGCGGAGTTGACCTGACGGATAAACGCGCTGGCGTCCAGGTCCTCCTCGGTACCGTACTTGTTGAACTTCTTTTGGCCGGGATCGTCAATGCCAAAGTTGAGGTACAGCATGCTGGACACGCCGTCCATGCGAATGCCATCCACGTGGAAGTTCTCGACCCAATACAGCACGTTAGAGACCAGGAAGGAGCGGACCTCGCCACGGGCGAAGTCGAACTTATGCGTGCCCCAGTTGGGGTGAATCTCGTGCTCAAACAGCATGTGGCCGTTAAAGGTGGCAAGGCCGTGGGAGTCGGCGCAAAAACCGCCGGGCACCCAGTCCATGATCACGCCAATGCCCGCCTCGTGGCACGCATCTATAAAGTGCATGAGCTGCTGCGGGTTGCCGTAGCGCGACGTGGCGGCGTAGTAACCGGTTGTCTGGTAGCCCCAGGAGCCATCGAAGGGATGCTCCATAAGCGGCATGACCTCGATATGCGTGTAGCCCATGTCGCGCACGTAATCCACGAGCTCCACCGACAGGTCGTCGTAGGTGTAGAACTCGCCGCGCTGCGCGGGGAAGGGATCCATGGGACCGGGGTAGTTGCCGTACTCATCGGGCTCGCCCTGCGGCGCGTCACCGTGGCGCTTCCACGAGCCAATATGCACCTCGTAGATGTTCAGCGGCTGCGACATGTGGTTGTGGCCGGCGCGGCGCTTGAGCCATGCTGCGTCGTTCCACTTATAGCCGTCGAGGGCCCACAGCACGCTTGCCGTTCCCGGAGGGCACTCGGCCTTAAAAGCGTACGGATCGGCCTTGTAGAGCTTCTCGCCCTCGTTGGTCTCGATAAGGTATTTATAGAGCTGGCCCTGCTCGGCGCCAGGAATAAAGCCTTCCCAAATGGTGCTCGTATGCACGGGCACCAGCGGGTTGGCTTCCTCATCCCAGTCGTTAAATTCGCCAATGACATGGACACTCTTTACGTCGGGTGCCCAAACGCAAAAGCGCCAGCCGCGCGTACGGTTCTGCGTGTCGGGGTGCGCGCCCATCTTTTCCCAGCTGCGCTCCCACGTACCGATGCCAAACAGATAGACATCGTCCTTAGAGAGCTCCGGTGCGTGCGGGGCGGCTTTACGGGTAGCGGGCTTTTTTGCCGTTGGCTTTAGCTTTGTATCGCTCACGTTTGATCCCATCATGACACGGCAGCATGTTGCCTTGGTGACTAGATGCGAAAGGTCCAAGGCTGCACGAATCGAAGGGACGGCGATAGTTCTATGATTCATTCCACCTCGCGTGCTCGGTGGAACTTTCGGCACGAAATACAATAATACCTGTTCGTTACTTTTATGGAGAAAAGTGGATTTGCGGCGGTGTTTAATCGGCGAGCGCCATGTTTAGACCACTGACAGAATTGCAGTGGTAAAACTCTTGACAGTTTTACCAATTAGGGTTTCAAGATTGTTAGTTTGACGTTTGGTAAAACGTTTTTAGCAGGTTGTTTACCATTTGACATTGAAAGGTATGTTTATGTCCCAGACCGCCGCTCACAATGTCGCTTTTATTTTCGATTGCGACGGCACACTGGTTAATAGCACCCCCGTTTGGGCCTATGCCCAGCCCGAGTTATTGCACCGCCACGGGATTGACGTGACCGTGGATGACTTTGCCCAATTTGAGCACCTGTCGCTGGAGGATGAATGCCAGGCCTACCACGAAACGTGGGGTATTGGCGCGAATGGCGAGGAGCTGTATCGCGAGCTGAGCGACATCCTGATTGATGGCTACTCCAAGGTGCCGCCGCGCGAGGGGCTCCTGGCATTTTTGGAGCAGGCGAAGGCGGCGGGCATTGCCATGTGCGTTGCCACGTCCACGCCGGCCGAGCTGGTTACGTCTGCGCTAGCGGGAGCCGGACTCGACGCCTACATGGAGCTTGTGACCACCACGGGTGAGGCAGGACGCTCCAAACAGTTCCCTGACGTATACGAGCTGGCGCTGCGCCGTCTGGAGGAGCGCTATGGGCACAAGTTTGAGCACGCATGGGTGTTTGAGGACGCCGTCTTTGGCCTAAAGAGCTCCGGCGCCGCCGGCTTTAAGCGTGTAGGTATTTATGACCCACACGGCCGTATGAAGCGCGATGACGTACGCGCCAACTGCGATATCTTTATCGACAGCTATGAGGAGCTGGATCTGGCCCGCTTGCTTTCGTTTGAGGACTAGGTGAGGGCCGTGGCTTGCAAGGTGTTAGTGGTCTGTGGCTCGCCCGTGGTGGCGAGCGCGGATCTGTTGCGTAGGCTAGCGGGGGAGTGCGATCGCGTTGTCGCCGTGGACCGCGGGCTCGACGCGCTGCTGGGCGCCAGTCTGGGCTGCGACGTGTATGTAGGGGATGCCGACACGGTGAGTGATGCGGGCCGCGCGTTGGTCGATGCCGCCACCGACTTTGAAGTTGAGCGCCACGACACGTACAAGGACTATACCGATCTGGCGTTGGCGCTCGATTCCGTCCGTCGCCGCTGGCCGGGTGCCGAAGTGGTTGCGACTTGCGCTACGGGCGGCCGCCCGGACATGGCGCTTTCCGTACTGGGCCTGCTCGCAGGCTACGAGGATGCCCCTGTCTGGATTGCCGAGGACAAGGTGGTAGCTCGCATCCTTCGCGCAGGCGAATCGTGGACCATCGAAGGTGCCGAAGGCAAGACGTTCTCCATCATCGCAATCGCCCCCAACACCGAGGCAAGCGAACACGGACTAGAGTGGGAACTAGATCACGCCCCGCTGGGCTTGTTGGCCGACACGGGCATTAGCAACGTCGTCAGGTCAACAGCCACGATCCAAGTCCACCAAGGCGTCGCAATCGGTTATTTGCTTGCGTGAGGGTTTTATCGGGACGGGGGTAAATTAGCTATTTTCTCCAAAGCTAAAATAGCTAATTTACCCCCGTCCCAGGAAAACCCGTAAGTAAGACAATCAACTCAAAAAAGTACTTGCACGTCGCGCCAGCTTCCCCTATAGTATCTCCTCGTCACGGGGGCGTAGCTCAGCTGGGAGAGCGCTTGACTGGCAGTCAAGAGGTCAGGGGTTCGATCCCCCTCGTCTCCACCATCGTGATTGCAAAGGCCTTCGGTATTCCGAAGGCCTTTTTTCATGCCAAAACGTCTCGCGCCAAAACCCCACCTCCGCCAACAAAAAGTTGCACAATTATTTCCCATGTCTGTACATAGTTTGTTAGACAAAAGCGATTACTAGTACGCCTCTCTGTTCAATTCGGGCTTCAGGAATGTCTCCAATCACCGCTAGCACCCCAATAACCTGCGCCAACGTGAACAGCATTCCAAAACAACCCCCTTAAGCACGCTAAATGAACGATATGTTGTCCAACGCAACCCAAAACAGTTTCGCTATCAGCTTGTGCTAGGATACATAATGGTACATGAGTTCAACTGTGCTCGCGGCTCCAGCAAGCCATAAAGCGCAGGGTCGATCAGCATCCGGCCGTAACGGCGGTGCCAGAAACACCATGAGCTCCAATAAAGAAGTCATGCGACGTTATTTATTTGCATTGATGTAATTCTAAGGTGCATTTAATAGCTTGCGTGTCAAAGCGTAGTAGTCCTACAGCTTGCTGCGTGCGGTCCAGTTTTGTACCCGCTTGACTGGCTCGCACGCAGCCAGCTGGGGATGCGGTCATTTTGCGATACACGTCCGCGTCTCTGGCAACTGCATTTGTACATACCGTTCACGGTGGGGCAGAGCCACGTGCTTGTCTAACTGGGCTCAGGGTTTGAATATGGAGCGCCTTCGCGCACAAGCGCCCTGGCGAAGCCATACCCAAACCCCGTGAGCCACACGTAAGACAGCAAGGGGGGGTGCTCGTGTGGTATGTGATCCAGGTCATTAACGGTCGCGAAGACGTAGTGCGCGAGCGCATCGAACGTATGGTGCCGGCGAGCGCCATGCAAGAGCTCTTTTATCCCCAATACCAAACCGAGATCAAGGTGCACGGCGAATGGGTCAGCACGACTAAGCCGCTTTTTCCCGGTTATCTTATCTGCGATACGGCAGATCCTCGGACCGTGCAACAGTACCTGCTGCGCATGGACGACTTTGCCCGGGTGCTTTCCCAGGACGGTCAGTTTGTGCCGTTGGCAAAAGAAGAGACCCAGCTCATTGGCAGTTTTACCAATAGGGGAGACCGCGTGGTGCCCATGAGCGAGGCCTTAAAAGACGGCGACCAGGTCGTAGTGACGGCAGGTCCGCTGCTGGGCCACGAAGGCCTTATCAAAACCATTAACAGACGCAAGAGCACTGCTTATTTGGAGCTCGACCTGTGCGGCCGACGCGTAACAACCCGCGTTGGCCTTGCCGTGCTTTCGACTGAGCAGCGCGTAATGCGAAACCTAAAAAAGGCAATCGCCTAACTGCGGGCGGCTGCTTAAAGGAGCAAAGGGGATCCCCGGGCCGGGGATAACGGGATCAACAGGGAAGAGAAGAGCTTATTTTGAACACTGAATCCAAGAGTGCAAGGCAAAAGGGGAAGCTGAGCGCCTTCGAACCGTACGCGCTGATGGTCTATGACATTGCTGCGACTATTATTGCTGTGTTTGTTGCATCGTGGGGAACGCAGCATTGGGCGACGCTCAGCGGAGCAGCTGGCGCATGCCCGGCTATTCTTGTGCTTGCGCTTGTTAACGTTGTCGTCTTTTGGTTCTTTCATATGTATAGCAGCTTGTGGCGCTATGCGAGCATTTCCGAGGCTGGACGTATTGTTGCTGCCGTAACGGTAGGCTCAGTCATTGGCGACGTTATCTTTAACGTGTTATTTGGCAAGGGCATGACCCTTCGTGAGGACGTTATGGCATGGGCTGTCATCCTCATAATTTGCGGTGGCGGCCGCTTTGCCATTCGCGCCATTTATGGTAGCCAGCTCTGGCGCTTTAAAAGCAATTCCGATGCGCATCTCCCGCGTACGCTCATCGTAGGAGCAGGGGAGACCGGCTCTCTCTCCATCAAACGTATGCTCAACGGAGACCCCGATATGATCGGTGATCCGGTTGCCGTTGTTGACGATGATCCCAATAAGCAAAACCAGCGTATTCATGACGTTAAGGTTTGCGGTACTTGTGCCGATATCCCTACTATTGCGCACGATTGTGAGGCCGAGCAGATTGTCGTGGCAATTCCGAGTGCTACGCATGAAGAGCGTCAGCGTATCTATGATCTGTGCATGAAGACTGGTCTTAGGGTTCTCACGCTCCCTAATGTCCGCGATATTCCGCAGGATGGTGTAGGCAGAGTTGCCCTTCGTGAGGTCGAGATCAGCGACTTGCTTTCTCGCGAAGAGAAGTCGCTTGACCTTAACCAAATGGGTTATGTTACTGGTAAACGCATTTTGGTCACGGGCGGCGGCGGATCTATTGGTTCAGAGCTTGTACGTCAACTGCTTCCGGCAAAGCCTGCGCAAATCGTGTTGTTCGACATTTACGAGAACACTACCTATGAGCTGTATCACGACATCATCAAGACCGCTCATGATCAAGGCACTGATATTCAAGTCTATATCGGCTCCATTACGCATCTCCCCGCGATTACCAAGGTCTTTGAGAAGCACCATCCTCAAGTTGTTTTCCACGCTGCAGCCCACAAGCACGTTCCTCTTATGGAACACAACGCCCGCGAGGCAATCGAGAATAACGTTTTTGGCACGCTCAACGTTGTGCGCCTTGCCGACAAGTACCACTGCAGCCACTACGTGCAGATTTCTACCGATAAGGCCGTTAATCCCACAAATGTAATGGGCGCCACTAAGCGTATGGACGAGATGATCGTTCAGTATTACGCGGCAAACAGCAAGACCATCTTTACGGCTGTTCGCTTTGGCAATGTTCTGGGTAGTCACGGATCAGTCATCCCGCTGTTTAAGCGCCAGCTTCGTGAGGGTGGCCCTATCACCATTACGCACAAGGACATCACGCGTTACTTCATGACCATCCCGGAGGCCAGCAAGCTTGTCATTACTGCAGGCGCTTTGGCGCATGGTGGCGAGATTTTTGTACTGGACATGGGTGAGCCGGTCAAGATCTACGACCTTGCAATCAACCTTATTACGCTGAGCGGTCTTAAGCCTGGCAAAGATATCCAGATCAAAGAAGTTGGCCTGCGTCCTGGCGAAAAGATGTACGAGGAGCTCCTTATGGACAACGAGCAGCTCCTGCCTACCGAGCATTCCGAGATTCGCATTTCCACAGCCGAGTCCGACAAGATGGAAGAGATCAAAGACAAGCTCGAAAAGCTTCATGATTGCCTCGACAAGGAAAACGACACGGTTAAGTCTGTGCTCGCTGAGGTTGTACCTACATATCATCCGCAGTTTAACGATTAGGGATAAGGAGTCACGATGGATATCAAGCCCTTTGAGAATAAGGTTTGGCTTAGCTCGCCGACCATGCACGGCGATGAGCTCAAATACATTACCGAGGCATATGAGACCAACTGGATGTCGACGGTAGGGGAGAATATCAACGAAATCGAACGCCAGATGGCCGAAAAGATTGGTTGCGGCTATGCCGTTGCCCTTTCTTGCGGTACTTCTGCGCTGCATCTTGCCATGAAGCTTGCTGGAATTAAGCCCGGTGATGAGGTCCTTTGCAGCGATATGACGTTCGACGCTACGGTGAACCCAGTTGTTTACGAAGGCGGTGTTCCTGTATTTATCGATACCGAGCGTGACACTTGGAATATGGATCCAGTCGCTCTTGAAAAGGCTTTCGAACTGCATCCGACTGCAAAGGTCGTTGTGGCGGCGCATCTTTACGGAACGCCTGGCAAAGTCGGAGAGCTTCGTTCAATTTGCGATGCGCACGGGGCTGTCCTTGTTGAGGATGCTGCTGAGTCACTTGGCGCCACGTATAAGGGTCGTCAGACTGGTACGTTTGGTGACATCAGCGCCATTAGCTTTAACGGCAATAAGATCATTACCGGTTCCGCTGGTGGCATGCTTTTAACTGATAGCAAAGAGGCAGCCGATAAAACTCGCAAATGGTCGACCCAGTCGCGCGAAGCCGCTCCCTGGTACCAGCATGAGGAGCTTGGCTACAACTATCGCATGAGCAATGTAATTGCCGGTGTCGTGCGTGGCCAGATTCCGTATCTGGAGGAGCATATTGCCCAAAAGAAGGCTATTTACATGCGTTACAAAGAGGGCTTCAAGGGTCTGCCGGTAAGTATGAACCCCTATAATCCCAGCGTTTGCGAGCCGAATTTTTGGCTTTCCTGCATGCTGATTGATGCCAACGCGATGTGTAAGCAGGTTCGTGGCGAAAGTGAGGCTCTTTACGTAAGTGAGCCCGGAAAAAGCTGCCCCACCGAAATCCTTGAGGCCATTGCCGCCATCAATGCCGAGGGCCGCCCCATTTGGAAGCCCATGCACATGCAGCCTATTTATCGCATGAATGCTTTTGTGACGCGTGAGGGCAATGGTCGAGCTAAAACTAACGCTTACATTTCTGGCGGCGCTACGGGTGCAGATGGACTTCCCCTGGATATTGGAGCGGATATTTTCCATCGTGGTTTATGTCTGCCCTCTGACAATAAGATGACGCCTGAGCAGCAGGACCGCATCATCGAGGTCATCAAGGGGTGCTTCGCGTAATGGCGCAAGCCGTCCACAAAGCTAACTTTTACGAGCGCTGCGTGAAGCGAGTGCTCGATTTTATCATCGCTTTTGCATTCATCCTGCTGTTCTGGTGGTTGTACGCTATCCTGGCCATCTTGGTTAGGGTCAAGCTGGGCACCCCCGTGCTGTTCACTCAGGAGCGCCCTGGCAAAGGTGAACACATCTTCAAGATGTACAAGTTCCGCACAATGACCGACGAGTGTGATGAGAGCGGCGAACTGCTGCCCGACGAGGTGCGACTGACTAAATTTGGCCGATCTCTGCGCTCCACAAGTCTGGACGAGCTGCCTGAAGTGTTCAACATCTTGAAGGGCGACATGAGTCTGATAGGACCTAGGCCGCTTCTGGTAAAGTACCTGCCCCTCTACAACGAGGAGCAGCGTCACCGCCACGATGTGCGGCCTGGCATGACGGGATGGGCGCAGGTGAACGGGCGCAACGCTATCTGTTGGGAACAAAAATTCGCCTACGATGTTGAATACGCTCGCAATTGCACCTTCACTATGGACCTAAAAGTGTTCTTAACGACGTTCAAGGTACTTTTCAGCCGAAGTGGAATTAGCAGTGGCACCTCGGCGACTATGGAAGCTTTCACAGGTACGCCATCAGATGGAAAGGTTGAGACTCGATGAAGGTGCTGATCCTTGCCAATAATGATGGAGGCCTGCTTCATTTTAGGGGTGAACTGATCGCGGAACTCGTTAAAGCTGGGCATGAGGTTATTTTCTGCATACCAAGCGGCGAGCTGGTTCCTGAGATTGAAAAACTCGGGGCCTCATTCATTGATAACCCTTTTCTAATTCGGCGTGGCACGAATCCGGTGGACGATGTCCAACTGATTCTTTTTTATCGAAAGCTGCTCAAAAGAATCCAACCCGACATTGTGTTTACATATACAATTAAACCAAACGTGTATGGTGGCATTCTCTGCGGTAAGTTCGGTATTCCCTACCTTGTTAATATTACTGGATTGGGTACTGCGGTCGAGAATGATGGACCGCTTCAGAAGTTAACACTCGGGCTTTATAAGCTAGGGCTGAAGAGGGCTCAGGTCGTTTTTTTCCAAAACGAGGCGAACAGGGATTTTATGCTATCCAGGGGGATCGTAGGGAATCGTTGCGATCTGTTGCCTGGCTCCGGAGTTAATCTTCAGCGATTTCGTCTTTTGGACTATCCAAAAGACGATGGGGTTATTCGTTTCTTTTTCTTCGCTCGAGTAATGCGTGAAAAAGGCATCGAAGAATTCCTCGAAGCTGCTAGGCAGATTCGAGGAAGGCACCCAAATACAGAGTTTCATGTCTGCGGCAGCTGTGAGGACGAATACAGAGGTTCCCTCGAGGCTTGCGAGAAGGACGGCGTCGTCATCTACCACGGAAGCGTCAAAGACGTGCGAGAGATGCATGCCCTGTCAAGCTGCACGGTGCATCCCACTTTCTATCCGGAGGGTATGTCGAATGTCCTGCTGGAGAGCTGCGCCTGCGGCAGACCGATCATTACGACGAACCGGCCTGGGTGCAGGGAGGTCGTAGATGACGGGGTCAATGGCTTCGTCGTAAAGCAAAGAGACGCGGAAGACCTTATCTCAAAAATCGAGAATTTTCTTGCCCTGCCCTATGCCGAGAAAAGGGAGATGGGCCTGAACGGCAGGAGAAAGGTCGAGAGGGAGTTCGACAGGCAGATAATTGTCGAGCGTTACCTGAAGGAAATGGCGGTTGCAGAAGAAGCGAAGGAGGCGCGCCGTTGAGGGGGGCGGTGAACAACGTTATCAGCGCTACATGGACATTTTTAAGGATAGCCGTTTGGAAAATCGGGCTGATGGGAAGCCTTCTCCTCAAAGGCGCGATCCAAAGGATTTCACCCAATGAGGTTTGCAACTTCAACGAGGGATCGAAAGTCAATATCGGGCGCACCGTCCGAATCCACAGCGGAAGCAAGATTAAGGAGAGAAAAGGCTCGAACGTTACAAACGACGGCAACTTCCGCATCAACTACGACGACATGGTCATCTGTCATGACGTGGTAACTATCGGCGCAGGTACAGACTTCGAACCAAACGTCCTCGTTTATGACCACGACTATACCTTCAGGAAGGCGTCCTCAAAGAGGGCGTCTTCGAATGGTTTTCGGTGGAGATTGGAGAGAACTGTTGGATAGGCGCGGGAACGATAATCCTTCGAGGAACGAAAATCGAGGCGAACTCGGTGGTCGCGGCGGGGAGCATTGTGAAAGGCGAGTTTCTCAGCGATTTCTTGATCTTGCAGCGGCGCACCACAGAAGTTCGGGGCTGGTGATGGCTAATATGGATGGCGTCAGCCACGGGGGAATGACGGCCACCATCGTCATGGCGACGTACAACGGCAGACAGTTCCTTCGGGAGCAGCTTGAATCGATTGTTTCGCAGAGGCGACAGGCCGACGAGGTGGTGATCGTCGACGACTGTTCGAGCGACGGCACGCCGGAATACATCGATGCGTACATTAATGAGCATGGCCTGAAGGACACATGGAGGATCTATCGCAACGAGAAGAACCTCGGGTTCGTTGGCAACTACCTCAAGGGGTGCTCGCTCGCGACGGGTGACGTCATCTTCTTCTCCGACCAAGACGACGTTTGGGCGGATGGCAAGATTTCCGAGATGATGGCCGTGTTCGAGAGGCACGAGGACGCGCTCGTCGTGTCGTGCGATACGACGATCATCGACCAGGACGACAGATCTGACAACACATTTCAGACCTCGCTCAGGCGCACGAAGGAGGGGGTATGGAAGGTTGACTTCGGCCAGCAGGTCTCATCTATGCTCAGTAGCGGCCTGTCGCTTGGCGTGAAGCGCTCCTTTATGGATGAGATGACTCCAATCATCGTACGCGAGGACCTCGTGTACGATTCGCCGCTCGGGCTCTTCGCGGCGGCCAAGGGCGGATTCTACCGCGTCGGCGGAGAGGCACTTGTCCTGCACAGGGTTCACAGGAGCAACGCATCCGCGCCCACCTATTCTCTGAAGTCGAGACTGACAAACCCCGAGCAGCACATTAAAGGCAGAAAGCATCAGCTCAAGCATATCGAGGCGTGTAGAAAGTACTGCGCCAACGAGCTGGATTCCGGTACGCTCGACCGACTCGATGAGGAGATTGCGGCACGCGAAGTTGCCATCAAATCCATGGAGGAGCGAAAGCCGCTTCCGCTAATAGCGCAATTGATTAAGAAGGGGCCGATGGCCAACGATAAAATTAGCCTTGTAAACCTCATTGTTGCCCTAAGGAGGCGTTGATGAGGGACATTGCGGCCTGCATCGTTGCCTACAATCCTGAACTTGCGCGCTTTTCGGAATGTCTGTCCGCTGTATCCGAGCAGGTGGAACACGTTTTTGTCGTGGACAACGGCTCAAACGAAGCGGGCGGGGTGGAAGCGCTCTGTCGTGAATATGACAATGTCATTTTCGTTCCCCTGGGGGAGAACAAAGGCATTGCTGCCGCCCTCAACATGGGATGTGCTGCCGCAGACGAGAAGCGCTGCACCGCCGTATTGACGCTCGACCAGGACTCGGTATGTGAAGATGGCTTAGTGGAGAAGCTGGCGGCGCATTTGACCAAAGATGTTGGGATTGCGGCACCTTGGATTTCTTACGCGGGCAACGAGGAATATTACGAATTGCCGCAAGATGGGCCCTACGAGGTCGAATGGACGATAACTAGCGCGTCGTTGACGAGCCTTGACGCATGGAGGAAGATTGGCGGTTTCGACGAGACATTGTTCATCGACAGTGTTGATCGCGATTTCTGCATTCGACTTCGTAGAGCCGGCTATCGCGTGGTCATTGACCCTGCGACTTCGCTGTCCCATGAACTTGGAGACATGCGGTGCGTCCGGATTCTCGGCAAGGTAATTCACATCACCAACCACAGCAGTTTTCGCAAGTACTACATAGCCAGAAACAAGATTCTATTGGCGAAGAAGGGTGAAATTAGCAGCGCAGAATGCGTGCGAGAAATATCGCAGGAATTCTTCAAGGCTCTTTTGCTAGAAGACAATAAGGCTTCAAAGATATCGAGGCTTATGCATGGAATTGTCGATGGCTTCCAGAGCCGTATAGGAACGCCGAGAACGGGAGTATCTTCAAAATGATTCTTGTTGCTGGCCTCCTTGTTCTTGATTTAACGGCATTGGTGTTCCAGAAGAGCAAAGTGCCCTTCCTCGCCCTTTTGATTTTTCTTTGGTTTGTATTCGTTTTCAGCAATGGACTGGCTGACGATTTCAACTACAACCTGCATTTGATGAACCCGACTTTAGCGCAGGACAAGGGAATTGGTTACAGTCTGTTAATCAGGTTCTTATCGGATTGCGGCGCGACGCTATTTCAGTTGAAGCTGCTCGTCGGAACTTTCTATCTAGTCTCTATTGGTCTATGCGGCTGGAATTTGACGAAGAGGCCTGGTTTGTTTTTGGCTCTGTATTCGATTTTCCCTTTTTGCATGGATGCAGTGCAGCTTAGGTTTTCACTGGCCATCTCATTTGTTCTGATTGGATATCTCTATGTATCAAAGGCCAAAGGTGGTCTAAAGAAAAAAGCGGCTGTTTTCTTTTTTGCATGTTTAATTGGTTTCAGCTTCCATGCGGCTGTTCTCTTCTTTGCATTGCTGCTCTTTGCCAAAGAGCTATCGCATCGTGACGCTCGAAAGTTGTGCCTTCTTGTTTTTCTCGGCCTGATTGTGGTGACACGAACCAGTTTGCTGACTCAAATCGTCACTCTTCTGGGCGTCTCCGCACGACTAAATATGGGTGGCGGCGTTGACGGCTCTGGATTTGCCAATGTTATTCGTTTGGCTGTTCCTTCTCTTGCTTGGATGGCGTTTGGCCTCTATTTGAAAAAGACCAGGGGAGATTCGGATGCCGTCCGGGTGATTCTAAATGCGAACCTGTTTTGTCTCGCATTGATTCCCCTCGTTGGCGTTGCATCCGACATCTACCGCATAGAGACTTCGCAATTTTTAATTTATTACCTTGTTGCGGTCAACTCGGTTGGCTGCGCCGGGGGTAGCAACATCCGAAAAGAGCAGGCTGACTTGTTTGGCGTTGCTTGTCTTTTGGGCATTGCCCTCATGGGCGTCACATTGTTGGTCTTGATGAGCATGAACCTTAACACGGTGTTGGTTCCGCTCCTTACCAACAATTCAATATTGGTTTAATAAAACTTAGGGCTTCATATGTTAGAAATCCGAACGAAAATTAGGCATGTATCCGCTTCTTTGAAGTGGGCCAAAGCCAATAGGCACAACAGAACACAACTCGGGCGTTGGGCAATTGGGCTCGACAATGTCACAATTGGCGATTACTCCTACGGGGAAATCAACGTTCTTACGGCGTCCAAGCAGCCCAAGCTCGCCTTAGGCGAATTATGCTCGATTGCGCCAAATGTGACTTTCGTAATTCACAACAACCATCCCATCGATCATTTCACGACGTTTCCTCTGCGCCGCTTTGTCTTGGGAGAGACTTACGATGAGGCATGCGGGGACGGCGGTATCGTCGTCGAAGAAGACGTTTGGATTGGCTACGGCGCGACCATCTTGGACGGCGTCCATATAGGCCGGGGGGGGGGTCGTCGCAGCAGGAGCTGTCGTCACCAAGGACGTGGAGCCTTACACGATCGTTGGGGGTGTGCCGGCAAAACCCATCAAGAAACGCTTCAGCCAGGACGTCATCGACCGGCTCCTCGCGCTCGACTACTCGAAGGTGGACAGGCGTTTCATGGAGACGCATATCGAACAGCTCTATCGTCCGCTGGACGAGCGCTCCATTGGGGAGCTGCTAGATGAGCCAGGGGACAGGCATGAACTATAGGTCTCTGGCGGGCAACATGATTGTCGCGTTCGCGGCCCAGGGCATCTCGTTCTTGGCGAGCGTCGCTATGTCACTGCTCGTGCCGAAGGTGCTCGGCGTCGAGACGTACGGCTATTGGCAGCTGTTTATTTTTTACGCGAGCTACTCTGGCTTCTTCATGCTCGGTCTCAACGACGGTATCTACCTCATCGAGGGCGGTAACACGAGAGGCGAGATAGACAAGCGAGCTGTGAACTCGCAGTTCCGCTTCGGCATGGCATTCCAGCTCGTCGTGGCCGCCGTCATCGCCATCATTGCCGTTGTTTGGGCGCCCGAGGCGCAGCGCTCGTTCGTCCTACTGGCGTTCGCCCTCTACACCGTGCTCTGTAACCTTGCCGGATTCCTTGGCTATATCTTCCAGTCGATGAACGAGACCAAGCTCTTCTCGTATTCCACCATGATCGACCGCCTGGTGTTTCTGGCCATCATCCTCGTGATGGTATTTATTCGTGTCCCTGATTTCGAGCCCTATGTTTTCGCCTTTTTAATTTCGAAAGCCTGTTCGCTGACCTATTGCATCGTTCGCTCCCGTGATTTCTTCGCGGCCAGGGCACTGCCCTTGACGGAGGCCGCCAGGCTGAGCCTTTCGAGCATGAAGGTCGGCTTCGCACTTATGATATCGAACGTGGCCTCGATGCTCGTCCTGGGTGTTGCGCGCGCGCTGGTAGACAACGCCTGGGGAATTGAGGCCTTCGGGCGCGTGTCGTTCTGGCTCTCGATGGTGAACTTCTTCATAACCTTTGTGTCGCAGGCGAGCATGGTACTGTTCCCGGCGCTTAGGCAGGGCACCGAGGGAGAACGAAGAGCTTTCTACCGCTTCGTTCGCGACATGATGGAGGTGACGTTTCCTGTGGTCTACCTCCTGTATTTCCCGATGGCATGGGTGCTGTCCCTCTGGCTTCCGCAATACGCCGACACCATGCACTATTTCGCGATTCTGTTGCCCGTCTGCGTGTTCGATACGAAGATGAACCTGTGCTGCACCACGTATTTTAAGGTGCTGAGGGAGGAACGGACGCTCCTCAAGGTGAACCTTTGCACGCTAGCGGGCAGCATAGCGCTTTGCACCATTGGCGTTTACGTGATCGGATCGCTCGATGCCGTCTTGCTTGGCACCGTCGCATGCATCGTTTGCCGTTCCCTTTGGTCGGAACGGCATTTGAACGCGAAAATTGGGGTTTCCACAACACCCGCTCCCATCGAAGAGGTCGTGCTCACCGCTGCGTTTGTGGCGCTAGCGCTTTGTGCGCCCGCGCTTGTTGCCGTCCTGGGGTATTTGGCGCTTTACGCAGCTTATTTGGTACTGAACAGGCATTCGGCGCGAGACATGCTTGCCTTGACCAAGCGAGTGCTTACGCGAGGGAAATGAACGGATGCATAGCGCGGCTGGTCTGGAATAGATACTCAATTACTCAACTTAGAAAGGAATAGCACAATGAAAGGCATCATCCTCGCCGGCGGGTCCGGCACCCGCCTGTACCCGCTCAC
>NZ_QRQS01000009.1:0-105177 GCF_003475605.1 Collinsella sp. AF31-11
TGGCCGAACGAGGGTATGGGGACTCGTTCGGCCAGACGCGCCGTCGCTGTTTGTGATCTCTTTTCCTCCGTCCCCTTCGGGTCACGTGATCCCTTGGGGACGGAGGAAAAGGGATCATTTCGTAGGCCCGTAGCTGCCTTGGAAAGCGAATGATGGTACGAGCTTCCATTCGGCTTCCAAGGCAGCCACGGGCAGAACGGGGCGAGCAGAAAAGAACGACGGACGTCTACTCCCCCGCCACGCTTGCGCGCAGCTTGGCGGCGATAGGCTCCGAGGCCAGCAGGAATACGAGCATGACCACAGAACACGCCAGGCACACGATCCAGATGCTCGCAAAGGAGCCCGTGGCATCGAACAGCACGCCCGAGACGATAGCGCCTACGGTGCCGCCGACCATCTCGAGCGAGGTAATGGTGCCCGTGACCTTGCCGAGGTCGGCCATGCCAAACTGCTTGGACGCGGCAATGGTGGGCGTTGGAGATGTTGTACTGCGCAAGAGATATTCCCAAGTCGCTGACGATGAGCGGCTGGAACAGGCTCATGCAGTTGACGAAAATGGTGTAGCACGTGGCCATGATCACAAAGCCGGAGGCCACCACGAGCCAGCCGGGGAAGAATTTACGTTGCTGAGACATGGATTACTCCTTGTGGTCCGCAATGTATCCGAGAGCGACGGCGGCATAAGCCGCGGCGCCGAGGGGAAGCTCGGCATCGTTAAAGCGCGCCTTGGGATGATGCTGGGCAAAATGCTCGTCCGTGTCGGTTACGGCCGCGCCCACCGTAAAGTACGCACTTGGGATCTCGCTCGAGATAAGCGCGAAGTCCTCACTCGCCATGGCATGGAACAGCGGCAAGAAGGCGGCCTTGGGCAGCACTGCGCCCACGTAACCAAGCGACGCCTGAGTCATATCGCTGTCGAGTACGAGCGGGGGAACATCCGAGAGTGTCTCGATAGTCGCCGGCGTACGATATGTTGCGGCAACGCCGTTGACGACCTCGGCGATGCGGGTCTTGAGGTGCTCCATGAGCTCAACGTCGAAGCCGCGCAGCGTGCCTTCCAGCACGCAGGTATCTGGGATGACGTTGGCAGCCTGACCGCCGGCGAACTTACCCACGGTAAGTGCGACCTCCTTGGCCGCCGGCACCTCGCGGGAGATAAGCTCCTGGAGCGCCAGGTGCACATGCACGCCCGCCGTGATGGGGTCGATGCAAATCTCGGGGCTCGAGCCGTGACCACCCTTGCCCTGGAGCGTGATGCGAAAACCGTATACACCCGAAAGTGCAGGGCTGCCATAGAGCACCAGGCCAAGCGGCGACTGGCTGTTAACGTGCATGGCAAAAGCCGCCTGAGGACGCGGGTTCTCGAGCAAGCCGTCGGCGATGGCAGCGCGGGCGCCCTCAAAGGTCTCCTCGCCCGGCTGGAACAGCAACTTAACCGTGGCGTTGGCATCAACAAGCTCTGCCTCGCGGGCCTTGAGCAGGCGCGCCGCACCAAGCAGCGCCGTCGCGTGCATATCGTGGCCACAAGCGTGCATGCAGCCGTTGGTGGAAGCGAAAGGCTCGCCCGATTCCTCGGCAACGGGCAGGGCATCCATGTCGCCGCGAAGCATGATAACCGTACCGGACTGCTCGTCCGTGCACGCACCATTGCCCTGAGCAGCCGCGGCCGCACCGGCACCAATCAGGCCAACAACACAGGAGCCGTCGACAAGCGTGGTATAGGGAATGTCCATCTCGTCCAGACGTGCCTGGATATAGGCAGACGTCTGCGGAAGATTGTTACCGAGCTCGGGCATCTGATGGAGATCGTGGCGCCATGCGGCAAGCTCACCGGCAAATGCCTGGGCTTCTTTGACCAGGCCATCGTCGATAGCGGTCTGCGCCGCTGTGGTAGCCTGAGGCGCTGGTTGAGGTTGAAGATCGGACAGAGCTGGTGCCATAGATGCCCTCCAGTAACGTTTTTGCAGCACGCACTTTGACAGCATAAAGTGCAAGGCACAACTGTAAGGGCATGACACAAAAAATGCCGCCCTGGAAGGGCGGCGCAACAAGTTGTTTACAATTGCGGGCGAGATTTTCGGCGCAAGAAATCGAAATGCGTCTCGCTCAAGATAATCGACAAAAAGATGAGCGCAAAGCCGGCAAGCAGGCGCGAAGTGAGCGCCTCCCCCATCAGCAGCACCGAGAACAGCACGCCCGAGGGGGACTCCATCGAAAGAAGCAGCGAGCCCGTCGAGGCGGGGACATGCGCCAGACCGACGTTTTGGACGAGCAGGGCCACGCACGTACAACCCACCGAGAGAAAGGCCACCACGCCGATAAAGCTCGGCGTCCACACGGACAGAGGCGCCTGAGTCTCGAATAGTAGTGACGTGATTAAGCTCAAAACGCCATTGCCCACAAACATCCAAAACGTGATGACGTTGATATCCATCTTGCGGCCATACTTGGCGGTCACCGCCATCTGGATAGCAAAGAAGACCGCGCCGCCCAACGTGATGACATCTCCGGCATTGAACTCGACGCTATCGAGTGCCACCAGGCCAATGCCCGCCAGGCACAGCAATGCGGCGCCCAAGTTGTAACGGGTAAGCTTTTCTCCGCCCAGGACATAGCTCGCAAACGGCACGAGGATGCAATAGGTACCCGTCAAAAATGCACTCTTGCCCGCCGTGGTCTGTGCCAGGCCAATCGTCTGCAAACCGTACGCGCCCCACATAAGTGCGCCCATACCAAGCCCGACGATAAGGTTGCGAGCATTAAAGTGCGCGATGATTCGTTTGTGGAAAATGGCAAACATAACCAGTGATGCCGGGAGAAAGCGAACGTAGACCAGCTCGAACACCGGAACGGTATCGAGCGCATCTTTCATGGTGGTAAAGGAATAGCCCCAGATGACCGCCACCGAAAACAGCAAGGCCTTCCAGAAGAACGGAGAACGCGCTCCGGCGCCACGGGAGGTGCCGCCGGCGCCCAGGTCCTCCCGTGCGACAGGGCTATCGGGCATGTTTTCGATTTCATCAACGGCATTCTGGGCCATAGGGCATCCTCGCGCTCAGTCTGGGCGTGGTGTCCGCACGCGCGTGACCGCGTGCCGCCTCATGGTCAAATAAAAACGGGGCGCACCGGACCCCCGGTACGCCCCGCTACTGTAGCAACAACCAGCGTTGCATCGCAATCCAGCATAATAAAGCGTTTTGTTCCGCCGTTCTACCGAACGGCGGACCGGCCGACGCTGCGCGAGCCGCATTCACGCTGCATCGGCGTTAACGTTGCTGTACTAGATAAGCTTTGTTGATTCCAGCTTTTCGATGATCCAGTCGTTGGCTTTGATGACCGGGCGGCGGAAGACGACGCCCAGTGCCAGCGACGGAATCAGATAGCTCGCCAGAATGCCTAGCTCAATCCAGTACTCCATATGGTAGGCACCGGCCATGGCGGCATGCATGGCGTTGATGCCATGAGTAAACGGCAGGAACGGATAGATCGCCTGGAACACGGGACCGGTCATCTCGATGGGGAACGTGCCGCCCGAACCGCCGACCTGCATGACCAGCAGCACGACGGCGAGCGCCTTGCCGATATCGCCAAACGAAACCGTAAGCGTGTAGACGATATTGGAGAACACGAGACTCGCGACCCAGCCCGCCAGCACAAACTGCAGTGGATTGTCGCACTGAATGCCAAAGAACAGAATGTCGCCCGCGCACACGAGCGTTGCCTGCAGCAGGGCCAGACCGCCAAAGAACAGGTAACGACCCAGGTAGATCTCGTGCAGGCGCACGGGGATCAGCTCGTTGATGAGTTCATCGTCAACCGACACCTTCATCATGGCTGCCAGCACAATCGAGCCCACCCACAGCGACAGAATCGTATAGAACGGCGCCATGGCCGAACCGTAGTTGCGGATCGGATAGACCGGCTTGCGGTCGAGCGCGACGGGGCCGGAAAGCGACACGGCCAAACCCTCGGGATCGTTGCCGATCATCGTCTTGATCGTCGCAAGGTCATCCGACATCAAGGCGCCGTCGAGCTCGTCCTTAAATGCGCCGATCTTGTCCGACGCCTCACCCAGCTGATCGGAAGCCTTGTTGACCAGCTTTGCGGCTTTGGAGAGGCCCTTTGCCAGCGAACCGGATGCATCGGTCAGGCCGTCTACGGCGCTATCCAGATCGCCCGAGATGCCATCGAGCGAGTCCAGAATGCCCGAGACGGTCTTCTTGAGCTCCTTGGCCTTAACCGAGAACGTGGAATCGTAATCGGATTTGGCACCTGCGATACCGGCCTTGGCATCGGCGATGGCCTGATCGACCTCGTCACGCGAGTTGTTGACCTCGGCCATGCTGTCCGTAAGCGACGTCGCGATTTTCTCCAGCTCCGTGGCATTGTTGCTGTACTCATCGGCGATTCCGCCCAGCGACGTCGCGGCGGACTTGAGGCCGTCCTTCAAATTCTCATCGCTCACCTGGTCGGCAAGGCTACCGAGCAGACCGGCCATCGCATCGATATCGTAAGCACGCGTATAGAGCGCCGAGGCGGCAGCGTCGAGCTGGCGCACCGTAAGGTCCACATGCAGGTTTGCGGTGTCGAACGCCTTATCGAGCTCGGCAGACACCTTGTCGAACGAACCCGCACTTCCATCGATCGCGGCATCGATGGCATCGTTTGCCGCCTTAAGCGCTTCTTTGGAATCATCGATACCGCTTTTGGCATGTTCCATGAACTGCTTTGTCGACTCATCGACGGCACCGGTCTGTTTGAGCATGCCGCTCGCCGACGTCAGCGAATCGGACGTGGAGCTCAAAATGCCCGCAAGCGACGTTGCGCTGGCCTGAACGCCCTGCAGGTCCTGGACCGAATCGCCGAGCGTCGAGGACAGGTTGGCGATAAAGTTGCTGACCTGGTCGGTGCTCATGTAATCGAGCAGGCTGGACACCGTCTTAAGACCGATGCTCGTAATGGTCTCGGTAAAAGTTTCGTTAACCTGGCTTTGAACGGCGCTCGAACCCTTCTCGGTCACGATCTGCGCGATGGCGTTGGCCTTCTGGTTCTCGTAAAACTCGATATCGGCGTGCTTCACCTCAGTCGAGAAAAGCGTCATCATGTCGGCGCTAAACGTTTTAGGGATAACGACGGCAGCGTAGTACGCGCCCGACTTAACGCCCTCGATCGCCTTATCGCGGTCGTTGAGGACAACCCAGTCGAAGTTCTCGTTGCCGCGCAGGGTGGCGGTTACGTTTTCGCCCACGTTGACCTCGACGGGAATCAGATCGCTCTCGTAGCCCTCGTCGGTGTTGACCACGGCAATCTTAAGATTGCCGGTGTTGCCGTACGGATCCCAGCTGCCGGCGATGTTAAACCACGCGTACAGACACGGCACGATAATGAGACCCATCACGACAATTAAGCCGATCACGGAGCGAGACACGTTTTGGACATCGCGCTTAAACAGATGCAGGATGTTCTTCATTTATGCCTCACCTCCTTTGGAGTGCTTGCCAAGCGCGGTGGTATCTCCATCATTTGTGGCTGTGCTGTCGCTGCCCTGAGATTTATGGTGCGAGCCTATATGCGGCAAGCGGCCCGTGGACTGATCGCCGCCCTTGGCACCACGCTCGCTGGCGTTGAGGCCAAACATGTGGCGGGCGGCAGGAATGGCGGCCGTGTGTTCGCGCATCTCGCGACGCAAGTCCTCATCCGAAAGCGCTGAGATGCGCATCTGGGTATTGAGGCTCGCGCGGATATATTCGATATTGATAAGCCAGCCGCAGATGGCAATAACCGAGATGATCCAAATGACAAGCAGGATGATCTTGCCGTTATTGTCGATATCGAGAACCGTCGACAGGACAAAGAGCAGGACCTGAACGCCCACCACGGCGGCAAAACCGCCCTTGATGTAGTAGGGGTAACGGTGCTCAAAGGTCACCGCATGGTCGAGCAGTTCGCGACGGTACGAATCGGAATCGAGCATGACACGCATGGCCGTGCGCAGCGAGTAGCGCTGGCGCGGCAGGTCGTTGGACTCGCAAATCATCATACCGGTCGTGGAAAGCTGTTTATCAAAGAGCAGGTTAAGGTTGAGCAGCAGCGGACGCAGCTGCAGGCCGATAAAGAGCGCCACAATCAAGAACACGCCCAGAATGCACAGGTTAAACAGGTAGTTGAACGAATACATGCCGCCGACCGTCTCGCGCAGCAGATTGATGCCGTAGGTAAAGGGCAGCAGCGGATGCAGCCACTGGAAGAAGCCGGGCATCATCTCGATGGGGTACATGCCCGAAGAGCCCGGAATCTGCACGATAACCAGAATGACGCCGATCGCCTTGCCGATATGCTTAAACGTGGTGGACAGCGCATAGATGATATTGACGTAGGTGAACGAGATAGCGATGCCGCCCAGCACGAACAGCAGCGGGTTGACGCACTGCACGCCAATCACCAAATCGCCCACCGTAACGATGATGGCCTGGAACGCACCCAGGATCACCAGTAGCAACCAGCGGCCAAAGTAGCCCTGACGCGCGGTAAAGCTGCCGATGCCTTCGCGGTCGACCTCGAGCTTGTAGATAGCGATAAGCACGTAGCCGCCCACCCAAAGCGCCAGATTGGTATAGAAGGGAGCGATGCCCGAGCCAAAGCTCTTGACCGGGAAAATTGACTTGGAAGTCAGCTCTACGGGAGATGCCATAAAGTCTGCCACGTCATTGACGTCGACACCCATCAGTTCAGCCAGCTCGCCCATGGACTCGGAGGTCTGCAGCGCCGCAATGTCGTTGGCGGCGGTTGCGAGCTTGTCCTGGACCTTGGCAAGCGAGGCATCGGTCTGGGACAGCGTGGTCTTGGCCTGACCGAGCGTAGCATTGAGTTGCGAAAGTGTACCGCGCGCGCTTGCAATAGTAGGCGTGAGGCCAGACACGATTCCCGTCAGATCACCCGAGACGGCGGCAAATGAATCAAGCGCGCTCGAGGCCTTCGGCAGCGCGTCCTGCCCCAGGTCCGTCTGAGCCTGACCGAGGTTAGCCGTACCGGTCTGAATTGCCGTGTTGAGTGCCTTGCTCGCGTTCGAGATTGCCCTAGCGTCGTTTTCCATGGCGATCGACTGTGCAGAAAGGCCATCCTTGATGCTCTGCAGCTTCTGGTTTTGCTCGCGAAGCGAATTGATGGTCGATGCGATGAGCGCGTCGGCGTCCTCCGACCCCGTCGACGTATCGTTAGCGAGAATCTGCAGGCGCTCGATGACAGCGCTGTTGTGGTCAATCGTCGCCTGGAGAGAATCGAGCGAGTTGTCGATACGAGTGGTTGTGGACGTCAAAGCGCCCGTCATCTTTCCGACCGCGGCGTTCGCAGAAGCCGACGTTTTGCTCAACGCGATGCTGCCTTCCGAGAGCGCCTTGGAGAGCGAGGTGATGGAATTACCCGCCGTGGCGCGAGCCTCGCCCAGCAGGTCGTTGCCCTGGGAGATCGCCTGCGTCAGCGACGGCGCCCGACCCTGCAAGCCCGCCAACGCGGCATCGGCCGATGCGATCGAGCCGCTCGTCTTGTCGATGGCGGCGTTCATGTCGCCAATCGAATCACGCACCTCGCCCAAGGTGTCGGATGCCTCGGACACCGAGGCTGCCAACGAATCCTGGGCCTGGGTCGTTTTGTCCTTTAAATCGACTCCGGCATCCTTGGCAATACTGGCAACGGTCTCGCCCGCCGTGGAGACAAATTCCGAGTTGATCTGCTCCTCGATGGTGTTTGCGCCGGTGTCGGTAACCTTGGGCGCAATAGCGCTCTTCTTCTCATTGACGTAGTACGTAAGCTTGGGCTGATGGTAGTTGCCGTCGAGCATCGAAACCAGGTTATCCGAGAAGTTCTTGGGGATTACGATGGCCGCATAGTACTCACCGCTCTCGACGCCCTCTTTAGCATCGGCCGCCGAATCGACGAAGGTCCAGCCCAGCCGATCGTTCTCCTTGAGCTGATCGACGACCTTATCGCCCGCGTTGAGCTCGCCCACCAAGTCGTTTTGGGTGCCCTGATCGTTGTTGGCGATGGCAATCTTGATACCCTGGGTGTTTCCGTACGGATCCCAGTTGGCCACGATGTTGTACCAGGCATACAGCGAGGGAATAACGCACACGCCGAGGGTAACCACCAGGGCGACGGGGTTCACGATCAATCGCTTGATGTCGCGTTTAAAGATTGCAAAGGAAACCTTTGCATCGGATAGTTTGCTGCCGAGACTCACGCTTGGACCATCCATCCTGTCGTTGAATCGAATCGTACTATCGATAACCATTGTACGAAGGCGTTTTAACGTCTCGATGCACAATGGTATTGAGTTTTGCGGGTAGCAATATACTACGAAGATGAGTTAACGTACAGTTGTACAGTATCTTTAATTTCAGCAGGTCACAAAACCACAACCCGCACAAATTAGCAACCCAACTAGTCATTGGGGACGTTCTTAAACGACTAGTCAAACAAAAACGTCCCCAATGACCGCTTTTTCCTCCGTCCCCAAGGGATCATTATTGGACCGCCGATGTTTTGGTAATGCCAGCGAGCGAGCACCAGAGCGAACAAATTGGCATGAAAAGAGGACGGCATAGACCTTCTGGTCATGCCGTCCTCTTTGAATGACAAGTTGTCGCTCTGGTGCCCGCGCAGCGTCGGCTGGTCCGCCGTTCGTTAGAACGGCGGAACGAAGGGCAGCGTCGAGCCGTTACGCCGTTCGGTAGAACGGCGTAACTAAGTTACATCAGGTCGCAGACAGCTGCGGCGAAGGCCACGGGGTCCTCGGGCAGAATGCCCTCGACCAGCAGGGCCTGATCGTAGAGCAGACCGGAGTACTGCTTGATCTTGTCGGCATCGCCTGCCTTCTGAGCAGCAACGAGCTTGGCAAAGACCGGGTGCTTGGCGTTGAGCTCGAGCACGCGCTGGCTCTTGGGCATGCCGTCGGGCGCGCCCTCGGGTCCCTTCTGGAGTACCTTCTCCATCTCGAGCGAAAGCGGGCCCTCGGTGGTGATGCACGCGGGGGCATCGGTCAGGCGCGCAGAAACGGCAACCTTCTCGACCTTGTCACCGAGCGCCTCCTTCATAGCGCTAAAGAGGTCCTCGTTTTCCTTGGTGGCGTCCTCGGCCTCCTTCTTCTCGTCCTCGGTCGCCAAGTCAAGATCGCCAGTCGCAACGTTCTTGAGCTCCAGGTGACGATCCTCGACCTCGGGCTCGGCACCGTCGGCAACGGCCTTCTCGGCAGCCTCGCGAGCAGCATCGTCCTCATAGATCTTGGGCATATCGCGCGCCACGTACTCACGCATGGCCTGGAACGTGAACTCGTCCACATCCTGCGTCAGCAGCAGCACGTCATAGCCGCGGTCGAGCACGCCCTTTACCACGGGCATCTTGGCCAAGCGCTCACGCGAGTCGCCGGCGGCGTAGTAGATGGCCTTCTGATCCTCGGGCATGCCCTTGGCATACTCGGCCAGGGTAATCATCTTCTGTTCCTTGGCAGACCAGAACAGCAACAGGTCGGCGAGCTCATCGGCCTTCATGCCATAGCTCGAGTAGATGCCGTACTTAAGACCGCGGCCAAAGTTTTCGAAGAACTTCTCGTAGGCCTCGCGGTCGTTGTCGCGCATATCCTCAAGGTCGGCGGTGATCTTCTTCTCGACACGCTTGGCGATGGCCTTGAGTTGACGGTTCTGCTGCAGTGTCTCACGCGAGATGTTGAGCGACACGTCGGCAGAATCCACAACGCCACGGACAAAGTTGTAGTAGTCGGGCAGCAGGTCGTCGCACTTCTCCATGATCAGCACGTTGGAGCTGTAGAGCGCCAGGCCCTTCTCGTAGTCCTTGCTGTACAGATCGAACGGGGCGCGGCCCGGCACAAACAGCAGGGCGTCGTACTCGAGCGTACCCTCGGCATGGAAGCTGATAGTGCGTGCCGGATCGTCAAAGTCGTGGAACGTGGACTTGTAGAACTCGTTGTAATCCTTCTGCTCAACGTCGGAGCTGCGCTTTTTCCAGATCGGCGTCATGGAGTTGACGGTCTCGAGCTCCTGGTAGTCCTCGTACTCGGGCTTATAATCGTCGCCAGCATCCTCGGGCTTGGGCTTCTGGCGGCTCTTGGACACCATCATCTGGATCGGGTAACGCACATAGTTGCTGTACTGCTGAATCAGGCTCTTGAGGCCCCACTCGGTCAGGAAGCGATCGTAGGTCTCGGCCTCGCCGTCGGCGTCGAGCTTCTCGTTCTCGCGCAGCGTCAGGACGACATCGGTACCGTGCTCGGCGCGCTCGCCGTCTTCGATGGTGTAACCCTCAAGACCATCAGACTCCCACACGTGAGCGGTGTCCTCGCCATAGGCGCGGCTGACCACCTTCACATGGCTGGCAACCATAAAGGCAGAGTAGAAGCCCACGCCAAACTGACCGATGATATCGACATCCGAACCCTGCTGCTCGGCGTTCTCGGTCTTAAACTCCTCGGAGCCGGAATGGGCGATGGTGCCCAGATTGCGCTCGAGCTCCTCGGCGGTCATGCCAATGCCGTTATCCGAGATGGTAATGGTGCGGGCATCTTTATCAAAGGAGACGCGAATAGCCAAGTCGCCCTGGTCGAGCTTGACGCTCGGATCCTGCAGGCTCTTAAAGTTGAGCTTGTCAACGGCGTCGCTCGCGTTAGAGATAAGCTCGCGCAGGAAGATTTCCTTATTGGTGTAGATGGAGTTGATCATGAGGTCGAGCAGTTTTTTGCTCTCGGTCTTAAATTGACGCATGTGCAGTCCTTTCGCGCTACCCCCGTCCGCAAAAACGGCCCGGTTGCCCGAGCCGCATCGCAGACCTGCTATGTTCAGACTTAGATTTTATAACCCATTAGCGCGCATATATACACACGGTATCGAAAAACTGTATGTCCGAGCGTTCCAATGCGCCAATTGCCAAGGAGTGTCCCCAACTGCCGGCAGAAAAGGAACGTCCCTATCTGCCGCCCTCGACCCGTTTGGCCATCCAGGCATGGGGCTGGCCCTCGTCTTCGTAGTCTACCGGGGCAATTTGTGTGTAGCCCGCCTTGGCATAGAGCGGCAGCACGTATTCCTGCGCATGCAGCTTAATAAGCTTAGCGCCGGCATCGCGTGCACACGCACCACTGGCCTCAACGATCGCACTCGCCAGTCCACGACGACGCATAGCCGGCAGCACGGCCACGCGCCCCATAATGTAGGTCTCCCCCGCCGCGGCGCCTTCGTCCAAGTCGCACGTCGGCGACACCGGAGCCTCTACGTCAGTCGCGCGCTCAAGCTCTTCGGGAAACACGCGCGAGCAACCGGCAAGCTCGCCGTCTACATAGAGCGTCACATGAATGCAGTTCGGATCCTCGTCGATAGCGTCGAACTCATTCTCGTAGCCCTGCTCGTCCATAAAAACGACGCGGCGCACCAGCGCCGCGTCCTCAAAGCATCCCGTCTTAAGTTGGATATCCATGACAGCCCCCTTCATTCAGCACGAACGTTAGGGACAGATTTTAGCGAAAATGAGCTCCGCGCACGCTAAACTTCGCGCGAGCCTTCGCCAGGCAGTCGTAATGACCCACGTTATGGGCATCGCTCGCGATGAAGCTGTACAGGTTCTGATCGAACAGGCGCTGGGCCGGCTTTTTCTCGCGACCAAAGCGACCACCGGCAATAAAGTCCGCCGAAGCCTGCAGCTTGCAGCCCATATCGACTAGGCGCTCCGCCACACTTACATCCTTTTGAACCGCACGATAGCGCTCAGGATGAGCGATGATCACCTGGTAGCCACGGCACTGCAAATCGTAAATCGTGTTCTCGTACTCTCTAAACGCATACGCATCGGCATGCGTCGAAAGCTCGAGCAGGAACTCGTTGGTCCCATCGAAATGCAGGTGCTCCGCGGCATCGATACCAAGCTCAACGAGCTTTCGATGGTTGACCTCGAAGCCCATCTGGAGCGGAAAACCGTCAGCGTTATCGCGCAGCAGCTCAAAGGCATCCCACATCTTGTCGTAATCAAAATAGGGATCACGGCAGTGAGGAGTGCAAACGATTCTGGTTACACCGGCCCGCTTGGCGGCCTCGAGCATCGCCAAGCTCTCATCGAGATCGGCGGCGCCGTCGTCTACACCCGGCAAGATATGGCAATGAATGTCACGCATAGATCAGCCCTAATTAACTAAACGTTTGCACGGTTGGTGAAGATGCCCTTTTTGGAAGTCCCCTGATCGCCGGAGCCCTTCTTCACCTTCTTACCGTCCTTGGTGTAGTAAGAATAGTAGTACTCGCTGGTCTCGGTCTCGCAGTAGTTCATAACGGTACCGATAAGCTTGACTTTCTCAGACTTCTTAAGCTGACCGATAGCGTTGAGCGCCTCCTCACGCTTGGTGAAATCCTCGCGCACGACAAAAAGCGCGCCGTCGGTCAGGCTCGCGATCTCGGCAGCATCGATAAAAGTACCGACCGGAGGAGCATCAAAGATGACGTACTGGAACTTGGCGGACAGTGCCTTTACCAGCTTTGCAAAGCGGTGAGAGACGATGATATCGGCAGGATTGGGAATGTGCGGCTCGGCATCGAGGAAGTAGAAATTCTTCTGGCCGGTCTCGACGATCGCCTGGTCGATAGACACCTGCTCAGACAGGACCGAATAGAGTCCGCCACGGGAGCGGACACCGAGCATATCGGCAAGGGACCTGCGGCGCATATCGGCCTCGACCAGCAGGACACTCTTGCCGCTGGTGGCGATAGCCTGGGCAAGGTTGATGGAAACCGTGGACTTGCCCTCGTTGGGAATCGAGGAGGTAACGGTGATGGTGCGAATGGGGTCGTCCACGCTCGCAAAGCGGATGTTGGCCAGAAGGGTCTTGGCGGCATTCTGTACAACGAGCTTATCGGTGTTCTTTGCCTTAGCCATGCCTATTTACCACCTTTCATAGCCGGAATTCGGCCAACAACGGGAATGCCCAGGAGCTCTTCTGCCTCTTCGGCGCCGCGGATGCGGGTATTGAGCATGTCTGCCAAAACGACATAGGCAACTGCGATAAAGATGCCCGCGAGGAACGCGACGGCAATATACAGCGCGCGCTTGGGGCCACTGGGGGCTTCGGGGGTCTTAGCCTCGTCGATAACGTTGATGCTCTGGGCAGCGCCGACGTTCTGAGCGACCGTACTCACCGAGCTGGCCATGGCCTTTGCGACCTCAGCCGTCTCCTTGGCATCGGTGCCGGTAACCGAAAGCGTAATGACGCGCGTGGTGGTCTCGGAGGAAACAGACACCTTGTAGTCATCCAGATCGGTGAGGCCCAGTTCTTTGGCGGCGCCGCTCTTAACGCTATCGCTATCCAGCAGCGTGGCGATATCGTTGGAAAGCATCTGGCTCGCCGAGAGATCGTTGTAGCTCATCTGACCGCTATCGTCGGTCTTGGCGAGAATGTACATGCTCGTCGTCGCGGTGTAGGTGTTGTCCATCGCAGCGAAGGACACGATGCCCATGGCGATCGCGCAGACCACCGGAAGGGTGATGACCAGCTTGAGGTGCTTCTTCAGCAGCTGGAACAGTTCGAGAAGGGTCATGCAGCTTGCCTTTCATTTCCCCAGTTCGGATTGACAAAACTGTCCGTATGTTATCGCATCTTTTTACCGAGACCAAACTCTATACATAAGAAACAGGCTCTCCTGTAAAAATGACGGAAACAATCGTAAAATTGCACAACAACGCCGCACCAGAAAGTCCGATGCGGCGTCTACATCATTATCTATGTTGTATCGCTATGCGAATGGCTCGTCCTGCTGTATGGGAAACATCACCGTAATGGTGGTTCCCACGCCCAACTCGCTCGATAGATCGATCGTGGCGTGATGATACAGGGCCGCATGCTTGACAATGGCAAGCCCCAGACCGGTTCCGCCGCGTGCCTTGGACCTACTCTTGTCCACGCGATAGAACCGCTCAAATACCTTGCCCTGTTCTTCAGGCGCGATACCGATTCCCGTGTCGGCGACCGCGAGGAACGGATGGCCTTCGTCGTTGGTGCCGCACTGCAGCGTAACCGTACCGCCGGGTCGATTGTAGCGGATGGCGTTGCTTGCCAGATTGTAGATGAGCTCGTCAATCAAGCGCGACACGCCTTCGATGACCACAGGCTTGGTCTCATGACTTATCGTCACATTCGCCTGACGGGCGACCTGTTCAAGACGCTGCTCAACCGTGTAGATGGCACGCGAGAGCTCAATAGGCTCCGTGGACCCAATGGGCACCGCCTCGCCCTCAGTTGCACGCTCGGCCTCGTCCAAGTTAGACAGCGTAAGGATATCGTTGACAAGCGCTGCCAAGCGGCCCGCCTCACGATAGATGCGACCGCCAAAGTTGCGCAGGTCATCCTCGCCCTCAACCATGCCGTTTGCGATGAGCTCGGCATAGCCCGAAATCGCCGTAAGCGGCGTCTTGAGCTCATGGGTGATATTCGCCGTGAATTCGCGGCGCATACGGTCGTTGTCCGCTAGCACCGCCATTTGGCGCTTGAGTTCCTGGCGCTGCGACTCGATACGCTCAAGCATGGGGACCATCTCGGCATAGGCGTGCTCATAGCTACGGCGCGGGTGGTCCAAATCCACCTCTTGCAACGGCGCGATGATGGCACGGGACTCGCGGCGCGCCATGAAAAATGAGAGTACCGCACCCGCTGCTGCGATAAGCAGCATCGGCGCCACCATCGACAGCAAAATCGCCGCAACGCCAGGCTGGGCCTGCGCCAAGCGGACAACCTGGCCGTTATCAAGGGCGACGGCGCGATACAGCATAATCTCGTCGAGCGTAGAGCTTGCGCGCTCCGCGGAACCCAAACCACTCTCAAAGGCCTCGATGACCTCGGGGCGATCGCCATGGTTGGGCAGTGTGGAAGGCGATGCCTCGTTGTCGTAGGCAACCGATCCATCCTTGTTAATCAGCGTGATGCGCAAGTCCTCGCGATCGAGGCTACGCAAGAACGGGATGGGCTCCTGCTGCTCGTCGAGGGCGGCAGCAATGAGCTCGGTTTCCTGCGCTAGATTGGCACTCGTGGCATCCGCCAAGGTGTTTTGCAAAAAAAACGCACCCAGCACCGTAAACGCCACGATAACCGCCATGGCGCAGACAAAGATCGTCACAAAAACGCGGTGCGACAGCGTTTGTTTTCCCTGGGGGGCGAAGACCACGGGTTACTCCTCCGATGCGGTGGCCGCGGTGTCGTCACCTTCGGCACCATCACCGGCAGAAGGCTCGGCCAAGCGGTAGCCCACGCCGCGCACGGTCTCGATGGCGCTGGCATGCTCGCCCAGTTTTTGGCGAAGCGTCTGCACGTGCACGTCAACGGTGCGCGAACCGCCGTCGAAGTCCCAGCCCCACACGCTCTGCAGCAACGACTCGCGGGTAAAGACCACGCCAGGCTTGCGCATGAGATACTCAAGCAGGTCGAACTCGCGCAGGGTAAGCTTAAGCGGCTCGCCGGCAACGGTCACCTCGCGATGGCTGGGCGAGAGCACGATGTCGCCCACACTGAGCACATCGCTCGCCTGCTTGACCATGCCGCCGCGACGCAGCAGTGCGCGGCAACGGCTCGCAAGCTCCATGAGCGAAAACGGCTTAGTCAGGTAATCGTCGGCACCGCCATCGAGCGCCATCACCTTGTCGAGCTCGGTGTCCTTGGCGGTAAGCATCATGATGGGCACCGTCGCCGTCAGGCGGTCGGCACGCAGGCGACGCATAATTGCCAGGCCATCGGTATCGGGCAGCATGATGTCGAGCAGGACAGCATCGGGCACCCGTCGCGCCACAGCAGCCTTAAACTCGCCATCGCACGAAAAGCCCTCGGCCTCGATCCCCTGCTTGCGCAGCGCATAGACCGTCAAATCCCTGATGTTGTCATCGTCCTCGACGTAATAGATCATGTTGAACCCCTTTGCGGCCGACATGACCGCATCTTAACCCTAAAGGTACCTTTACGAGATGGTATCAGCCAAAACGTCCCGTCAAATAATCCGCTGTGCGCGGGTCGGTCGGATTTTTGAAGAGCTGAGCGGTGGGCGCGTGCTCCACCAGCTCGCCCAGCAAGAAAAACGCGACCGAGTCGGAGATGCGCGCCGCCTGCTGCATATTGTGCGTAACGACCACCAACGTGCAGGTCTCCTTGAGCTCGCAGGCAAGCTGCTCCACCACCAGCGTCGATACGGGGTCGAGCGCCGAGGTCGGCTCGTCCATCAGCAGAATGTCGGGCTGCACGGCCAGTGCACGGGCGATGCACAAACGCTGCTGCTGGCCGCCCGAAAGACCCAGGCCCGACTCCTTCAGTTTGTCCTTGACCTCATCCCACAGAGCGGCTCGACGAAGAGAATCCTCGACCAGCTCATCCAGCACGGCGCGATCGCGCACGCCCATGCCACGGGGGCCGTACGCGACGTTGTCGTAAATACTCATGGGAAACGGGTTAGGGCGCTGGAACACCATGCCCACGCGCTGGCGCAGGCGGCAGATGTCGTAGTCGCCCAGGATATCCTGGCCATCGAGCGCGATCTTGCCCTCGATGCGACAGTCCTTGATGCCGTCGTTCATGCGGTTAAAGCAACGTAGCAGCGTCGACTTGCCGCAGCCCGAAGGACCGATAAACGAGGTGATCTGCTTGTCGCGGATCTTGATGGACACGTCCTTGAGTGCGCGGTGGTCGCCATAGAACAAATCGAGGCCCTCGACGTCGATGCGCGTCGGCGAGGCGGCAAGGTCCTGCGCCGTGGGGCGCGTCGCGTCTCCGACTTCGCGCTCGTGCGCAGCCTCGGCTCGCGCTTCCATGAGTTCTTCAAGCTCCGTGGGCTCCACAGCCGCAGCAGCCGTCATACCGCATACCTCCATATCGATATCAATCCAGCAGTATCGATAGTAGGAATCGCGGCTCATACGCACGTGAGCGCATTGTCAAGTGTTTGTAAGGGCGCCTACGCTACGCGGCGGGCAGCTCGATGGTAAAAACGGTATGCTCGGGCGTCGATTCGCACGCGATGGTACCGCCATGCGCGCATACAATCTCCTTGGCGATGGCGAGACCCAGCCCAGCGCCGCCGCGATTGGTCGCACGCGCCGCATCCAGGCGATAGAACTTCTCAAAGATCACCTTGAGCTTTGGCTCAGGGATCGGATCGCCCTGGTTTATAAATCGTACGCGCACGCCGCCGTTACCCAAACGTCTGGCCTCAATCGTGATCATCGAGCCTTCATAGCTATAGGCAACAGCGTTTTTCATGATGTTGTTGAATACGCGAGCCATCTTGTCGCCGTCCACGAGCACCGTCAGATCCTCGCAGATATCAACCTGGGCTTCTTTATGCTGTTCGCTGAGAATGGGATAGAACTCGTCGGCCACCTGCGCCAGTAAGAGCCCCAAATCGACGTAGCTGCGGGTGAGCACGATATCGTGGAAATCAAAGCGCGTGATGTCGAAGAACTCCTCGATGAGCGCATCGAGCCGGTGGGCCTTGTCGATTGCCACGCCCGTAAAACGCGCGCGCTGCTCAAGCGGCAAATCGGGGGCCTCCTGCAAGAGCGAAAGGTAGCCCACCACGCTGGCGAGCGGCGTGCGCAGGTCGTGCGCCAGGTACGTCACCAGGTCATCTTTGCGGTGGGATTCGTCACGCAGGGCTTGTTGAACCCTGCGCTCGCAATCGCGCGCCCGGTTGAGCGCACCCTCGGCCTCGAGGAAGTCGCCGTCAATGTTGTCCCATGTGTCGGGGTTATCGATCAGACGGTCCTGAATGCGGGCGGCAATCACGCGGTCTGCGTGCAGCTCGCCCTGCTCGTAACCCTGGTAGTACAGGGCGCGTCCGCAGAAGAACAGGACGCACACGGCAAGCGCCAGCACAAATCCAAGCATGTTGAACACAAAGCCGGCGTCAAAGAATACGGGGTCGCCAATACCGCCAAGCGCCATGGACCCGATCGCCAACGTAATTGTCCACGCGGCGCCGCCGATCACCACACAGCGACGAACGATTTCGAATCGATCAATCAGCAAAATGCCAATGAGTAGAACTGCCAGGATGCCAACGATATTGTCAATGCCGATGAGCAGCAGACTCAGCAAAAAGAGCAGCACCGTCGCTAACGCACGGTTGTCAACGACCGCCCTTACGTATTCAAAGAGTCGATCGGGCACCTCGAATGCCCGCCTATCGTCTTTTGTCATATCTACTCCCCCACCATCAAAGGCGTTATTCGATTATGTAGCCGACGCCCCAGACGTTTTTTATAAAGCGCGGCTTCTGGGCATCGTCGCCAATCTTTTCGCGCAGATGGCGAATGTGCACCATAACCGTATTGTTGGAGCCGGGCATAAAGTCCTCGTTCCACACCGCGCGGAACAGGTCCTCAACGGGCACCACGCTACCACGATGCTCGACCAGATACAGCAAGATGGAATACTCGATGGGCGTAAGGCGCACCGACGCACCGTCCACCGTCACAGAGCGGGCGTCGCGGTTGATCTCGAGGCCGTCGAGCTGGATGATCGGCGACTCGGCCACCTGTGCGCGGCTGCCGTAGCTGGTATAACGACGAAGCTGAGCATGAACGCGTGCAATGAGCTCCAGCGGACGGAACGGCTTGACCACATAATCGTCTGCGCCAAGCGAGAGCCCCTCGATCTTGTCTTGCTGGGCATCGCGCGCCGTCAGCATAATCACGGGATAGGTATGGCTGGAACGAATCGTACGCAACAGCTCAAAGCCATCGATATCGGGCAGCATGACATCCAGCAGCGCCAAATCAAACTCCTGCTCCAGAATCGCCTTGGCCGCACCGGCCCCGCTGTAGGCAATCTGGACATCAAAGCCTTCTTTTGTAAGGTAGATGCCAACTAGGTCGGCGATGGCCTTCTCGTCATCAACTACCAAAATGCGCTCGTTCATGCGTGCTCCTCTCGCGCTCCATTATGCCCGAGGGGGCGCCCGTCACACACAACAAGCGTGGGTGATTAAGTCGGCCTTAAGCACCCTTGTGCCCGTTCGGGCGCGGATGTGGGCCACGCACGCACGCAACGATCGTCGTCGCCGGCAAACGATATACTCTAGTGCCAGAAGAGACCATCCCGTCGAAAGCGAAATCTGTGAAGTCCCTCACCTCTTTTGCAAAACGCTCCGCCCAGCTTGCCGCCGGCTTTGCCTGCGCCATCGCCCTTACCGCTGGCGTGCCCACCGTCGCCGGCGCCCAAGTGCTCACGACCGACGACGTCTGCGGCAAGACCGCCGACGTCCGCGGCATCACGACAGAAAACCTGCCCGATATCGAGGCAACTAATGCCCTTGTTATGGGCAAGGACGGCACCGTCTACTATGGACGCGGCGCCGATGAGCAGGTCAAGATTGCCTCGATCACCAAGGTCATGACCGCAATCCTGACCGTCGAAAACTGCAAGATGGACGAGAAGGTCACGGTGAGCAACGCTGCCGCCACCGTAGGCAACTCGACTGCCGGCCTGCTCGAAGGCGACGAGCTTACCGTGGAGCAGGCGCTGCGCGGCCTGATGATTCCCTCGGGCAACGACGCCGCCATCGTGCTCGCCGAATATGTGGGCAAGAAGATCGACCCTAAGACCAAAGACGCCGAGGCCACATTTGTGAAGGCCATGAACGAGCGCGCTAAGAAGCTCGGCTGCACCGGTACGCTTTTTGAAAACCCGCATGGTCTGGACTTTGATGAGTGGGCTGGCGATATGCACTCAACCGCACACGACGTAGCGCTGATGATGCAGGAGGCCATGAAAAACGACACGATCCGCGAGGTCGTAGCGAGCGAGGATTCCTGGATCGAGGTCACGGGCGCCGACGGCACCGACCATTCGCATTCCATGGACACGCATAACTATTTGCTGGGCCAAGATGGCAACATCGGTGGCAAGACCGGCACTACCGACGATGCAGGCTATTGCTTTACGGGTGCCTACAACCGCGATGGCGACGAGATCTACACCGTCGTTTTGAACTCCACCACCACCGACCAGCGCTTTACCGATACCGCAACCCTTGCCAATTGGTACTACGGTCACAAGGTGACGGTCGCGATCGCCAACACGCAGGAAAAGACCGCCAACGGCAACCCGCTTATGGCGCGCATTGGTCAAACCGACTGGACTGATAAGACGATCGACGCCACACTCGCCGATCCTACGGCGCAAGCGACCGTGTTTTCCCTTGCCGGCGAGGTGACCGAAAAGGTTAGCTACGACGATCTTTCGGGCACGGTGCATGTGGGCGACAAGGTGGGCAGCATTACGCTCAAGCAGGACGGTACCAAGATCGCCGTCATGGATTTGGTTGCCGACGAGGAAGGCTCGGGGCCGAATCCCATTGAGTGGCTACTCGTGAAGCTCGACCGCCTGGGCCGTCGCATCGACAACCGCCCACTCACGGCAGAAAGCGAGACCGTCGCCAAGGCGCCCGAGGTGTAGGACGCAATAATAATAAGCTCATTAAAAGGAGGCATCCGAAAGGATGCCTCCTTTTTTGAGGGTTCGAATCCCCAGCCGCCATTCTTGATAATAAAAAAGGGCCCCAAATGGGACCCTTCTTTCAATTCATACTGGCGGAGAGCTGGGGATTCGAACCCCAGATGCCCTTTTGGGGCATACTCGCTTAGCAGGCGAGCACCTTCGGCCTCTCGGTCAGCTCTCCGTAACAGCCGTTCTATAGTAACCAAACAGCCGAAGTTGGGCAAGAGGAAATTTTCTAATTGCCTAGCAGCCTTTCCTCCTTGAAAGCTTCGCCTACCCCAGCGAGCGGTTGAGGGAGCCGAGCTCGTCGTTGCCCATGGTGCGCCACATTTGGAAGATACAACCGCGTGCCAGGAAAAAGAAACCGTTGTCGACCAGTTGCACAGCGGCATCTGCAAGCTGATTCGTCACGGCGGACACTGGCGGCAGCTCGAGTCCAGCCTTGCGGATGGTCTCGACCGCTTCCTCGAACGTCGGAGGCTCGCTGACGCCCATCTCGTTCATAAGGCCCTGCATTTCTTCCAGCGCGCTGCTGCCCGACTCCTCGCCGCGCGGCACCAGGCGGTAGCACGCCAACGCGAGCTCGAGCTGGTCGCAGTTCCAATAGGCAAACGCCAGGCGATAAAACAGGTAACCGATTGAAGTACGGTCGCTTGCAATGCGCAGGCCATGGCGCGCTACCTCGATAATCTCGTCAAAGCGCTCCAGACGTGCCAACACGTTGATGAGCGCGAAGTGAGACTGCATGGACGAGCGCGCCAGATCGTAAAGATGGCGCACTTCGGGCAGTGCTCGTTCAAAGTCCTCTTGCTCGGCGTAAAAGCTGCAGATCTCGTGCTGGGCAAAGTACAGCGCATCGGGCGCACGAAGGATTCGCACAGAGCGGTCTTCTTCCAACACCGGTAGCACCATGCGCACCAGCTGGTTATCACAAAACTGCGTTTGAACCGGACCCGTCGCCAAAAGCTCGGCGACGGCGCACTTAGCCTCCAACTCCTCGACAAGACGGGAAAAACCTTCAAAAGCACCTGTACGGTCGACTTTTGCCTGCTCGCGCAATTCAACAACACGGGCCACGTATGGGTCATCGTCCTCTTCCATGACCTCCAACTCGTCAGCCTTATCGGCAAGCAGCAGATCGCGCAGCGCCGGCGGCAGCGTGCGATGGTCATCACGCGGACGAGCATGAACCTCCGCAGGTTCAATCGTCTCCGGAGCAGTTGACTCATAGGCCTCAAGCACACGCTTGCACGGCATATCGTCCATGTCCATGCTCTCAAGATCCTTGGCGACAGGCACGCAATCGGCCAGATAGGCCGCGCGCCCAAAGAAATACGTTGCGACAACGCGCTCGCCCTGCTCACTGTCGGGAGCAGCAATCTGCACATAGCAGCGCGTGATGCAGGTGCCCGCGGCAAAACACGCCGCCGCAAGCGTGAGCGCCACGCGCGCATCGTGCTCCGCAGCCCAGATCGCACGCGTGTCCTCTTCCAGCTCGCGCCAGGCGTCATCTTGAGCGTCGTATTCACGTTGCGGCATGGCATCCACGACAGAGCGCCCAAACCGAACGAGCATAATCCCCTCGGCAACATTTACTCGATAGGTATAGTCGAGCCGTGTGACCACGTTGAGCGCTTCTACGATACGTGCAAAGCGGGTGCGAACGTCCCACTCACCGCCCGGCTGGCAAGCCACCGTACCCGGTTTGCCCCACGGGTTATCGCTTGAGGCCGTATCGAGCAGACGGGGGACATCGTTGGTCGTCTTGGCGATATGCCACGAATCAAAAAGCGCACAGCCCTCAAAGCTCGGCGAGGACGCGACGGGGCCTAATCCGGCCCCGATGCGCTCAAGGATGCCAGAGAGGCGGTTGAGACGGCACTCGATGGCAAGCAGGGCATCGATCTCGGCCTGATCGAGAAGACTGCGATCAAAATTGAGATAGAAAAGCTTTGAGCGGTCGATGCGCGCTAGGCTCATTTCAGTTTTTGCCGCGATGGTGCGCAGACGTGGCAGATTGACCTCGCTCATCAAGGCCGCGGCATAACGCTCGATACCACTCGGATTCTCGGTATGGTCAACGCGGTAGAGCAGCGTCTCGATAGCATCGGGGAGCGGTGCCGTGTTAAAGCCCAAAAACACCTCGACCGGCTCGGGTAACTTTACGAGCTTGATCTTGTCGACAACGTTTTGCATGTCATCATCGAGACCGTCGACGCCCGCCGTGTTCGCAATAGCGCTTTCGGAGTTGGCAAATATCACGTAGCGCAAGAACATCGAGGCCATGAACTCGCCGTAAGGAAGAGCGCGGGTCGAATTCCACGTCTCGCGGTCGGACTGCTCGCGCATGGGGCCTTCGGGAGATCCGGCAGTTCGCGCGCACGCGCGCATGGCGCCGTTGGCCGCCCTCACCATAATCTCGCCAATACTGGAATCGGACTCGTCAAGGACCAGTTCCATGTCGGGATCGTTGGGCAGCGGAGCCTCGCTAACGGGGCGGTCCACCTTGTACACCTCACCCGAAACGCTTACGTAGCCCAAAAGCGACACATGACTTTTGCCAACGAATTCGACGACATAACAAGATTCATGTTGATCCTCGCCAAAGAGTTTCCAGACCACGCCATATGAGCGTCCCGCAGGCTGCTCGGGCATCGCCGGAAAGCGCTTCTTGGGATCGAGAAACCTGAGCTTGTATGTCGGACGCTCTGCCACGAAATATCACCCTGATCGGTCGCTTGAGAAGGAGTGGTCGCGAATAAGTCGCGACATCTACTCGGAATCTTACACGAGTCGACAGGAAATCGTCCCTTTGGACGAAAGCACTCAAGCTGGCGCAAAAGAAAAGCCCCCGTTGCCGGGAGCTTTAATCTCAAATGGTGCGGCGTATAGGATTCCGCGCATCCGCTGCGCGGATCCGCACCGGCTTCGCCCGCCCGCCGGCGTGCTCGCCCGCGGGCTAAAAACGCTCCGCGTTTTCTTTACGCCCGCGCCTCGACCGAGGTTCGAATCCATGCGGTGTTTACGTAAAAGAAAAGCCCCCGTTGCCGGGAGCTTTAATCTCAAATGGTGCGGCGTATAGGATTCGAACCTATGACGTTCTGATTCGTAGTCAGACCCTCTATCCAGCTGAGGTAACGCCGCGGCTTGTTGAATATTATGCACATGGACTGAATAATCGTCAAGCGTTTTTCAAAAAAAGTTATTGAATTTGATTTTTACTCATTTTGACCCCTTGATGCGATCTTCGACGCATCGCGATATAAGAAAAGCTCCCGTTGCCGGGAGCTTTAAAGTCAATTGGTGCGGCGTATAGGATTCCGCGCATCCGCTGCGCGGATCCGCACCGGCTTCGCCCGCCTGCCGGCGGACTCGCCCGCTCGCTACGGACGCTCCGCGTCCGCTTCACGCTCGCGCCTCGACCGAGGTTCGAATCCATGCGGCGTCCGCCTAAAAGAAAAGCCCCCGTCACCGGAGGCTTTCAATTTCAATTGGTGCGGCGTATAGGATTCGAACCTATGACGTTCTGATTCGTAGTCAGACCCTCTATCCAGCTGAGGTAACGCCGCAACGCACGGATTATTATGCACGTGACCCCTCGATGGGTCAAGCGACAATTTGGAAAAATTTTACGAAGTGATGATTAAGACGCTCGCGCCTCGACCGAGGTTCGAATCCATGCGGCGTCCGCCTAAAAGAAAAGCCCCCGTCACCGGAGGCTTTCAATTTCAATTGGTGCGGCGTATAGGATTCGAACCTATGACGTTCTGATTCGTAGTCAGACCCTCTATCCAGCTGAGGTAACGCCGCAGCGCAAGGATTATTATGCACGTGACCCCTCGATGGGTCAAGCGACAATTTGGAAAAATTTTACGAAGTGATGATTAAGACGCTCGCGCCTCGACCGAGGTTCGAATCCATGCGGCGTCCGCCTAAAAGAAAAGCCCCCGTCACCGGAGGCTTTCAATTTCAATTGGTGCGGCGTATAGGATTCGAACCTATGACGTTCTGATTCGTAGTCAGACCCTCTATCCAGCTGAGGTAACGCCGCAGCGCAAGACATATAAAACCACTTTAGCTTATTGGAGTCAAGCACAATCTCAAACTTTTTTGTGGAACGCAGTTTTGTCACGCTGCTCCGCATATACCACCGTTCCCCGTACGATCGATTGGCTTTTCGATCACGTCAAACTTAGCATCAAGTTCCCTCAGGAGCGATCTCACCCGCTGGGCACAATCATAATCGGCAAACGAGATGCTCAGCATGCGCGCAGCCTGGTTAGATGTCCGGACCCCATAGAAATGCTCCAGGGCCACAAGTCCCTCATGCGTCACAAAGGTCTCGACCACATGCGGCGACTCCTCAAAGCACCATTGGGTCAACGGACCCTCGCTCGTCTGTCGAACCACCAGGCCACCCATGCCAGACGGCTCACACGTTACAAGCAGATACTCCCCGCCCTCGTCGCTCTCAAACAAAACCACCCGATCATCAAACAGCTCCATCGCGTCCCCTTTCTCTCGCTCTTATTTAGCAAAAGCATAGCAGGTAGATGGCTGTATACAGAACAGTTGTTCGTGTGTTTTCTATTGAACTGTCCGCACGGCATGGTATGGACCTGCGCACGAAATAGGGCGCCCCCGAAGGAGCGCCCTTGCATATCCCCTATGCAGCCAAGTTACGCGACCGGCTCGATCTTCTCGAGACCGCCCATGTAAGGACGCAGAACCTCGGGGATCGTAATGGTGCCGTCGGCGTTCTGGTAGTTCTCCAGAATGGCGGCCATGGTGCGGCCGGCCGGCAGGCCGGAACCGTTGAGAGTGTGCAGGTAGCGCGAACCCTTGAAGTTCTCGGGGTCACGATACTTGATGTTGGCGCGGCGAGCCTGGAAGTCACCGCAGTTGGAGCAGGAGCTGATCTCCTTGTAGGCGTTGTAGCTCGGCAGCCAGACCTCGACGTCGTAGGTCTGACGGGCAGAGAAGCCCAAGTCGCCGGTGCACAGGCTAATCACGCGATACGGAAGGCCCAGCTGCTGCAGCAGGTACTCGGCCTCGGCGGTCATGCTCTCGAGCTCCTCGTCGGACTCCTCCGGCTTAGCGAACTTGACCATCTCGACCTTGTCGAACTCGTGCTGACGGATGATGCCGCGGGTGTCGCGACCGGCGGAACCGGCCTCCTCGCGGAAGCAGGGGGTGAAGGCGGTGTAACGGCGCGGCAGGGTGTCGGCGTCGAGAACCTCGCCGGCGTGCAGGTTGGTGAGCACAACCTCGGCGGTAGGGATCAGGAAGTTGTCGCCCGAGACGTGATAAGCGTCGTCCTCGAACTTGGGCAGCTGCCCCGTACCGAACATGGTCTGACGCTTGACGACGATGGGCGGCCACCACTCCTTGAAGCCACGACTCGTGTGCGTGTCCAAGAAGAAGTTGATGAGGGCGCGCTCAAGACGGGCGCCGGCGCCACCGAGAACGGTAAAACGGCTGCCGGAGAGCTTGTTGCCGCGCTCGAAGTCGAGGATGTCCAGATCGGTGCCCAGATCCCAGTGCGGCTTAAAGTCGAAGTCGAACTCGCGCGGGGTGCCCCAACGACGGCGCTCAATGTTCTCGTCCTCGTCCTTGCCGTACGGCGTGGCCTCGCAAGGGATGTTGGGCAGGTGAGCCATGAAGTCATACTGCTCCTGCTCGAGAGCGCCTCGGCGCTCGGCCAGACCGTCAATCTTCTCGTTGACGGCGCGCACGGCCTCCTTGGCGGCCTCTGCCTCGTCCTTCTTGCCCTCCTTCATCAGGGCGCCGATCTTCTTGGACTCGGCATTACGCGTAGCCTGGAGCTCCTCGACCTCGGTGATGACGGCACGGCGCTCGTCGTCGAGCTCAAAGAACTTCTCGCGATCCCAAGATGTCTGGCGGTTAGCCATGGCGACATCGATGGCATCGGGGTTCTCGCGAACAAACTTGATATCAAGCATTAGATCCTCCGGCGATATACATTCCATTTAGGTTGCAACCTTGTACATGTATGGGCAAGTATATACTTATGAGCGTTTACGACCCAACTCAACTACGCAAGAAGGCACCCAATGGACGCAGTTTTTTCCTTTTTGTTTGGCACCCGCACCGGTTTTGCCATCCTTTTCGCCGGCGGCATCCTGCTGTTTGCGATTCTTGCCTTTGTAATGGAGAAGCGCACCCATAAGATGTATGTCGACCGCGGCCCCAAATCCGAGGACGAAGAAGACGGCTTCTGGGACTAACCGACCAAAAAGGGACAGGTTTATTATGGTCGGTTTTATCTGGGCAAACGCAAGCGCCCCGCAACTGGAATTGAGCCAGTTGTGGGGCGCTTTTTCCACACAAGACAAAACCGCAGGAAAAACCTGCCAAAATAAACCTGTCCCTAAATGGCAGGTTTACTGGAGGGTGGCGTCGATGGCCTTGACCAGGGCGCTGCGCATGCCGGCGTCCTCGAGCGCGACGACGCCCTTGATGGTGGCGCCGCCGGGCGAGCATACGGCATCCTTCATCGCCGCAGGATGCTGGCCGCCTACAAGCTGCAGTTTTGCCGTACCCAGCACCATCTGGCTCACGATGCGGTAGGCATCGGCGCGCGGGATACCGTGCTTGACGGCCGCATCGCCCAAGGCCTCAATCGCCATGGCGACAAATGCCGGTGCGCAACCGCCCACGGTACCGCCCACAAACAGCAGGCTCGTGTCGAGCTCGACGACGGCGCCAAGCTTACCGAGCAGGTCGAGCACAACAGCACGTTGCTCGTCGTTGAGCGTAGAGGACTTCTCGCAGGCGATAACGCCCTCGCCCACTGAAACCGGCGTGTTGGGCACCGTCGAGATGTGCGCGACACCCGGCAGGACCTGTTCCCACTTGGCGCTGTCCCAAGTCCAGGCGACCGAAAGGACAACCTTGTCGGCAAGAATGTCCTTGAGCGGAGCGAAGACCTTCTCGATCATGTACGGCTTGACCGCAGCAACCACGATATCAGATGCGGCGACAACCTCCGCCGCATCATGGCAGGCGACCATCCCACGCGCCTCGCAGCGCTCAACCAAGGCGTCGTAGCGGCCCGCGCAGGCGCATATGTCGCTCGCAGTCACACCGGCGGCAATCCAGCCATCGGCCATGGCGCTCGCCATATTGCCAAAACCGACAAATCCGATTTTCATATCACATAGTCCTCTCAGACGCATTCCTCAAGACGAAAGGTATTGTCCCACGTCATTGTTTCGTATTGCCGACCTATTTGTGATACGGCTCGCCACGGCTGATCTTGCAGGCACGGTAAATCTGCTCTAGCAGCACTACACGCGCCAGGTTATGCGGCAAGGTAATGCGTCCAAAGCTGAACATCTCGTCGGCTCGTGCGCGCACGTCATCGCTCACGCCGTCCGAACCGCCGATTACAAAGGCAATGTCGCTGCTGCCTCGCAGCATAAGATCGTCGAGCCTCGCCGAGAGCTCCTCACTCGAACGCTCCTTGCCCTCAATAGCCAGCAGGATCACATGCGCTCGAGACGGCAAGGCAGCAAGAATCGCCGCCCCCTCCTTGTCACGCGCGGCATCCACGCCGCCCGCCTTGGCCGGGTCGATATCGGCCACCTCGCGGATATCCACCTTGACATAGGCGCCCAGGCGCTTGGTGTACTCGGCACACGCGTCCTTCCAAAAGCGCTCTTTGAGCTTGCCAACACAAACGACGGTGTATTTCACGCGTGCCTACTCCTTCGAACCGTTTTGAACTTTGCCGGCGGTCAGCATCTGCTCGAACATAGAGGCCGACTGCGAGAAGTCGCTCGGCAGCACGACCGTCGAGGTTTTACCCATGCGAGCAAACTCCGTCATCATCTCGGACCACTGCGTAAACATGAACAGTTGGTTGGCCTCATCGTTGCCAACACCTGTCTCCTGGATAATCTCGAGCGAGTCCTTAATGCCCAGAGCGATCGCCTTGCGCTGGTTGGCGATGCCCTCGCCCGCCTTTTCCATGGCCTCGGCTTCGGCGGTCGCCTCGGTGACGCGCTTGATGCGGTCGGCCTCGGCGAGCTCCTGTGCCGCAGCGCGCTTGCGCTGGGCGGCGTTGATGTCGTTCATAGAGTTCTCGACCTCAGTCGGCAGTGCGATCTTGGTAATGAGCGTCGACACGAGGGTGAAGCCGTAGGCAGCCATCTGCTCGGAAACGGTAGCGTTAACATCCTTGGCGATGTCATCCTTCTTGGCAAAGACCTCATCGAGTGTGTAGACGGGAATCGAAGAGCGCAGGGCGTCGGTGATGAAGTCACGCATCTGGTCGACGGGCTCCTGCAGCATATAGTAGCTCTTGTAGATGCCCGAATCCGCCGGGCCAGCACCCATGTCATAGCTCACGTGATATTGAGCCGAGACCTCGAGGCCGATAGTCACATTGTCCTGAGTCTTAACGTCGATACCAAAACCGTTTTTCATCGTGCGCAGGCTCACCGTGGCAGCTTTACGGTCGACTACGGGCACCTTCATGTGGAAGCCCGCGTTGACGATGCGGTTGAACTTGCCTAAGCGTTCGATGATCACAGCATGCTGCTGTTCAACGACATAGCAGGCGCTGGGCAGCAGCAGCAACAGGATGATGATGGGAATCAAAAGGCTGGTAAGGGCGGCGATGATACCGGAAAACAGCATGGTCTCTCCTCTGATAGGCACACGTTGGGACTAGGATACCCGCACGAAGCAGCTGTGTGACACCAACAAGAGGACCCGTGGTCAAAAAAGACCAAATATGAGTACTGTTACCAGTTTAGTAACAGCGTATTTGGGTCAAAATCGCCTCTTTGAACCCGAAGTCTATCGAAATTACTTCATTTCGTCTCATGATTGAGTCAAATTAGCGTACATCTGTTGCGTAAAATGAGCAAAAATGGCTTCGTGAAATGTCTCTATTTTCGTGCCAGTACTCATATTTGCCACTTTTTGACCGCAGGGGCATCTACCGCGCGAAATCGATAGGTCAAATCTGCCAAAAACGGCCCGTAACAAAAAAGCTCCCATTGCTGGGAGCTCTTTCATTCAATGGTGCGGGCGAAAGGACTTGAACCTTCATGGGGTTGCCCCCATACGGACCTGAACCGTACGCGTCTGCCAATTCCGCCACGCCCGCGTGCAGGAATTAGAATAACGGAGCGCCACCGTGAACGCAAGAACTATTTTTGAAAAAGTTTGCAAGCATTTTCCCAAGCGGCTTGCGCGATTGTTTCGGCGTCCTCACCAGTGCGATCGACACGGTCGTTGACCAGCGTGTTTGCCGTGATTGAAATCATTGCCGGCTCGCACTCAAGACCTCGAATGGGCTCCGGCGCCATATACGGGCAATCCGTCTCGAACAAAATGCGGTCGAGCGGGGTCGCCGCAAATGCCTCGCGCACGTCGTCGTTGCGCTTAAAGGTGGCCGCACCACCATAGGCGATATAGCAGCCCAGCTCCACAAAGCGCTCCATCGTGGCGCGGTCCTCGCCAAAGCAGTGCAGCACACAACCGGCCTGGGGCACGCCCACCTCACGAAGCACGTTGTAGGCGTCCACGTGCGAGGTACGCTCCGGGTCCGTGTCCTCGTGACGCAGATGCAGCTCCACCGGCACGTTACGGCACACGGCAAGCTCGAGCTGGCGCGCCATACAGTCAATCTGCACGTTATGGGGCGCCGGCGCGATATCGTCGTCATAGTCCATGTGGTAGTCCAGGCCGATTTCGCCAATACCGGCGCATAAGGGGTCATCGAGTGCGGCAACGACCTGTGCGTGAACATCGTCGGTATAGTCCGGCGCGCCATACGGATGCACGCCGGCAAGATACTTGATCTGCGGGATATCCTGCATCGGCAGAATCTCGCGCGTCAGCCAGTCGCTATAGTCCGTCACGCTGCGCTTATCGGCAATAGGGTCGAAGATCGTCACCAACAGGTCGACGCCCGCGGCTTTAGAGCGCACGAGCGTCTCGGGCACTTCCTTGCCCCAAAACGAAAGCAGGTGCGCATGAGTATCAGCGAGCGGCGCCAAGGGCTCCGGACAGGCGACCGTTTTCTTTTTCTTGGTAAACGTCACACGTTCGGCATTAGGCATCATGGATGAGCTCCTGGGCCAGACGGACAAAGTCGGCAACATCGAGTGTCTCGGCTCGCGTGGCCGGCGCGATACCGCAAACCTCAAAGGCGGCATCGAGCACGTCCTTGGCAAAGCCGTTGGCGCTCATGGAATTGCGGATAGTCTTGCGACGCTGAGCAAATGCGGCGTCGATCACGCGGGCCACAAACTCGCAATCGAGCCCCTCGGGCACCACGCCGTCAACGCGGTCGATGCGCACGACGGCTGAGTCCACATGCGGCGCCGGCATAAAGCAGCGCGGCGGCACCTCAAAGCGACCCGTCACCTGCGTATACAGGCCGAGCTTTGCCGTATAGCCGCCATAGGTCTTATTGCCCGGCGTCGCGGCAATGCGATCGGCAACCTCCTTTTGCACCATGACGACGGCACGCTTGAGCGCCGGCATCGTCTGGAAAAATTGCAAAATGATCGTCGCCGCCACGTTATAGGGCAAGTTCGCGACAAATACCGTGGGCTCGCCGCCAGCAGCCTGCTCAATCTGCTCCGGGCCCACCTTGAGCGCATCGCCCATAATAAAGCGGAAGTTGGCATAGTCGGCAGCATGGGCATCGAGCACCGGCTCGAGCTCGGGATCGGCCTCGATCGACGTGACGCACGCAGCCTCCTGCAGCAGCGCAAGCGTGAGCGTGCCAACACCCGGACCCACCTCGAGTACGCGCTCGTCACCTGCAAGCTCGGCAAGCTCGCAGATACGCTCAATCACATGGTTGTCGATTAGAAAGTTCTGGCCCAGGCGATGCTTGGTCGCAAGGCCAAACTCCTCCAGCAGCTCCCTTGTTGCCGTGGGGTTTGCCAAAGGCGAAGTTGTCATAGTTGCCTCCTTAGCATGGTGGCGACGTCTTGAAACAAAAGGGCATGGACCGTTGCGGCCATGCCCTTACACCTAAACTGCGAATTGCCGATATGGCGCGCGGTGTCTTAGCCCAGACGCGGGAACAGCGGCTCGCCCTTCTCGACGGGAGCGCCGCCGGCAAGCAGACCCCAAGCGCAAATACCCTTGAGATCGTCGCTTGCGGCCTCGTCCTCGCAGGACAGACGGCGCAGAGCCTCGGCAGAAGTCTGAGGCATGAGCGGCATCAGCAGGTGGGCGGCGATGCGGATGGCTTCGAGCAGGTTGTAGATCACAAACGCGAGCTCGTCAGCCTTGGCCTCGTCCTTGGCAAGCGCCCAAGGCTCGGAGTCCTCGATGTAATGGTTGGCGGCGTGGATGAGCTCCATGACCTCGTCCTTGGCTCCACCGTAATCGAGCACGTCCATCTTGGCCATATAGCGCTCAACCAGGCCATCGGCAATCTTTGCCAGCGGGTTGTCGAACGCATCGAACGATGCGGGCTTGGCGGGCGCGCAGCCGTCAAAGTACTTGCCGCTCATGTTGAGCGAACGCGAGATAAGGTTGCCCCAGCTGTTGGCCAGGTCGGCGTTGTAGACCTGCTCCATGCGATCGAAGCTGATGGCGCCGTCGGTGCCGGGCACCACGTCGGTCATGAAGTAATAGCGATAGCCCTCGACACCCAGCATGTCGATGACGTCCTGCGGAGCGATGGCGTTGCCGCGGCTCTTGGACATCTTCTCGGCCTTGCCGGTCTCGGCATTGCGCACGGTCAGGAAGCCGTGGGCAAAGACGTGCTCGGGCAGGGCCTCGCCGATGGCCATAAGCATGGCGGGCCAAATGACGCAGTGGAAGCGGATGATGTCCTTGCCCACGATGTGGAACTGCGCGGGCCAGCGATAGGCCAGCTCGGCACGGGCCTCGTCGGTGTCGACACCGTAGCCGACAGCCGTCATATAGTTGAGCAGGGCGTCGAACCACACGTAGGTCACGTGGCCCTCATCAAACGGAACCTGAATGCCCCAGTCAAAGCTCGTGCGGCTCACGGAAAGATCGTTGAGGCCGCCCTCGACAAAGCTGCGCACCTCGTTCATGCGGAACGCAGGCTCAACAAAGTCGGGGTGCTCGTCATAGAGCTTGAGCAGCTTGTCCTGGAAGGCGGAAAGTTTAAAGAAGTAAGACTCCTCCTGCACGCGCTCAAGCGGACGGTGGCAATCGGGGCACAGGTGCTGACCGACGCTGCCGTACTCCTCGTCACCCTTCTGGACCTGCGTATCGGTGAAGTAGGTCTCGTCGGGCACGCAATACCAACCATCGTAGCTGCCCTTATACAGGTAGCCGGACTCCTTCATGCGCTCCCACAGGTACTGTACGGCATGATGCTGGCGCGGCTCGGTGGTGCGGATGAAGTCGTCATTGGAGATCTCGAGCTTGTTCCACAACTCCTTGAAGTGCGGAGCCTGGCTGTCGGTCCACTCCTGCGGCGTCATGTTGTGCTTGGCTGCGGCCTCGGCGACCTTCTCGCCATGCTCGTCCATGCCGGTCAGGAACTTGACGTTGTAGCCGGCAGAGCGGCGATAACGAGCCTGGACGTCGGCGATGATGGTGGAATAAGCCGTGCCCAGGTGCGGATCGGCGTTGACGTAGTAGATGGGCGTCGTGATAAAGAACGAAGGCTTGCTTTGATCCATGGGGTTAGTCCTCCAGAAAAACGTTGCATACAGGGGATGATTCTAGCGCAAGGGCTGGATATCCTCCATCTATTGCATATCGAGCACCATGGCATAGACATCGCGCTTGCGGCGCGAATACTTCTGAGACAGGCGCTTGGCCACCGCAGAAGCGGGCTCCCCCTCCTCGAGCGCGGCGCGGATATCCTCGCGCAGGGCCTCGTCGGGATCTGCCGCCGCAGCGCCAGCCGGCACGATGCCGGCCTCCTCGTCCTCACTCGGCGGCGCGATGACCAGCGCAATCTCGCCCTTTACCTCGCCACGAGCACGCAGCTCCTCGGCAAGCTGGGCGGCGGGCCCACGCAAGACCTCCTCGTGTAGCTTGGTGAGTTCGCGGCAGACGGCAACCTCACGCTGGGGAAAGACCTCGGCCACAGCCTCGAGCGTCGCCACGATGCGATGTGGAGACTCGTAGAAGATGAGCGCGCCGGGCACCACGGCAAGGCGCTGCAGACGGCGCACGCGGTCACCGTGCTTGCGGCCCAAAAAGCCCTCGAAGAAAAATTGCTCGCAGGGAATGCCGGACGAAACGAGCGCCGTGACGCAAGCAGAGGGCCCGGGGATAACTTCGACGGGCACATCGGCCTCGCGCGCTGCCTCGACCAGCGCCTGGCCGGGATCGGACACGCTCGGCATGCCGGCGTCCGAGGCAAAGGCGAGGGTTTCCCCCGCCAGCAGACGGTCGACCAGGCCGGCGGCGCGGCTGGCGATCACATTCTCGTCGCAACGGACAAGCGGCTTGGAGATACCCAGGTGCATTAGCAGCTTTGACGTCACACGCGTGTCTTCGCAGCAGATGGCATCGGCGGCGGCAAACGCCTCGCCAACGCGCGGGGACAGGTCTCCCAAGTTGCCGATGGGCGTGCCGACCACATAGAGTTTGCCCGTATGGGCGCTGTTTTGCGTCATATCAACCTATTCAATCATGCCGCGCTCGAGCGTACCGAGCGCCGCGCGGGCATCCCATGCCGCAATACGCTTCTCGGTCTTCCACGTTTGGAAGAACCAACCGGCAGCCGGCGCAAACGATGCCAGCTGATTGGCGATGAACACGCGCTCGTAGGCATTGCGGCCCTCGGGCGTAACCGACGAGTTGGCAAAGATCGCCGCACCCGACCATTCGCCCACCAGCACGGGGAACCCCGTCGAAATCGCTTCTTTAAGCTCGCGCTTGTTACGCGAAATCGCCGTCGTCAGCCCGCGGGGGCTCGTGATGTCGAGTGCATACTCGTCACGGTAATGGTACAGGTGAAGGTCCATGTAGACGTTCTTGTACTTGGTGCCGCGCATAAAATGCTTCCACTCGCTGGGATACCCCGAAGACGAGAAGACGACGATTTTATCCTCGGGCATATACGAACGGACGAGCTCGTAAGCATCGCGATAGAAGTTGCGCAGGTAGTGAGCAGGAATGCCATCCGTCATGGTAAAGAGGCTCTTGCGGACGCTCATCTGCGGCGTGTCAAGCAGCTCAATGCCCAGCAGGCTCTCGGCCTCACCGTAGCGATCGGCCAAACGCTCGAGCACGTCGAGTGCGACATGGCGGCCGTTAGTGGACGAATGCCACTCGGCAACAGCCTCCGGCGTGGTGGGCGAATCGTTGGAATCGCCCTGACCACCGGGCACAGTTGCCAGGTCAAGCAGCACGCGAATGTTGTACTTGGCAGCCCACTCAATCGCGCGGTCGATGTAGTCGACAACCGAGATGTAGGAGGCATCGGACTCCTGTGAGCCAAAGGCATACCAAGGCACCGGCAGGCGCACGGCGTTGAGGCCGATCTGCGCCATACGGCGAAAATCGTCCTCGCTCACAAACGTCTCGTAATGACGGCGCATGCGCTCGTTATAGGCGGCGGTGCCCATGGCCTCCTGTAGCTCAGCCGCGTTGGATGCGCCGGTCGCCGCATACAGCGACGGGGTCACCCAAGGCTCGGGAATAAACCAGCCAGAGAGATTAACGCCGAGTATCCTCTCCATCACTGCCCCCTTCGGATCGTGCAGGTCGAGCCCGCATCGTATTGCATAGGAAAAGTATCGTTTTGAGTATACCCGCGCGTGCGGACAGGCGACCGAATGGTCTGAAAAGTGACGCAAAAGCGGGAGGAATGTCTGGGATGCGCTTTCCGCAGGGGACTACATAAAAGAAAAGGACCCCTTTGCAGAGGTCCTAGTCAATTCAAGGTGGCGGGGAAGGGAATCGCGTCCGCGCGCTGCGCGGACGGACCGCTGCGGCGCTTGCGCGCCTTGCGAGCTGCGCTGGCAAACGCTTACGCGTTTACTCAGCTCCGCGCCCTCACGGTGTTCGATTCCATGTGGGGGCTGCATAAAAGAAAAGGACCCCTTTGCAGAGGTCCTAGTCAATTCAAGGTGGCGGGGAAGGGAATCGAACCCCTGACACGAGGATTTTCAGTCCTCTGCTCTACCAACTGAGCTACCCAGCCATTTGAGGTGTGCCTTGTTTCAAGGCTTGATTAGTATAACCAAGGACGCGTTCCGGTCAACCGAGAATTTTAAAAAAGTTTTTGAGCGCAGTCTCGGTTCTATAAATCGGCACGTCAGAGGCATCAGCCGGAAGCAAGAAGTTTTTCACTCAGAGCCGCACGGGCAAACTCACTTGGCGTCATCCCCTCGACAGCCGCCCGTCGACGAATGGCCTCCTTCATTCCCAGAGGAATCTTGACCGACAGCGTTGCCGTCCCCTCACCTGAGAGTGGGGGCCGTCCATGCACAATCCCACCAACGGTGTGTTCGCCATCCGGAAACTCTCCGCGCTCGTACGACTTGCACCACGCGTCAATCATTTCATCCGTTACAACCTGACCATTAGCGGCCGTATACGTCTTGCCCATCATCGACCCCTTTGCCGAGTCTGTTCAATCTTCTGCCAAAATTTCTTCTGGACTGGAGACAAGGCATGAATGATAAGCCACCCACGGACAAGCTCGACCGCGACAAGCTCCACGCTTCGTCCGTCTGGGAGCCATCCAATCGCAAGCCATCTCGGCGGCTCGTCCTTCGACTCGCGACGAATGCACTCAGTAACCGCAAGCCAGGCGCTAAGCACCTGCTTTTCCGTCAGGTGCTTTTTAGCGTTGGGATGGATCTCAACATCCATGCATCTTCTCCTCCATCTTACCCAATTTCGTATGACGAAAGTCCGCTGTCGCCAATTCTTACGCCGGCACTTGTTGGAGGACAGGGAGCGAGGCGAGGATTGAGGGACGTTCCAGTACGGCCCAGGCGCACGGGTGAGAGCACATGCGCCACGGACGGACGTTTTCATAGCGTGCGAGGATGTTGCCGTTGCGGTCGATAAAGGCGATATCGATGGGATAGGCCATAAAACACGTGTGGACCGAGGAACAGTGCGGAAACGCCATGACGAGCGGCAGGCCGTTGGCGGCAACCGGACGCCGTCCCAGCATGCCGAGCAGGCGCACGACGAACGACTCCGCCACCGCAAACTCGGCCGGCGTCCAACCCAGCCTGTTGAGTGCCCGCGCGTAAGCGATGTAGGACGAGACCGCGGTCACATAACCACCCCCGGACGCCATGGATCGACCGTCACCGCGCGCTCGTGCGACAACGTTGTCGGCGCCCCCAGCGGAACGCCAGCGATGCTGAGAGAAGTCGGCCACGGCTCATAGTGCATGGTGCAGGTGTAGGTCCTAAACGTACCGGATAGGGAGAGCAGGCCACCATCCGATGCCTCCGCGCCTTGCTCGCTCGACACTTCGATCTGCAAGTCATAGCCTTCCATGGCATTCAGAATTTGAGTCTGAACCGTCGCCGAGGCATCGGCAGAGCTTTCGCCGCCCTCCCCCTCCGACGCCACGGCGTGCGCCAACACGATGTCGGGCACCACGCGGTCGAAGCGCGCGACAGCGCTGGCAAAGATCATGACGTTGTACACGATGAGTGCCAGCACCAGCAAAACGGGCGTAACCACTGCCATCTCCACCGTCGCTTGGGCGCGCTCCTCGCGCAGACGCATGCGGATACTCATTACGACCCACCGCCCAGAGCGCCAACCAGCGTGGCGACATCGACGGTGAGTGGGATGGAGCCGCCGCCGGGCAGAGGAATCTCCGCAAGCGTGAACACCGTACCGCCAATGGTGCGTTCGACTTGATATTCCAACGCCTCGCAAAGCGCCTTGGGATCGGTCACGCCCAACGGAATACCTCGCAGCTTGTCTTGCGCTTGAGAGAAACCAGCAATGTCAGACCCCGGACTCTTAATGACGTTGGCGGAATCGGTCAGCACCGGCTTTCGCAGGCGCAAGTCGCACGGTTCCAAACCCAGCGCCGCCACGGACGCCGAAACGGTATCGCCGAGCCACGATGCGATGGAGCCCAACGCGCCGCCGCCCCCTCCTAGGTCTTTAATCATCTCGTCCATAAGTTCGTCGGCCGAACCTTGGATATCACCGTATCCTACGAGCAGCCGTCCCCAAACATCCATGACGCCGTCGAGCACGCCGGCAACGCCGCCCGAGCGTTCCTTCAATGTCGAGAAAAATCGCGAAAGCACGTTGTTTTGCGCCGTCGCCTCATCGGGCGCCAGCACCGCGGCAGAGATGGCACCGCGACTGCCAAGCTCAACCGCCGTGTTAAACGAGGAGTTAAGTTGATCGGGGCTGGTCATATCGCCCGAAACCGCAAGGGCGACCACGCCGTTGCGACCGGGCGGCGCGATACGCGGACGCTCACCCGAAAGCGCTTGAATGGCCTGATCGAATGCGCTTCCCGCGCGATCGGCCTCGCCTTCGGTCTGTCGCTCGAGCTCAAGCTCTTTGTTGCGGCATTCGGCGTAGTCTTCCATGGCGTCTTTGAACTTGTCAAAGTGATACTCGAAGCCGTTTTCGATCGATGTAGAAGGAGCGGCGACGGCACCCAGTGTCTTGACTCCAAAATGGCAGCGGTCGCATGCTTCTCTCCCGTCAAAGTCAGCAACCGATGACAGTCCTCCCGGCGCTCCCTTTTTATAGTTTGGGCAGCCAGTTCCATAATGGATGTACGTCTTGCCGTCATTGCTGCTCGTCGGCCACGCGGCATCGGTATAAAGATCGCTCGCCCTGACCTCGTCCGCATTGCGCGGCAGCAGCGGCAGGTCCGCGACGACGCTCGTGCCGTCGTCCACGATGGAGGCACGCCCGAGCTCTTCACCGGCATACCGATAGAACGCCTTTCGAGCGGCAGACTCCGCCTGCATCTCAACACTGATGCCGAGCGGTTTCTCATTTGCCAGGCGCTGACGGTAATATGTTCTCGCTCGGTCAAGCGCCACCTGGGGCTCCCACGTGACGCTCGATGCGTAATGTGGGTTGAGCTCGCCCGGCAGCGACGCCAGCTTCTTCGCGCGCTCCCACATGCACGAACGGCTACCAATCGTGCCCTTGTCCGACCCGCCGCAGTCCGCAAGCCAGGCGCGCTCTTTTGCTTTCGCCGTATCTTCAGAAGCCTCCTTCAACTTTTTGGCTGCGAGCTCTAAATCATCTGACGTGTCTTTAATAGCATCGGTCGAGATCTCGGACCCCTCGAGCGCAACGAAATCGGACTCGGATGTCCTGGGCACGGCAAGCGCCGTACCGGTATAGCTCACGCTATCGGTATCCTGCGCCGACACCGCCTGTGTAGCTCGCGCGGCAACCAGATACGGCAGAGCCGTCTCGATTTTCTGTAAGCCTTCCGATGCGCTTTTGGCAAACTTGTTGCGCGTTTTAATGATCCCAATCCCGGTGTCGACCATATTGCCAGCAACCGGCTCGGCACCCGGGATGAGGATGGCGACCAGGCCCGTCCCGATCGTGGCAAACCCCGCCAGCCCCAGACTCAAGATACTCGCATCAACCACCGTGGCAGCCGTGTGATAGGACGACACTACGTTGGCACCCGCCAGCGCGCCGCTATCGGCCGCCATCTGGGTATCCCCGGCACGCGACATGCTCCATATCGCCGCGGTTGACGAAAACAACAACGTGAGCACCACTAGGATGACCACGGCAGAGGAAAGCGTGGTGTAGGCACCGTCTTCGATAAACAGGTCGACACCGGCTCGACCCATAAAGCCGCCTCGTTTGCGATGGCAGCTCGGACGGCGCGTCAAAACGCGTCTAGACCAGAAACGCTTAATCCCATGCAGCAATCCACGAATCATAATCTCCCTCCAGCCATTCGGGACGCGATTGATACGAGACATTGACCTTGAGCTCAACGTAGCCGCCCTCGGCTGTACCACCCATAGCCTGCGCAAACGCACCGATCACAGGCAACGGCTTGACCTCGCCGGAAACGGACACGGACGAGACGCCACCCGCACCGGCCCGGCCAAGCTCGATATCCCACGACAACGGCCCGCCGGCATGAAAGATCGAAACGTTGGGCACTGCGGCAAGCCGGCGGCGGGTGAACTCCTTAAGATCATCGTCCTCCGCCGTCGTCGTGGTCATGAGCCGCGCGGTCTCGGCGGCGGCAGACTCCATGACCGCGCGCGTATAGAGCAGGCACACCGGTTGCAGTGCGAGAAGGATGAGCGTCAGAAACGTCGGCAGCAAAAAAGCGGCCTCGACCGTAGACTGCGCCCGGTCCTCGCGCGCGATATCAATACAACGAGATGTCCTTAGCGCCCGCAGCGGCGTCGATAACCGACGTCGAGGCGACGCCATGGGATGCCGCCCGCTCGACCAGCGCCGCCAAGCGCCCATCGGTGCCAGCACGCCAAAGTCCCGCGATCGCCAGCACGATGGAAAGCAGCGCCACCGTGACGATGGCGTATTCGACCGTCGCCTGGGCAGATTCCTCGCGCAGGACGTCATGCATTTCACGACCCCTCCTTTGAGTTCGATGCCTGCGGGCTCAGGCGGATCACTCGCAGGCGGCACGAGGCATCGCCGACATCCGCAGCAACCGTCACCATATCGACCCAGCCGCGTCCATCGCGCACGATGGCGCCCCATACGTTGCCCTTAATATCGAGATAGCCGCTCAGGGCGAGCTGGGCCGTTGGCACCTCGCGGTAGGCGCGTAACATATCCGCCGCTGCCTCGGTCATCGGTCGGTCCTCGGACCATGCAAGCCGGACCGCAATCGCGTTGCCCTCAGGCGAATCCGTCGCAGTGGCAGACCGCTTGTCGAGCGTCCGCAGAAAGGTTTGCGCCGTGACAGCGACATCCGAATCGTCCGCATCTCGCGTCTCATCTTTTTGAGACGCCACCGCCGAATCTGAGCCCGAGTCGAAGGCGGCCCCAGGACGCTGCTGCCGCGCGGCGTTAAGCCCCCAAAGCACCGCCGCTATCGCCACGATCAGGCAAGCAAACACCAGCAGCACCCCGATGGGGCGCTCGCCCTCTACAGGCTGTTGATGCCCTCGCTGATCGCATCCCATAGCTCTTTAACCTTGCCTTTAAATGCAACGATGGCAATAATCGCGATCACCACAAGCACGCCCACCAAAATGGCGTACTCGGTGGTACCCTGCGCGCTCTCCTCCTGCAACAGTTCCTTGGCATGCTGGCGAGCGCGGATCGCCCGGCAAAAAGCCCAGTTCCAAGCCTTGTCAGCAACTTCGACCATCGTGTTCATGTATTCCTCCCTACATCATCCCGCCTGCTCCCAGCAGCGGGCCCAATATGGACAGAAGCAACGCCGGCAAGATGAGCGTGCCGGTGGGAATCAGCAGCTTGACGGGCGCACGCTCGATCTCGCGCTCAACCGCGGCGCGATGAGCTGCACGGATCTCGCGACTTTGAGCGGCCAGCGTCTCGGCAAGTGGGGCACCCAGGGCGAGCGCCTGCCCCACCGTGATGGCAAAGGTCTCGAGCGCTCGCACGTCCAGGTCGCGCGCGGCGGCCAACAACTCGTCCTCACGCGTGCCCACGCCCACCTGCCACGCCATGCGGGCCCGCTCAAGGCGAAGAGCCAGCACTGACCGGCGGTTGGCGCAGAAAATCTCAAGCGCCGCATCAAACGAAAGACCGGCCGAAAGACCCAAGCGAACAACATCGATCATCTCGGACACTTCGCCGAGCGACACTCGCGCCGGGCCGCCCGCCCCAACCGCGCCCTTCACTCGCGCGGTCAGGGCATCGGCCACCGAGCGACCCGCAGCAGCGACCAGCACTGCCTCGCGCTTGCAGGTACCTGCGATCTTGCGTGCATCCGCCCGATCCAAACCCGTCGCGACAAATACACTCAGAGCGCACAGGCAAGCCGCAACTGCAACCAGGGCGCTCATAGCTCCACCCTCATAATGCGCCGGATAACCACCAGGGCAACGGCGTTGAGGGCAAGACCCAGCACCACAGCGCCCGCACCGGCAGGCGTCACAAGACCGCGACGAAAATCTGCCGAAAGCAGCGCCAACACCGCGCACATGCCCGCCGGCATCGCCGCGACCATATGCGCCGACATGCGGGCCTGCGACGTCTTGACATCCAGGCGGCGCTTGAGCTCAATGCGCTCCCCCACCATGCTCGACGCCTCGGCCAGCAGGTCGGCAAGCGGGGCACCGGTTCGCTGCGACACCTTGAGCGCCAACGCGACAAGCGAAAGCCCGGGGGCGTCGATGCGGACAAGCAGGTCGTCGAGCGCATCGGTCGCCGAGATGCCGCAATCGATCGCCGCCGCCACCCGCAAAAACTCGGTATGCACCGGCTCTTGCGCATGAGCGCCCACAAAGCGCATGCCCTGGGCCAGCGAATGTCCCGAGGCAAGCGACATGGAAAGTGCGGTAAACGCCTCGGGCATGGCCTCCTCCACATCGTGTTGCTCGCGCCGACTCTCAAAGCCATCCCGGGCGACGCCAACGGCAAACGGGGCAACAAGTCCCAAGGCAAATCCGAGGGGCGATAACGACACCATCGTTAGCAAAACGCAGCAGACACCGCTCGATAGCAGCAGAAATGCCAAGCGAGTCGCGTTATCCTCAATAGCAAGCCCAAAGCGATCTGTGGGGACCAACGATGCCCACGAACGGGCGATCTTTTTCAGCAGATCGTTTTCCACCAGCTCACGCGGCAGCTTCTCTGCCACCGTCTCGAGCGCCTGACGTGCCAGCTCCGCCGGCGGTACCTGCGGCACACGAGGCTCTGCCCCACACGCCGTCGCGACAGAAAGCCCTGCCAAGCCCCCTACGACGAGGGGCATAGCGATCTCCATTCGTCCACCTCCTCTTGTGTAAGCGTCCCCGACCGCAGGCCTTCTGCGATAAACGGCGGCTCGCGGTCGAGCGTCCAGGTGCACTCGGCGGCATCGAAAGTCACGTAGCGTTCGAGCTCAACACCGCCCGACACGCCGCGGCGAACCCCCGAATATGAGGCCACAAAGCGCCTGCCATCGGCGTGGCGCTCGGACATCACGATGCCGTCGAGCGCCATGGCAATCTGCTCCTCGATGAGCTCGCTCGGCAGATCGATGCCATAACGTGCAAGCAACGTCAGGCGCACCACGGTCTCCTGTTCTGAACCCGCATGAAGTGTGGTGAGCGACCCGTCGTGGCCCGTGTTCATGGCCTGCAACATGTCGCAGCACTCGGCACCGCGCACCTCGCCCACCACGATGCGGTCGGGGCGCATGCGCAGGGCATTAGTTACCAGGTCGCGGATCGTCACCGCGCCCTCACCCTCAATTGAAGCCTCGCGCGCCTCTAGGCGCACCACGTGCGGATGATGCGCAAACTTGAGCTCGGCAGAGTCCTCGATCGTCACGATGCGCTCGCCGGTGGAAATCTCGCATGACAACGCGTTGAGCAGGGTGGTCTTACCAGATCCCGTGCCCCCCGCAACCGCCAGGTCCTGTCGCAGCGACACCGCGCACGACAGCAGCTGCGCATACCAAAGCGGCAGCGATCCCAACCCCACGAGCTCGTCCAGAGAGCAGATACGGTCCGAGAACTTTCGGATGGTGAGAATCGGTCCGTCAATCGCCACAGGCGGAATCACCGCGTTGACGCGATAGCCCGTTTTGAGGCGGGCGTTGACAATGGGGCTGCGCTCGTCGATACGGCGGCCAAGTGGCGAGATGATGCGGTCGATTAGCACACGGATCTGTTCGTCGTCCTCAAACGCGTGCTCGATGGGATACAAAACGCCGCCGCGTTCAAAGAAAGCCGAGCGGCAGCCGTTGATCATGATCTCGGTAACGGTGTCGTCCTCGATGAGCGGCTGCAACGGCCCCAAGCCCACCACATCATCCAAAATCTCGTCGATGATGGTCTCGCGCTCGGGCGTCGCGAGATCGGTCGGCTCCTCAACATTGAGCGCCGCCTCCACCGCGGGACGCAATTCCGAGCGGGCAAGCGCCGGGTCGATATAGGCGCTGATACGCGCCACTTCGTCGTAACCCATGCGGTCCATTACGGCGCGCTTGGTGCGTCGTTTCACCGCGCGGCGACGCCCTGCATCTACAGGCGCTGCCGTCGCTGCAGCGCCGGCAGCCTTAATCCTCGTTTGCAGGCTCATCGCTGATCACCCTCGCGCGACCAGGGAAGGCGAATACGCGGGCGTTCGGTGCGTGTTGCACGGTCGGCGACCATATCGCTCCAAGGGCCGACGGCGCACCCCAGTTCCACGAGCATCTCGCGCGTGGCCTCGCGCACACTGGTCGCAAAAGCGCTGGTCTGCCCCACTGCCTCGTCAGCGCGCCCAAACGCCATGAGCGCGGCGAGATCCTGTCCGCCATCGGCGATACGAATCTTGGAGCTCAACGCACAGGCAATCTCAAAGCGCATGGCGACGTCCTCGTCTGCCCCGCGCGCACCGAACCGGTTGAACACAGCGCTCATGCGCGTGCGCGGCACACCTACTCGACTTGCCAGTTCAATGACGCGCGACGCCGATGTCGCGGACGACACCGCCGCATCGCCAACGACCAGACAACGGTCGCTCGCCGCCACCGCAGCCGCCACGGCGTCGCCCCAAAAGACCGAGGTATCGATAAAGACCACGTCGGATTCGCGACGCAGAACATCAAGCAATAGCTCCACCGGACGTGCCATGAGCTCGGCTTGCTCGGGCGCCGCGACGGGACCCCAGAGCGTAACGCCCGGCGCCACGCGCATCGATGCGGCTACGATATCCGGCTCGGCGAGCGCGCCCGCCGCCGACGGCTCGATAAGTGCCGCTATATCGCGCGGAGCATCGACGCCTAACAAGTCGTAAAGGTTTCCAAACATCAGGTCCAGGTCGAGCACGGCGGCACGCAAGCCCAACAGCGACGATGTGTGTGCCATGGTGGCAACAATCGTCGACTTGCCGCAACCGCCCGAACCCGAAATGGCGCAGATGACCGGAGCTCGATGCGGCGGAGCGGCGGCGTCTGCCGGCGGCATCTGAAGCGGCGGGGCGGGCGTCGGTGACAGCGTCCCCGTCTCCCCCGCCGCAACCACACGCTGCGTCCAAGCCGGCATGGCAGCTTGTTCGGTCTGCGAGGCAGGCTCGTTCTGTGCAATCTGCTCATGCTGCATCGGCGACAACTCGCCGCACCCGGCAAAGCCCTCAACTTCGTTCAGTTCATCCGCCAGATTCACGCCGTGCACGTATCCCATATCTACAGCCGGGGAGTCGCCAGCATGCTGTGCCGGCCCTCCAGCGTCATCGTATACAAGGGGGTTCCGGGGGCGCCGACCATGCTCGGCTTCCGCTTTTCCATAATCATCAACACGCGGGCCTCTTGTAGCGCGAGGCGCCCCGGGTTCCCTATCAACAAAAGCATCGGGCTCAATCGTCATGCGCCGATCGGAATCAACCGCTCCCTCGCCCGCGCGCCCGTTGCCACATATACTGTGCGCAGCGATGACCTCGGTCGCCCCCGCGCGAAACAGCCCCTCGATATCCGACGGATCGAGCGCTTCTATCAACACGACCACGCGACTCACGCGGCCTTCGGCCGTCAGGCGCGCAACAGTCTTGCGCACATCTTCGGTATCAAACAGAGACGCCGCGATGATGGCAGCCCCGCGGCGCGACGGAAACGCCCGCGCCATGGAAACCAGCCCGTCCAGGTCACCCACGCGAAGCACCTGTGCACCCGCATCACGGCCCTCGACTTCCCGCTGCAACAGCCCGTAATCGCCGCACGCGCAGCACGCAAGCCAGATCGCCTTCATCACTCGTCGCCTCCGCTCTTTTTGCCGCGAGCCGTGGCGGGAATCGTCAAGCTGACCGTTCCCTTGCCCGAGGCGCCCAGCAGTTCCTTGACGTCTTCGGGGTCAGCCGCCAGCGTCACCCATTCGATCTTGCCCTCGCGCGTGGCACCGGAATCCTCACTGGTATCGATCACGTACGCGCCGCACAGCCGATCGGTTACGCCGTCTTTTTGCACATACACATCCACGTAGCTGCCCACGCCCGTGGCGCCGCCGACCGAGTGCTCGGCATCGACCGCCACCGAAACGGCGACCTTGCCCTTAGGCACCTCGAGCTTGTGGCTCTCGGCCTTGGTGTAGACATTGCAGATCACGGCGTTTTTGGGAATACGCGAAGTCGTCACGTCGCCGCGCACCTGGCGCAGCTCGGTCGCTGCGTCACGCGGCAGCAGGCTCGTCAGCCATTCCTGGGTTATGACATTGGTCTCATCGAGGGTCTCGCCCACATCGATATCGCGCGCCGCAACGCATACCTCGACGCGATCGCCCCCGTACTTGGCCAAGGTCTCAGCCTGGACCTGTTCGGCTTGCGAGCGGATCGACGAGCCGTAAACCATGCAGAGCAGAGCAGCGAGCACGCCTGCGACCAGACTGATGGCGATGCGCTTGCTCTTGTTCACGGCCGCTCCTCTCATGGCAGTGCCGGGCGAATGCCCGTACCACCATTGTCTGGGCGGTCAGAGTGCAAAGCGGCGCAATCGCGATCTTGGTTTTCGATGTCAAACCAATCGCTGACCAAAAACTGACCAGCCCGTCAAGCTCGTGGCAAGGTTTTGGTCAGCACGTCAGCAAACTGCATGTTTCGAGGCTTTTCCACAGCAAAAAAGCCGTCTCCCGAACAGTTGGGAGACGGCTGTCATAGGAAAAATCAATTACAAATGGACATCGGGATCGAGCATTTGAGCGCTCACGCGCATGGATGACGCCAGGTTTTGGAACGTTTCCAGACGCAGGCCGTCGATCTGCCCGGCGTCCTCGGCCTCGCGAACGGCGCAACCCGGCTCATGGGTATGTGTGCAATCGCCAAACCGGCACGCGCGCGATGCCTCGACAATCTCGGGGAAGGCGCGCGCCAGACCCCGCTCGTGACCCACGAGCGGTAGGCTGCGCAGGCCCGGGGCATCGGCGATCACGCCGGCGTCGCCCGGCAGCGCCACCATCACGCGCGCGACGGTAGTGTGACGGCCCTGATCGTCGCGTTCGCGCACACCGCCGGTCGCCAACGTATCGTGGCCCAGCAGTGCATTGAGCAGCGTCGACTTGCCGGCACCCGACTCGCCCAGAATCATGGCGCAGCTCCCAGCAGGCACGCAGGAACGGACCTCGTCCAGGCCGAGGCCCTCGGCAGAGGACGTCACGATCACGCGCACGTCCGGACCCACCAGGCGGCGCACGCGGTCCAGATCGCGCTCGAGCTCCTCGGCATCGCAGCGGTCAGCTTTGGTGAGCACCACCACCGGTTCGGCATCGCAGTCGAGCGCCAACACCAGCGAGCGCGCCACGCGGTCGAGCAGCACCTCGCCAGCACCGAGCGCCTGCACGATTAGCACGCTATCCACGTTGGAGCAGAGCACCTGGCGCTCTCCGCGGGCACGGCCGCGCCAACGTTCAAAGCTCGTATGGCGCGGCAGCACGCACTCAATCACGCCCATATCGTGCCCGGGAGCACGGCGAACCGCCACGCGGTCGCCCACAGCGGGCAGCAAGACCTCGTCCTCGCCACGCGACTTGGCAAACCCTACGGCATGCTCGGCACGAAACGTGTCGTCGGCAGTTGCCACCAGCGGAAATCCGCGGTCCAGGCGCACCACGGCACCGAGCTGCATCTGCTCGGGTTCCTCAGCCTGTGCGCAAAAGTCGTCAAATGCAGCCTGCTGAGCCGCATCGACCGGCAGGTCATCGAACGCCGGAACATCCTGCAACGCGTCAAGCCCCGGCACGCTTGCCAGCAGCTCCTCAGCAGATGCGGGAGCCTCGGTCGCGAGCTTCCGGCGACGATCGCGCTTAGCCCGCGCCCCCGTCGTCTTTTTCTTCGCTTTAGCCTTAGCTTTGCCCACAGATGCCTCCCAGCACAAAACCACACAACTGAGCAGGTATTTTAAAACAAAAAGAGCTGGCCGGGCAAAGCCCGACCAGCTCACAAACTTTCCCTCAGCTTATGGTCCTGAGAGGTTATCCGAAGGCCCGCCCGCCGGGAGGGGTTTCCCAAGGGCACATCCCGCAGCCGCAAAGCGGCGAGGACGTGCCCGTGGAAACCCCGCAGGCGGTCGGGCCGGTGGGAAGGATAGCCTTTCGACCTACTCCTTCTCCACGGCGCGCATGATCGCCTTGTAGATCTCCATCAGCGGAATGATCAGGAAGGCAAGGCCCAGCGCGGCGATAACACCCTTGAGCTCGAGCGTCACGGGACCAAAGAACATCTCGGCAAGCGTCGGCTGCACGGTTACGATCACCGTCAGTACCAGCGCCAGCGCGGCGGAGGCCCACAGCCACTTGTTCTGCTTCTTCATGGTGAACAGCGACGCACGACGGCTGCGCATATTGAAGCAGTGGAAGATCTCGACCATATTGAGCGTGATGAACGCCATCATCACGCCTTCCTCGTCGGCATTGCCTGCGATCATATCGGCGATGTGGATGTAGCCCATGTCAAAGTACACGCCCACAAAGAAGCTCGCCAGCACCAGCACGGTAATGATCAGGCCCTGGACCACGCAGTCCAGGCCCATATTGCCGGCAAAGACGCCGTCCTTGGCGTTGCGCGGCTTGCGCTTCATGATGTCGCCCTCGGCGTCCTCCATGCCCAGCGCGAGCGCGGGGAAGCAGTCGGTGACCAGGTTCACCCACAGCAGCTGCACCGGCTGAAAGATGGTAAAGCCGATGAGCGTGGCGATGAACACCGAGAAGACCTCGGCAAGGTTGGCCGAAAGCAGGAACTGGATGACCTTGCGGATGTTGTCGTAGATACGACGGCCCTCTTCGCAGGCACCGATGATGGTGGCGAAGTTGTCGTCGGCAAGCACCATGTCGGCAACGTTCTTGGTAACGTCGGTGCCGGTGATGCCCATGCCAACGCCGATGTCGGCGCGTTTGATGGACGGGGCATCGTTGACGCCGTCGCCCGTCATGGCCACGATCTGGTCGCGCGACTTCCAAGCCTCGACGATGCGGGTCTTGTGCTCGGGCTGGACGCGGGCGTACACGCCGTAGTCCTCGATATGCGCGTCGAGCTCCTCGTCGCTCATGCGATCGAGGTCGGCACCGGTGATGGCATGGCTGCGATCGGTGACGATTCCCAGCTGCTTGGCAATGGCCACGGCGGTATCGATATGGTCGCCCGTGATCATCACGGTGCGAATACCGGCATCGTGGGCCTCGCGGATGGCGTCGGCGACCTCGGGGCGAACGGGATCGATCATGCCGGACAGGCCGCAGAAGACCAGGTCGTGCTCGAGCGCAGCGGGACTGCAGTCGGCGGGAACCTCGGTGTAGGTGCGGCTCGCCAGCGCCAGCACGCGCAGGGCCTCGTCGGCCATGGCTTTGTTGGCCGCCACGAGCTCGGCACGACGTTCCTCGGTCAGGGGGACGACCTTATCGCCCTCGTAGATGTGGGTGCACAGGCCGATCACCACGTCGGGCGCGCCCTTGGTGTACTGCTCATACTCGCCGTCCAGGGTCTCGACGACCACGGACATCATCTTACGACCCGAGTCGAACGGGGCCTCGCCCACACGCGGATGCTCGGCAGTCAGGCCGGTGAGGCCCGCCTTGCCGGCGTCGTTGACAAGCGCGCACTCGGTCGGCTCGCCCACGGCCTCGCCTAAATCCTCGTCCCACTGGGCATCGGAGCACAGCGCCATACCGGCCAGGAACTTCTCCTTAGGCGCAGCAAGCTCGTGCTTGACGACGGTCATCTTGTTTTGAGTAAGGGTACCGGTCTTGTCGGAGCAGATGGTCTGCGTGCAGCCGAGGGTCTCGACGGCAGAAAGCTTGCGGATAATCGCCTGGCGCTTGGCCATCTTGGTCACGCCAAGCGACAGCACGATGGTCACAACGGCGACCAGGCCCTCGGGGATGGCAGCGACGGCGAGCGAGACGGCGACCATAAAGGTGTCGAGCAAAGCGGTCGGGTCGGTAAGGACGTTGCCCACGCCGTGGCGGAGGATATCGACGCCAAAGATGACGACGCAGATGACGATAACCATGATGGTAAGGATGCGGCTGAGCTCGGCGAGCTTCACCTGCAGCGGCGTGAGCTCTTCCTTAGCCTCGGCCAGGGCGCCGGCAATCTTGCCCATCTCGGTGTTCATACCGGTGCCGACCACGACGGCGCGGCCACGGCCGTACACAACGGTGGAGCCCATGTAGCACATGTTCTTGCGGTCGCCGAGCGGCACGTCATCGGTGCCCGCAGCAAGCTCGATCACGTTGGCGTGCTTCTCGACCGGCACGGACTCGCCGGTGAGTGCGGCCTCTTCGATCTTCATCGTGGCGCTCTCGAGCACGCGGCAGTCGGCCGGGACGGAGTCGCCCGCCTCGAGCATGATCACGTCACCGGGCACGAGCTCGGCGCTCGGCAGGTGCACGAGCTTGCCGTCGCGCAGTACCTTGGACTGCGCCGCGCTCATCTCTTGCAGGGCTTCGAGGGCCTCCTCGCTCTTGGCCTCTTGGACTACGCCCAGCACCGAGTTGACGATAACGACGAACATGATGATGGCGACATCAGCAAAGTCGGGCTCGCCCTTGACCATGCCCGTGAGCGCGCTGATAACCGCGGCCGCGATCAACATGATGACCATGGGGTCGGCCATCTGCTCAAAGAAACGCTTCCAAAGCGGCGTTTTCTCGGCTTCCTCAAGCTTGTTAGGGCCTGTCTTGGCAAGACGCGACGACGCCTCGCCGGTGCTCAGGCCGAGGTTCTCATCGACACCTTGGTCGCTGAGCACCTCCGCCGCGGCGGACAGGTATTCCTTTTGCATATAGAGTCCCCTCCTGGGATTCGGGCCACTCAGCAGATTGATGCCCGATCATAATTCCCAGGAGAAGGGCAAGGGCTCATCAAGGCTGCCGTGCTGAGCGGCAGTTGATAGTGGAGCTATGGTACCCCAAAGCGGCGCGTCTAGCCAAAACATTCCAATTGGAAACACGGCTCGGGTGCAACGGTGCAGACAGTGTGATGCTCGAGATTGATAAAACGTTTTTTCTTCAGCGCATCGGCAAACTGAAATATCGCCCAGATAGCAGCGGTAAGACCGCTTGGTAAAAGTTTTTCTTTAGTCTTTTTTGACTAAAGAATGAACTTCTAAATCGGCGTACGGTCGATTTTTTGGGGTATTCGGTCGTCATTTCGTTATAATCAACTCAGTTTTATTTCTTATGCTTTATCTATCAGCGCAAGACGATGTCAGATGGAGGTCTGAATGTACAAGCGCACTAAGATTGTATGCACCATGGGTCCCGCCTGCGATAGCGACGAGACCATCCGCGAGATGATCAAGGCGGGCATGAACGTCGCCCGTTTCAACTTCTCGCACGGATCCTACGACGAGCACCACGGTCGCATCGAGCGCGTCCGTCGTATTTCCAAGGAGCTCGGTTTGCCCGTCGGCATCCTGCTCGACACCAAGGGCCCCGAGGTCCGCACCGGCCTTCTGGTCGACGGCAAGAAGGTCGCCGTCAAGACCGGCGATAAGATCGTCGTCACCGCTCAGCCCACGTCCGAGGATTTCCACGGCACCGCTGAGCACATCTCCCTCGACTACCTGGCTCTGCCCTCCGAGGTCGAGAAGGGCTCCCTCATCCTGATCGATGACGGCCTGGTTGCCCTCGAGGTCGAGTCCGTCGACGGCCAGGACATGACCTGCGTCGTCAAGAATGACGGCCTGATCGGCGAGCGCAAGGGCGTCAACATGCCCAACGTCAACATCTCGCTGCCCGCCATCACCGAGCGCGATCGTCAGGACATCCTCTTTGGCCTGACCGAGAACATCGACTACATCGCCGCTTCCTTCATCCGTGACGGCGAGTCCGTCCGTGGCATCCGCAAGCTTTGCCGCGAGAACGGTGGCGAGCACGTGACGATCTTCCCGAAGATCGAGTGCGCCCTTGGCGTCGAGAACTTCGACGAGATCCTCGAGGCTTCCGACGGCATCATGGTCGCCCGTGGCGACCTGGGCATCGAGATCAAGCCCGAGCTCGTTCCCCACATCCAGAAGGAGATCATCGCCAAGTGCAACGCGGCCTACAAGCCCGTCATCACCGCTACGCAGATGCTCGACTCCATGCAGCAGAACCCGCGCCCGACGCGCGCCGAGGTTGCCGACGTTGCTAACGCCATTTACGACGGCACCGACGCCGTCATGCTGTCCGGCGAGTCCGCTGCCGGTAAGTACCCGGTCGAGGCCGTTAAGATGCAGGCCAGCATCGCTCTCGAGACCGAGAAGTACCTCCCGGCCCACGCTCCGCTCGAGGTTCCGGCTGACGCTCACGGCACCCGCGTCGTCAACAACGTTGTGGGTATGTCCGCTGTGAACATGGCCACCACCGTTGGCGCCAAGTGCATCACCGTGCCGACGACCACCGGTCGTACCGCTCGCCTGATCTCACACTTCCGTCCCAACATGCCGATCTGCGCGTTCTCCCGCCACGAGTGGGCCGTCCAGCAGATGATCATGTACTGGGGCGTCATCCCGCACCAGGCAGAGATTACCCAGGGCACCGTCAACGGCACGATCGTCAAGGCGATCGAGACCGCCAAGGAGCTCGGCTACGTCGAGGCCGGCGATCTGACCGTCGCCACCGCCGGCGATCCCCGCATGAGCGTCCAGCTCGAGGACAAGGTTTCCTCGACCAACGTCGCTTACGTCGCTCAGGTGCGCTAAATCGCACTTGCAAGCAGATTTGCATTGCAAAGGGCCCGGAAGGCTTCGCCTTCCGGGCCCTTTTTCTGTGTGCCAATACCTGCACACGGCAAAACACGCACTCATTTCTTTACCAAAAGCGCGAAATCCACCCTTCAGGGCCCAAATAATAAAGTCCCAAGCGCTAAAAGTGTTCGCCCGGTGGCAAACCCACACCTTAACCGACGCTGCTAAATCGTTTTAGCAAGGTCAAAAATGACTATGTTTTCGGAAGTGCGGGGAAAAATTGCTCACCCCCAAGCACAAGCCCTTTTATTTCAACAAAACCCCTGATAAAGTTGGCTCAAATACTCCTTGTGCTTTGCCTGCTTCTCTTTTTCCCCGCACTTCCGAAACCGATAGCCTTTCTAGCCCAAACAACGCTCAAACGATCGGATTGCTATGTCATTTCTCGCTTGCGGACCCTCGGCTTTCCAGTACTATCGCATCCCGCCCCAGATACTGGGACTCTATCCGGCAATCCTGCCGCCCGACCATGACCATCGCTTGGTGCATTACTCAAAACAGCCAGTATTTGAGGATCTACTCGACAAGCCGGTCTGGAGATTCGTGGGCGAAAAGGGTCGCCGCGCGAACGGCAAGCTTTTTCGCAGCCGCCTGCTGACCCAGGAACCACCTCCCGGGTCGTTTAGGCAAACTGAACATGGATTTGATGTCACATCGCCCGAGTTCACACTGCTCAACCTTGCTACGCAGGTCTCACGCAACCAGCTGCTCATGGCGTGTTATGAGATGTGCAGCTCATTTGCAGTATTTACGCCCTGCGAGCGTGCGCAAAAGCAACTTGATGAGGCAATATCCCTTAAGCTCATTCCACCCGACTGTGGCTGGGAGCGCGTTGTTGACACCAAGGGCAATGGCACCAATTTGTGGAAACGCGCGCCGCTCCTCAGCGCGGCGGATATCGCCGCGTTCGCCAAGCAGGCCGCAGGCCTGCGCGGCGTCAAGCAACTCCGTTGGGCCGCCAAACGCATGACAGGACAGACTGCCTCACCCTTCGAGGTCCAAACATCCATGCTCATCTCACTCCCCCGCGACGAAGGCGGCCTGGGCATAGACATCACCAATAACGCGCGCATCCCGCTCAGCGAAGCCGCACGTTCGCTGTATGACAAAACCTGCTGTTACGCCGACATCCTCATCGAAAGTTTCACCGACAGCATGGGTGTCATTCTGGAATGCCAAGGCCGCTCCGCTCATGACAGCGAAGCCGCGAGCCTCTCCGATGCCGAGCGCGCCACCGCACTCACAAGCATGGGCTACGACGTCATCCAACTTACCTATGACCAGATTAAGGATAAGAAGAGCTTCGACCACATAGCCGAGCTCATCCATAAAAAGGCTGGGCTTCCCTACACCCCAAAGACCAAACAGGAGTGCGACGCCGAAGATGCCCTGCGGCAAAAGCTATTTGTCGATTGGGACGAGCTGTTCACTACCGGGCCGGCCAGCTAGCAGCTAGCAATCAGGGGCAGTGCGGGTGTGCCGGGAGCGGCTACGCGCTCGGCAAAGCCTGCCTCGGTTAGCTCGATGACCTCGGTAAACGTTGCATCGAAAAATTCCTCGGTTAGCAGGCGATACGGCGGATGATCGGGCTCACCGGGGTTTTCGCGTACAATCTCGTGCATGACGCCGATAGTCTTGAGCACATACTCCTTATGGATGGGATACTGCCCAAAACGCGTCGCCGCGGTATACAGGCGATTGGTCGCACGCGGAATCGAAACAATGCCCAGCGTCTTGCCAAACCAGTCAAAGTCGCCTTGCTTTTTAATGCGGAACTCCTCACACGGCTTGCCGCCGTGCGCCTCCAGATACTGGTTCACACGCGTGTTCCATACCGTGTCGGCCACCAGATGCGACCAGACGCCCAGCGTTAAATCGAGCAGCGACTGCGCCACATCTTCGGACGCAAGCGAGAACTCACTAGCGCCGGGACCGGCAACCGGCTCGGCATACTTGTAGCGCTGGGGATAGTGCACGCGGTTCAGTCGCTCGCGTTCCTCGACAATCGACGTCGCCGCAGCCGGCGCACCTATCGGCATACCCTTGAGCAGCGGCGCCACATAAGTGTCCCAAAACTCCTGCTCACGCGGCTTGGGGATAGGCTCGGGCTTGGCAAAATGTGTAATGCTATACGGAATGGGATCGGCAATGCCAGGAACCATATAGCCCACGAAGATATCCGGAACCACGCAGCCAAACAAAAAGGCATTGCGGTCGCGCACACTATCGGCAAGCACACTGGTGCGATCCAGCAAACGCTCCGTCTGAGCGATATGAATGTTCCAGCTTGGCATAGCCACCCCCATAAAAAACCTGGATAACTATACCATCACGGCAAAGCCGCGCAGGCGGCTACGCACGCTTTACGCAGCAACTAGTCCGTAGCACCGCTTTCGGTTCCATACGACGGCGAAGGCGCCTCGACCACATGGTGATATCGATCGATATAGATGGCGCGGGCACCCAGGCGTCGCACCAGATCCTGGTGATGCGTACTCATCAAGACCGTCTTACCCACCGCGACGTAGGCTAGCAAGAAGTTGACCACGATGTCGCATGAATCTTCGTCGAGTCCATTGGTAGGTTCATCGAGGACCAAGATATCCGGGTTCATCGACACGACGGCCGCCAGCGCCACACGCTTTTTTTGCCCGCCCGAGAGCTGATAGGGAGAGGCGTCGGCAAGGTCGGCAACCTGGAACAGCCCCATGGCATCGCGCACGCGGCGCTCGAGCTCGTCTGCCGGCAGCCCCATCTGGGCGGGGCCAAACGCGACCTCCTCGCCGACCGTGGCGCAAAAGAGCTGCGCATCGGCATTCTGGAACACAAAGCCCACGCGCTGATGGAACCGCTGGGCCGTCACGGAATCCTTGAGATATGCCGCATCGACCACATGCCCGTCGAACAGGTACGCACCCGCGTCCGCAAGCTCAAGGCCGTTGATAAGACGCATGACCGTCGTCTTGCCGCAGCCGTTAGGACCAAGCAGAGCAACGAGCTCCCCACGGTTCACCCGCAATGAAACGCCGTCGACCACCGTATGACCCGCATAGGAAAACACCACGTCGCGAAACTCGATGAGCGGCGTGATCTCGGTGCCGGCAGCACCGCTCGCACCCATCGCGTTATTCGTATCGTTTGCCAAAACGCCGCCCTTCCCTACTCACATCGACAGTTCGACCGTCCGCGCTACAACACCGCGCACAACACGACGAGCAACGCCACAACGGCCGCGTAAACGGCATCGTGCCAGCCAAACCCGGCGCGCGCGGGCGCCGGATACGCACCGGCAAAGCCGCGACAAAGCATAGCCTCGTCCATCGCGCGGCTGCATTCCATCGCCTTGATAAACGTCATGCCCATGATACCCGCCAGCGAGTCGGTGCGCGAAAAACCCGCAGGCGCGGATCCGACGCTGCGCAGCATGACCGATTCGCACAGATCGTGCGCCGTGAGTCCCAGCACCTCGATATGCTTGAACGCCATATCAAACGTAAAGATAACTTCGTCGGGCAGATGCAGCATCTTGAGCGCCGCCGACATGCGGCTCCAGGTAAGCGTCCACGAAACGCCCAGTACCAGCGACACATTAATGAAGGTCTTGAGCGCGATCTTGAGCATGGCGCCCGTGGCAGAAGCGCCCAGCAGCAGAGCAGGCAGCGCCAGAACCACTGCGAGTCCCGCGGCGCCGAGCGCCGGCACAAAGGTCGCGCGCAGCCCGCGTACAGGGCGCACGGCAACGAGCACCAGCGCGATAGCCGCCATCAACATGAGATACAGCGGGCTTTGCGTCAGACACACGCACAGGACGCAAACGAACATCCCCACCAGGCGCACCGGAGCCGAAACGCAAGAAAGGGCGCGGTCGACCATCGACCCGCCCTCGTGCGCACCTCCACCCAGGCGAACCCGCTCAAGCAGGCTCGCCAGGTGCAGGACATTCTTTTGCATCACACGATGCCGAGCCCCCACGGGCTCATATCGCTCCTCGGCCGCAAGCCAGCTAGGCAGCTCGGCTATTGCCATGAGCACCGCTTTCCTTGACCGTCAGCGAGACCAGGCGGAATGCGATGGTAAGCACCGCCACGCCAATCACGCCCGAAAGGATATACATCGCGGCCTGGCCGGCAAAGCCAAGGCCCTGCTCCTCGGAATAGACCTGCAGGTAGTCGCCCGTGGGCAGCGCATCGGCAAAGGTCGGAGCATCGAGGCCGACCGAAGCCTGCAGACTGTCGTCACCAGCCTCCTGAACGGCGGTCGCGGCGCCCTCAGCGTCCCACTCGCCCCAGGCGTCACCCGTGGCCAAAAGGCCCAGCGGCGTGGCCAATACAAGTACGGCGACCAGAATGAGCGTGGGGATTAGGGAAGTCTTCTTGGCGGTACCATCGGCGGCAAGCTGGCCATCGACGGCCTCGGGCCCGACGATAATGCTCGGCGCCGTCTTCTTAATGAAACCGTAGATGGCGGCCGTCGCCACGCCCTCGATCACGCCGGCAACCAGCATATGCGGAATCAACATAGCCGGAATAGCCACGGACAGTGGGAAGGGGCAGTACAGCGGCGCGCCCGAAACGTTGGTAAAGAGCATCGGCTGAATACCAAACTCGATTGCCGCGCACAGGGCCGCCAGGCACAGGCCGACCCAACCGCTCACGACGGCAGAAACCGAGGTGCCCCAGCTCTTGTCGTGCAGACGACTGTTGAGCGCACCGAACACGATAGCAGCGACAAACGGCAGCACAAAGGCCATGTTAAAGCAGTTGGCGCCAAACGACAGAACGCCGCCGTCGCCAAACAGCAGCGCCTGCAGCGCCAGCGCGACCGAAACCGCGATGGCAGCGGCCTCGGGACCCAGCAGCAGTGCGATGAGCGCACCGCCGACGGCGTGACCCGTGGTGCCGCCGGGCAGCGGCACGTTGAACATCATGAGCAAAAAGGAGAACGCGGCGCAGATGCCCAGAAAAGCCATGTGCTCGCGATCGAGCGTGGCGCGCACCTTCTTGATGCAGTGAACCCAAACGGGCACCATCGCCACCGCCATGACGGCATCGGTCTGCGGGGACAGATAATTATCTGGAATGTGCATGTATGCCTCCCGATTGTCGGCACGCAATCGCAGCGCCGTTTGAATCACCTTGATAGTGTTACGTATTGATAGATTCGTAACACGCCGCCGGCTATCATAGCAAACGGCGCACTGCCAACAAAGCAGTGCGCCGTTTTGCAATACATTCGTCACAGACGCAAGCGATCTTAGCCGCGGACCTCGCCGTTTACGCCCTTGCACACCTTGGTGACGATCTTCTGGTGCGCCTTCTCGACCTCTTCGCTGGTGAGCGTGTGATCGTCGGAGCGATACGTAAGCGCAAAGGCCATGGACTTCTTGCCCTTGCCAATGCGGACCGGATCGCGGTAGACATCGAACAGGCGCACGCCCTCGAGCAGCTTGCCGCCGGCACTGGTAATACGGCGCTCGAGGTCCTCGCAGGTCACGGAGTTGTCGACCACGATTGCAAGGTCGTGCTCAACAGCCGGGTACTGCGAGAACTCACGGTAGTTCTCCTGGTTGCGGGCACCCTTGATCAGCTTGTCCAGATCGAGCTCAAAGGCAACGACGACCTCATCTATGCCGCAGGCCTCGCGCGCCTCGGGGTGAATCTCGCCGACCCAGCCCAGCACGGTACCGCCAGACAGAACCTCGGCCGCACGGCCCGGCTGCAAGAAGGCGTAGCCCTCGCCCTCGGCGGGACGGAAGCGCACCTTCTCGATGCGCAGCTGAGCGAGCAACTCCTCGACAATGCCCTTACCAAAGAAGAAGCGCAGCTTGCGATACTTCATGTTCCAGGACTGCTCACTCCACTGGCCCGAGAGCACACCCGCCACGGACTTGGTCTCCTTGGGCAGGCTGGCGTTCTCGCGGCCGTGGAACAGGCTGCCGACCTCGTACAGGTGCACGTTGGGCGTGCCGTGGGCCTCGTTGTAGGCCACAGACTGCAGCAGACCCGGCAGCAGCGAGCGGCGCATCTCGGTCTGCTCGGCCACCAGCGGGTTCATGAGCACCACGGGGCAGCCGCGGCCCTCGGTGGACATGCCAATCTTCTCCAGGTCGCCCGGGGCGGCAAAGCCAAAAGTCGTGGTCTCGTTGAGGCCGCAGGCGCGCAGGATCTCGCCGACCTTGCGGGTAAGCTTCTGCTCGCGCGTCAGGCCGCCGATGTGGTTCTTGGCAGCCGGGATGGTCGCCGTCACGCGGCCCATGCCCCACAGGCGCAGGACCTCCTCGATCAGATCGATCTCGCGCGGCAGGTCAGGGCGGAAGCTCGGCGGGGTAACCATAAAGTCCTCGCCGTCGCGCTCGACGGTGCAGCCCAGGCGGGTGAGCGAGCGCTCGATAAAGTCGGGCTCGATGTCGGCGCCGCAGATGGCGTGCACGCGGGCCAGGCGCAGCTTAATGCTGTCGATGGTCTTGGGCGCGGGGAAAACGTCGACGTAGCCGGGAGCGACCTCGCCGCCGGCGATCTGCTCGATGAGCGCGCAGGTAACGTTGGCGACATCCACGCAGCCGGTCTCGTCGACCTGGCGCTCAAAGCGGATGGAGGCATCGGAGATCAGCGACAGGTCGCGGCTGGTGTGCGAGGTGCGGCCGGCGTTGAAGCAGGCGCTCTCGACCATCACGTCGACGGTGTCGTCCTCGATCTCGGAATCCATGCCGCCCATAACGCCGGCCAGCGCCACGGGACGCTCGCCGTCGGTGATGAGGCCCATGCCGGCGTCGAGCGTGCGCTCCTCGCCGTCGAGGGTCGTGAACTTCTCGTCCTGCCGGGCGGCGCGAACCACCACGCGGCGATGGCCCTCGCGCTCGGCAAAGGTTGACAGGTCAAAGGCGTGCAGCGGCTGACCGGTGAGCATCATCACGTAGTTGGTGATGTCGACGATGTTGTTGTGCGGACGCACGCCCAGGGCGTTGAGGCGCTTGACCATCCAGTCGGGCGACGGGCCGACCTTCACGTTGCGCACGATGCGGGCGACATAGCGGTCGCACAGGCCCTCGTCGGCAATCTCGACCGAAAGCTCGTCGTCGGTCGCGCGGCCGGTCTCTGCCTTGATGGCGGGCAGCTCCACGTGGAAATCGCGATCGAAAATGGCGCCGGTCTCGCGGGCCATACCGATCATGGACAGGCAGTCGGGGCGGTTGGGCGTGATCTCGCAGTCGAGCACGGTATCGCTCGAGCCCACATACTCGGCAAACGGCATGCCGCAGGGCGTATCCTCAGGCAGAATCATGATGCCGGAGTGGTCGCCGCCCAGACCGAGCTCGCGCGCAGAGCAGTTCATGCCCATGGACACGACGCCGCGAAGCTTGCTCTTCTTGATCTTGACGTCGCCGGGCAGAACTGCGCCGATCATGGCCGTGACGATGTGGTCGCCGGCCTCGAAGTTCTGCGCGCCGCAGACAATCTGCAGCGGGGCGGGGTTGCCGTCGGCGTCGAGGTTCTTGTCACCCACGTCAACCGAGCACACATACATATGGTCGCTATCGGGGTGCGGGGTCTTGGTGAGCACCTTGGCGGTCACCACGTGGTCGAAGGACTCGCCCACGGTGTCAATCGCCTCAACCTCGGTGCCGGTGCGGATATACTCGTCCGAAAGGGTCTTAGGATCTTCCGGAATATCGATCATGGTCTTGAGCCAGTCGTAAGAAACACGCATGTAGCTCTCCTTTCATACTGAAAGCCTGCGAAGAGATGCAGGTAGAAACTTCAACTTTGTGAACATTCCTTACAAAGCGAGGGTTGTCCAAGTGCGGCAGATCGGCCCGAAAGAGGAGCGCCGCGTACTTTGGTACGCAAGCGACGAATGAGCGCCGAGGTGCCGTGCTTGGGCAAGCCGCAGCCTAGAACTGATTCAGGAAACGCATATCGCCTGTCATGAGAGTTCTGAGGTCGGGCAGGTCGTAGCGCAGGGCCGCGACGCGCTCGGCGCCAATGCCAAAGGCAAAGCCGGTGTACTTCTCGGGGTCGATGCCGCAGTTGATGAGCACGTTGGGATCGACCATGCCGCAGCCCAGGATCTCAATCCAACCGCTGTGCTTGCAGAAGTTGCAGCCCTTTCCGCCGCACACATGACAGCTCACGTCCACCTCGCAGCTGGGCTCGGTGAAGGGGAAGAAGTGCGGGCGGTAGCGGGTCTTGCGATCCTCGCCAAACATGCACTTAACAAAGTAGTCGAGCGTGCCCTTAAGATCGCCAAAGGTGATGCCCTCGTCGACGACCAGGCCCTCGATCTGGTTGAACTGCGGCAGGTGGCAGGCGTCGGCCGTATCGGGACGATAGACGGTGCCCGGGCAGATCATGTAGATGGGCGGCTTTTGCGACTCCATGGTGTGGATCTGCACGCCCGAGGTCTGGGTGCGCAGCAGTACGTCGGACTCGCCATGGGCGTGAGCCTCGGGGTGCGCGACGCTGCCGGGGTTGTTGTCGACCACGTAGAAGGTGTCGCGGGCCGAGCGGCTCGGGTGATCCATGGGCGCGTTGAGCGCGGTGAAGTTGTAGTAGGAGGTGTCGACCATGGGGCCGGACTCGACGGTGTAGCCGATGCCGCAGAAGATGTCCTCGGCCTCCTCGATGATCTGCTTGATCAGGTGCTGGTGACCGATCTGCGGACGGATGCCCGGCAGCGTAATGTCGACGGCCTCGTGCTCGAGTGCGTGCTTGAGGGCGGCGGCCTTCATCTCGGTGGTGCGCTCGTCGAGCATGCCCTCGATCAGCTGGCGCATCTCGTTGGCGCGCTTGCCCATGACAGGACGATCCTCGGGGGCGAGCTTGCCCATCATACGCATCAGGCCGGTGATGCGGCCCTTGCGGCCGAGCAGCTCAACGCGCGCAGCCTCGAGCTTTGCGGCGTCGTCGGCGCCTGCGACGAGCTCCTTGGCCTCTTCCTCGAGTTTGACCAGATCATCAATCAGACTCATGTCTTCCCTTTCGTCTCTCGCGTATCCGCGCTCCGGGACGGCTGACGCCGCCCGATGCTGCGGATGCTCGGCCCGGTTCGGTAACAAAAAAACCGCCCTCGGGCATGTGCATTGCCCAAGGACGGTTAAATTCCGCGGTACCACCTTGTTTGACCCGGCGGATGTCTGGCCCGCCGCGCCCACTCTGCGCCTCTTGTCGCGAGGCTCACGGCTTCCCTACTGGGGCTTTGCTGCCACTGGCCGCGCGCCCGTTGAGGTCGCTGCTCGGGAGTGAACGCTTGGCCCTTGCCACCGCAGGAAGGCTTGCAGCCCATGACCTTCCCTCTCTTGCCGGCGACGCGGCGGGCAAAACCCTCTCCGTCAACGCATTGGGCTATAGGATAACACATTCTGCAAGCATATCGCCGCGTTCCGTTTTGTTCGCGCTGGGTACAAAGCAGGTAGCTGTGCAAACTGGCCGTGCACCCGCCTGCGGCGCTCGGCCTGCGAGATTAAGGATACGATATGGGAAAGAAGCTCGATAAGAAGGCCAAGCCCGCAGCGGGCAAGACGCCTAAAGGCATGAAGGTCGACAAGGCCGTCAAAAAGTTCCGCAAACTCGAAGGCAAGCTGTGGACTCGCGAGTACCTGCTCAAGATTGCCGAGTTCGATGGAGCGACGATTGCTCCCGCCAACGGCGCTGCCGCCCGTGCCGACGCCATGGGTACGCTTGCCGGCGAGCATCACAAGCTGCTGACCAGCGAGAAATCCGTTGAGCTCGTACGCTCGTTAGCGCGCGAGACGGTTGCAGGCGGACATGTAGACGACCCGCAGCTGCTCGACGAGCTCCGCGTGCTCGGCCGCGACCAGCGCGAAGCGAGCGTTGTCCCTACCGAGGAGGCCGAGGCCTGGACCAGGCTCACCTGCGAGGCCGACGCCGTGTGGCACAAGGCCAAGACGGCCAATGACTGGGCGAGCTTTGAGCCCTATGTGGACAAGGTTGTGGGCCAGCTCAAGCATCAGGCCGAGCTTATGGACCCCAAGCGCGACCCATACGACGTTTGGCTCGACCAGTACGAGCGCGGCCTTTCCGCCAAGAGCTTCGATGCGTTTTGTGACGAGGTCAAGGCCACGGTCGTGCCGCTCGTGCACGCCATCGGCGAGCGCGGCCAGCAGCCGGCCGCCGACTTTTTGCACGCCCACGTGCCCGAGGCTGCCCAGCGTGCCATAAGCTTCGACCTGATGAAGCTTGTCGGCCTGAATCTGGACGACACCACGCTTGCCTTTACCGAGCACCCGTTTAGCGAGGGTTTTGCCGTGGGTGACGCGCGCATCGCGACGCACATCTACGAGGACGATTGTATCTCCAATGTCTACAGCATCATCCACGAGGCGGGACACGCCATGTACGAGCTGGGCGTGAACCCCGCCTATGCGCGCACGTGCCTGGAGGGCGGCACCTCTATGGGCATCCACGAGAGCCAAAGCCGATTCTTCGAGAACACCGTGGGCCGCAGCCGCGCCTTTATGGGGCCGCTGCTCGAGGTACTGCGCCGCCACGCGCCCGAGGTCTATGGCAGCGTGGACGAAGACACGCTCTACCGCGCCGTGAACATCGCGCAGCCGTCGCTGGTCCGCACCGAGGCCGACGAGCTCACCTATCCGCTGCATATTATGGTGCGCTACGAGATCGAGCGCATGCTGTTTGCCGGCGAGGCCACGGCCAAGGACATCCCCGCGCTTTGGAACCGCTTCATGGATGAGTACCTGGGCATTCCCGTTCCCGACGACACGCACGGCTGCCTACAGGATACGCACTGGAGCGGCGGCTCGTTTGGCTACTTCCCCACCTATGCGCTGGGCAGCGCCTACGACGCCATGTTTGTGCCGGCCATGTGCCGCGACGGCGTCGACCTTACCGGTGCCTGCGCGAGCGGCGATCTGGCGCCCGTCCGTGCCTGGCTGGGCGAGCACATTTGGCAGTGGGGCCGCGCCAAGGACGCGCCGGAGCTCATCAAGGGCGCCTGTGGTATGGACTTTGACGCCCGTTACTACTGCAGCTACCTCCAAGACAAGTTCACCACGCTATACGAGCTGTAAGGATTGACCAGCACGCCATCGCCAACGCCAACCATGTTGACGCCGATGTCTTGGCAACGTCAGCGAAAACGGCCCCAAGCGAGCAAGGTGACGTGAAATGAAAGGGCGCTGACCTTCTGGTCGCGCCCTTGAAATTGAGCGTCAGATTGCCGCTTGGGGCCGTTTGCAGCGTCGAGCAGCTACGCGGTTTGGTAAAACCGCGTAGCTATAGAGCCTCGAGTGCGTTGGCGATGCGCTTCATGGCGGCATCGGCGGATGCCTGGTCGGGAGCTTCGGCCAAAATGCGAATCACCGACTCGGTTCCGCTCTTGCGCACGAGCACGCGTCCCTCGCCCGCCAGCGATGCCTCGGCCTCGGCGATGGCGGCCTGCACACCCATGTTGCCCAGCGCGGCGTCCTTGTCCGCCACGTGCACGGCCACCTGCGCCTGCGGCAGCAGCTTGCACGGAGCCGTGAGCTGCGAGAGGGTCTCGCGCTCGGCGCGAATCACTTCCATCACGCGCAGCGAGGTCATAATGCCGTCGCCCGTGCGCTCGATATCGCCAAAGATCGTATGGCCCGTCTGCTCGCCGCCCAGGCTGTAGCCGCCCTCGCGCATCTTGGCATACACGTGACGGTCGCCCACGCCGCTGGTCACGGCACTTAGGCCGGCAAGCTCCAGCGACTTGACCAGGCCAAAGTTGCTGGCAATCGTCGGCACCACGGTACCGCCCGAAAGGCGACCGTGCTTGTTCAGATACACGCCACACACGTACAGAATCTGGTCGCCGTCTACCACGCGACCGCGCTCGTCCACGGCCAAGCAGCGATCGGCATCGCCGTCATAGGCAAAGCCCACGTCCAGGCCCTGCTCCACCACATGACGCTGCAGGCGCTCTATATGCGTGGAGCCGCAGTCGACGTTGATGTTAAAGCCATCGGGCGCGGCGTTGATCACGCGCACGTCGGCACCGAGCGCGTCAAACACCGGCTTGGCCACCGAGGAAGCCGAGCCGTTGGCGCAGTCGATACCGATCTTGACGCCCTGCAACGAAAAGTTCGCGCTGGCGATGAGCGAAGCAATGTAGCGGTTGCGGCCCTGCATGTAGTCCACCGTGGCGCCGATGTGGTTGCCCGTGGCCAGCGGTACCTCGTTCTTACCATCGATGTAGTCCTCGATGAGCTCCAGTACGTCCTCGTCCATCTTAAAACCGTCGCTATTGACGAGCTTAATGCCGTTATCGCAAAACGGGTTGTGGCTCGCGCTGATCATGATGCCGCAATCGAAGCAGCCTTCCACGGTCTGATGCGCTACGCCCGGCGTGGGGATCACGTGCAGCATATAGGCGTCCGCACCGCTCGCGACCAGGCCGCTCACCAGCGCCGCCTCGAACATATAGCTCGAGCGACGGGTGTCCTTGCCCACAATCACGCGCGCCTTGCGCTCGCGGTTGGCGCCGTAATACCAGCCCACAAAACGGCCAATCTTATAAGCGTGCTCTACCGTCAGCCCAACGTTGGCCTCACCGCGAAAGCCGTCGGTGCCAAAGTACTTCATATCTTACTTATCCTGTTCGAACGTTTGAGCGGTTGGCGTGGTACGAACCTTAAGCTCTTTGTGCCCAGAGTCCTTCGAAGTCGTGACCGTGTACTCGACCTTTACGTCTTGTCCAAGAAGCATGTGGACACCGCCCCATGCAACCTTCAGGCCATCGTGCGTCGCTTCGTTCATCTCGATAGAACCGGAGCCCGAAGTCTTAATGTCCGAAATGCTGCCTCCCGCAGGAGCATAGAGATAAAGCCTCAGCACCTCATCATCAATATCCTGGCTAATGCCGTTATGGCCCTGGAAATAACCAGGCATCTCGGCCTTCTCCTGAGGGGTCATCGTGTTCTTGAGCGAGGTGGTCACTCGATACGTCGTCGAGCCATCGGCATTTTCAACCGAAGAATCGATGGTGACTCGCTTATCGAGGAACCAATCCATCTTTGAATAGCTGTAGTTGTTCACATAGACGCCCAAAATCGGAGCCTCCGACGTATCGGTTTGGAGGGCGCCCGATATTCCAAGAGCCTTCGCGGCCTTTTCCTCGTCATCGTTTCTCGAATACATAAGGATGCGGCCCTCGGAAGCACCCTTTTCGATGGCTCCAGCAATCTTAGCAATATCGCTGGAGCCCAGTTCGTCCACGATCTTGTTAAAAGCCGATCCGGCAACCGCCGCAAAAATGGCGTCCTGTTCCTCTACCGGGTAATTCCAATAAATATCGTGCAGCAGCACCTTTGCAGCGTTGCTTCCATCAACGACGGTACCGTCAGGAAGTTGTGTGCCGCCTACAATGCCGAGCATATACTGCAAGAATACCGGATCGACTGCAAATACGCCGTCGATGTCATCTCCGACAATGGCCTTCTGCATATCGCTGGCAAGCTGTGCCGCACGCGGATAATCGGGCGTCATCGTAACGTCGCCCATCGTGTATCCGAGCGTGTTGAATCCGGTCAGGCCCCATCCGGTCGTGAACAAGTTTGCCTCTTCATCGGTGATGGGAAGCGGACTCAAAGGCTCTTTCATCATGTCGACTTTGACAAAATCGCCCAGTTCGAGCTTACCGTCAGTCACCGACATCACGCCGCGAGAACCGGGGAAACCGCCGCAGGCGCGGATCTCGACATTGCTCATCGCGAGCACAAGATAATGACGCGTCTGGCCGTTGGCGCCGAGCATCTGGGGAAGGACGGGGGCGACCTTCTCCGCCGCGTCAACCGCGCCGTTGAGGGTGGCAAAGCCGTCCTTGGCCTTATCGACCAACTCGGTCACCTGGGAAATATGAGTATCGCCAATGCCCTGGATCTTCTCGTTGACGCTCTTGAACACCTTCGAGCTATCGGAGAGCGAATCGGCGACCGCCTGCAGTGCGGACACGTTGATGGTCCCATCCTGGAACAGCTTGCCGGGCGTGGCCTGCGAAAGGTTATCGGCCATGGGAACCAGCGCGTTGCTCGAGACATCGGACAGGGCGTCGATCATGGTGCGGGCCGCATTGATATCGCTGCCATACACCGGGATAAATGAAGCCGCCGTCCACAGCGGGCTCGAGGTCTCCGCCTTCATGTTGTCGCAGAGCTCATCGATCTTCTTCGCGTCGTCAGGCAGCGTCGAAAAATCGCCCGACGTGACCTTGTCCTTAAGGCCACCGACGATCTCGACAGCCTCCTTCGCTTCACTCTTTACGGTCTTTGCCGAGTTAAGCAGCATAAAGCCGCTTGCGCCAAGCGCAACGAGAAGCACCGCGACTACAGCGGCAATAATGGCGCCAGTGTGACGCTTTTTGCGCTCGCCCTTGCGATGGCGATGACGGACCAGACCGTCAGAGGTCGAACTCGACGAAGCGTCGCCACCGTAGTTCAAGCCAAAATCGTAATAATCTTCCTTGGAACCCGAGCCCGCAAACTCGACACCGCTATCATCCAGGCGGGCGAACGTGCCAGTCTCGGAGGCGCCGGTGTAAATCGTGCCAAGGTTACCCGTAAGCCCCACGCCACCGGAAGAGGAAGTATTGTTGGCGGCCCTGCCGGCATTAACGTTGCCGTCGGTATTCGCGGCGTTGACAGCACCTGCGTTGTTCGCAGGTGCCGAAGGAGCCCCGCTCGGCTGCGACGTGGAGGTTGCACCGCCCGCAAAGACATTCCCTCTTGCACGGCCGGTCTTTTTTGCCTTTTGAGACTGCTCGTACAGAGCGGTAAACATCGCCGTCTCGCCCGGGGACACGCGCTTACCGGAACCGCCCTGTCCAGCGCCGCCCGGCGTGCCGGCATTACCAGCCCCGTTCGGACGCGGCGGAACTGCAGGACGGCCGCTATCGCTGCTCTTAAAGTGATTACCAGCCATAAAGAAATCCTCGCAATTGAGTCGCAATGAAAAAGTCCATAACGTTGCTAGTTTATGGCATTTTGGGCATCGACAGCTAAACTCCAGACACGGACATCAATTGGCGAAAATGTGGCACAACACCTTTTCTGTCTTGGCGGCGGCGCCAGCTACACCGTGAGGAACATCATCACGATGATCATGGCAAAGCCGATAAGGTCGGTCGGCAAAAACACCGTGCCCAGCATAACGGCGCTGGTGATGGTCGCCGAAACCGGCTCCACAGTTCCGATGAGGCTCGCACGTACCGAGCCGATGTCCTTAACGCCCTGCATATAGAGCATGTAAGCAAAAAACGAGCCGATAACCACGAACACCGCGAGCGCCTCGACGCCGGCAGCGTCGAGCGCTGGCATATGCGCCCAAGGCTGCACGAAGAAACACGAGACCACGCCCGCCGTGAGCATTGCCGAGCCCGTGACGATGGGGCTGCCGTATTCGGGCAGGATCTTGGCGGGAATCACCGCCATGCATGTAGCGCTGACCGCACACATGAGACCCGCGATCAGGCCGAGCGGCGAGATATTCAGGCTGGTGGGGTCGCCACCGGTGGCGATTAAAAAGGTGCCACCCAGAGCCAGACCGATGCCGATGACTTCGCGAGTACGCGGCATGCGGCGATCGGTCACGCAGGTGTAGCCCATGATGATAACGAGCTGCAGGCACTGGAGCACCGTCGCGGTTCCGGCGTTCGTCAGACGCACGGCCGAAAGATAGCAAAACTGATTGAACAGCAGGCCAAAGGCGGTAAAGAGCAGCAGCTGCTTGCGATCGGCGGCTGTGGTCCAGAGCTTAATCAGGCGCTCGCGGTCGCGCGTAACAACCACGGCCATAAAGAGTAGACCGGCGAGAATCTGACGCACGCTCATAAGCCACAAGGTGTCGACGTGGTAGGTATCGAACAGAAAGCTCGCGCTGGTGCCCGAGAAGCCCCAAAACGAACCGCCCACCAGCGTAGCCAAGACGCCCATGATCAACTTGCGCGTCGAAGCGCTGTTCAGGCGGTCGCGCCATGCACGGCGGGTGCTGCGGCTGAGCTCGTCGGTGCCCTCGGGCACATCAATGTTCGATATATCGGTCATCGGCACCGAAGCTCCTGCGCCTTCGACCTGCTCGACGCACTCTTTGCTCATTCCACTCCCCCGAAACAGCCTGGAAACAATTCGGCTTACCTTACCACGGCGAAGGCACCAGCCGGAGGCTTGTCCGCTTATCGGTAGGACAATTCCGCAGGCGTCTTTCCATAGCTCGGTACCGCAATGGCCTTGCATTATGCGACAGTCAAATCGCGGCAGCAGGCTCTTTTGAAATGGATATGACAAAGCCCCCGAATTCCACAATGCAAGGGTTGATTTCCGATCTCAGCCGAACACATTGAGCAAATAGGCCGTTCCCGCACCTAGCCGAACGCCCCCGCGGCCCCTCCCGGGGCCCGGGGGCGCCGTTTTCCCAGTTGAAGGAACGGTGGAGATGTGTTTCGATGGGTCCGGTGGCCATGCTCCGCCCGCCGCCCGGCGCCTCTTCCCAGACTCAGCCGAACGGTCGGTCAGTCTATTCCGTTTTCCCTTAGGCTAGGACGGCGGGGCATCGCCCCTTTCCGCGCGCGCCCGCGCGATGAGCCCCGGCGTCAGGTCGAGCTCGCCGATGGGCACGTCCTCCACGCCGTACGCATCCAGCAGCGCCTCCGCGTCGGCGCCGAGCATCGCCCGGAAGGCGCGGGCGGGCGTCGCGAAGCCGAGCGCGCCGCGCGGGGCGGAGTTCACGTGCGACATCGCGAGCGACAGGTCCGCCGGGGCCAGCCGGTCGAACCTGAGGCCGCGGCCCTTGGGGGCTGCTCGAAGCAAAAACGAGCGACCCCGCGGACCTCGCGCACGCCGTCGAACTCATCGAAATCGGCGGGGGCATTGACGCGTGCCGTGATCTCGCACTCAAACTCGCGCAAGAGGCGCAAGACACCAGCCGCGCGCTCGCCGAGAACGGCGTCATTTCGCACAACGCCGCTGACCTGCTCTGCTCCATGGCCGACTTCTTCATCAATCGGAGCGCATAGCAGGGCCACACGCGCGTAAAAACTCGAAACCTCCCCCAGCATGTGCACTTTGCTCGCGTTTCCGCAATATTTCGATTTCAGAATGCACCATGTTGGGGGAGGTTTTCGATTGCCGCGGCAACTCGGCGGTACGATGTCGCCGCAAAAGGCCCATCAGCCGCCGTACATCTTCGCCTGCCGCCTCAGTTTGCCTTGGCACGCAGGCGACGATACAGCAAGCCGCCCAACGCCACGCACAGCAGTGACACGGCAACGACGACACCAACCACCAGCCAGTTTCCGCTGCCCGCAGCGGATGCCGCGGCCGTCGAAGTCACAATGGAGGGAATGCGCCCAAACGTTGCGATGAGCACCACGGGGGCGAAGCGCATCTTGGTGAGGCCGGCAAAATACGTCAAGAAGTCCTTCGGGGTTCCCGGGATCAAGAAAATCACCAGCATGACCAGCTCGAGTCGCTTCGCATTATTGAGCCACGAAAACCGGTCGAGAAGGCTGCGGTCGAAGAAGAGGCCAACCAGGCTCCAGCCCCATCGACGCGTCGCCCAATAAATCGCCGACGTCGCCAGCCCCGAGGCGACGAGGCACAGCGCCGTCCCCTCCCAGAAGCCAAACGCGTAACCGCTCGCCAGCTCCACAGGCTCGCCGGGCAAAAAGGCCAAGAAGATCTGAGTGACGTTGATTCCAAGCATGACGAGACGACTTATCACGCTATGGTTGGCGACGAACGACCGAACCGCCTGAGGGTCTGCAAGCCATGCCAAGATCCCCGGAAGATATTCCCAGCAGGCAATCGCGAGGATCGCGGCCGAGGCCGCAAGCGCCAAAAGCACGCGACGACGCAAGATTCGTCGGCGGGCGTCGAGGCCATCGTCCTCTGCGGTGGCCTCGGCCGACATGTCCGCAGCGGTCGTGAATGAGGGGGCGTTTGCGGTCCGCGCGCCGGCAGAAGAGGCGTCGTCCAGCGCGTCATGAGCGCCCGCGACTCGATTGCGAAGCTCGCTCAAAGCGCTTACGTCAAGACGGCGAGCGGCGCCCCCGCAAGAAACCTGATCGGAATACCCTTCGGCTTCGGGCTGCATCCTCATCATCGCGTTACCTCCTTGTGTACCTGACAAGGACAGTTTCGCAACTTGGTGTCTATGTTTTGTCTACCAGCAATGACAATTCAGTAAGCCTTACGTTAAGGTAAGTCATTCTTAAGGTAATAGCAGGTAACTGGTTCGCCGACGGCTCGATGAGCCCGGCGACGCCCGCGCAGCGCGCGCCCTCGTCACAATTCCCCTGTTTCGTCCCCATCGCCGCCCATGCTAAACGTCGCCGTCACACGTGCCCCGCCGGTCGAACCATTCCCTAACTCAAGCGCTCCCCCGTGTAAACCGCACAAAATGCTCGACACATTCAAGCCCAGCCCAAAATGCTCGGCAGATTTGTTCTCGCTAAAGAACGGATCGCACCCGCGCCGCAGGGCTTCGGGCGTAAAGCCCGGACCATCATCGGCAACGCTCAGAGCCAACCTGCCCTCGCGAACAGAAATCTCAACCTCGATGACGCCCTTCGCATGGCCGCACGCATTGCTCAAAAGGTTGTCGAGGACCTCTTCGACCAGGGGTAGGTCGATGTAGACCATGTCGGGACGGGCGCCATCTTCACCCTCGTCGATTGCAACCCTCAACGCGAGCCCTTCCCCGCGCGCCGCAACAACCTCGTTCGCATGCGACTCGAGCTCATCCACAAGAGACCGCGACGCCAGCGGCTTGCGGTCTACAGGCCGATCTTCGAGCTTGCTCAGCCCTCCCATCTCCGTTGCGTACCGCTCCAAACGCACCACCTGGGCCGACAGGGCATCCAACGAACCAACATCGAGCTCATCGCCGCGACGCAGGCGCATCTGCGCCATCTCGACCGTCCCCTTGAGCACCGTGATCGGCGTTCGGAGGTCGTGCGCAAACGCCGCATTGAGCTGACGCCGCCCTTCGGCGGTGCGCCACAGCTCGCGCTGGGCATCGAGCAGCGACGCCCTCATATTCTCCAGCGTCTCAGACAGGCGACCAAGTTCTTTGCCCCGCACGCGCTCGATCGAGAAATCCAAATCCTGACCGGCGATGCGCCCCGCGGCGCTCGCCAGCTCCCCCAAGGGCCCGGCGATGTGAACGCGGTAGAAGTGCTTGAACGTGAGCCAACCCAGGCCGCCGTACGCCAAAACGGGCACAAGCCCCGTCGCAAGCGTGAGGACCCAAGGCATCGGACCATCGGGAGGCGGTGAAGCCGCATAATAGGCAGTGTTCGAGACGAGCCCTTCGCCAAACGTCTCCTCAAGATCGGCTCCCGTCATGTTTTCAAACAGCTCCACGCTCTGCGCGCGGCCCGCGCGGCTCAACGCGTCATAGCGGGCGAGGTTCTCCGCTGGAATCGTGCTGTTCACCTCTAGAATCTCCTCCTGCGGATAGCCCTCGTTGTAATTGAGCCCCCAGTCGTAGAGCTGCACCTGGCCGCTACGAACCATGTCGACGGTCGCGTACAGCGTGCTGATGGTGCGCCCGCCCTCCGGCACGTAATCGCTACCGGTCCCCCAATCGCCCGTCGCAATGAAGACCGCGTACGGCCCATCGCCTGGCAAGTTGAGCTCGGATGCGGGAAGCAGCTGCTGAGAGGTGGGGTCGTAGATGTATGGGCCCGAATCGATCACGCCGTGCTCGGTCAAACCGTTGTCGAGCGTCACCTCGAGTTCGTAATATCCATTATTCCAAGCCGCGAGTACCTCAATGGCGCTCAGCGCAAGCACCGTGGCGACAACAAGATAGGCGACCAGATACGCCGTGAAGATCACGCCCAACGGCCGCAGGCTCCACCAGGCACGCAGGCGCTCTTTTCGCGGCAGGCGTTTCAGCCGCTCGCGCTCAAGCTCGCGGGCCGCGCGTCGCTCGGCGCGGCGAGCTGCGCGGCGGTCGCGCCTGCGGACAGAACCGCCATTGTCCCGACAACCGTCCTCGCAAGCGACAACTCGGCCGTCTTCGTGAGGCGCATGGCGCCCGCGTGGGCCCTTACCAAAACCCGTCACTTTGCCACCCACTTGTAGCCCACGCCCCATACCGTTGCGATCGGATCGTCCGCGATCCCCGCCGACGTAAACTTGTTGCGAATGCGGCGAATGTGCTCGCGCACCTGCGACGGGTCACCCGCGGCGTCCCATCCCCACACGCGCTCGTAAATCACATCGCGGTCAAACACCTGGCCAGGGCGCTTGCTCAACAGGGCGATGATGTCGAACTCGAGCTTGGTCAAGTCGACGGTCACCGCGTTCGAATCGCCCCCGGCGGACGAATCCCGATTACCACCCGCACCGTGAACCTCAACGATGCGTTGAGCGTAATCGATGGTCATCTCGCCAAAAAAGCGGACGGCGCCGTCGCTTTGCCGATCGCGAGTCCTTCCCTCGCGCGCCATGTGCGCCGCCACGCGACGACCCAGGACCTCGAGAGAAAAAGGCTTGAGCACGTAGTCGTCGGCACCCGCCGCAAAACCATCAAGCTGGTCCATATCCTCAACGCGCGCCGTTAGAAAGATGATCGGGCAGCTCACATGCTTCCGCACGCGGCGGCAGACCTCGAAGCCGTCCATCCCCGGCATGTTTACATCGAGCAGCATGATATCGGGGGTGGGGCCAGAAGAAGCCGCCGCCAGGGCCGACGGCCCGTCATGGGCAACCGAAACCTCGTAGCCCTCCATGCGGAAAAACTCCGCGAGCATATTTGCGATATCAGCCTCATCATCTACGACCAGCATGTTCATTGTCGGCCCCCATACTACTCAAACAACGGCACACGCCTCGTGCAATCGTGCGCAAGACGGCGAAGCCAGCACATACTTCCCTGAAACCTTGCCACAAACCTGTCTACGCTTTGTCGATAATTTGACCGCAAACGGTCACCTGCAGGCGGCGAGCGGCTTTTTCTCACCAGACCACAATGCAAGCGATTTTTAAAAATGTTCTTGCCACCGAGTTCAGGCTCCGTTATATTATCCCTTGCGCACTTGCGCACCCTTGATCGGGCGTTTAGCTCAGGGGGAGAGCGCTTCCCTGACACGGAAGAGGTCAGAAGTTCAAATCTTCTAACGCCCACCAAATGTTCGCAGCTCAGAGGCTATGTCTCTGGGCTGTTTTGTTTTATGTCGCCAAATCCGCTGGCAGCTCCAACCATCATCGCAACGTAGCATCAATTCACCTGACGAATGGCTGCCAAATAAATTCAATACCCCAACATCAACAATAGCCAGGCACAAAACTGCGCCGCAAACTGCTCCAACCGCCCAATAGCCACCGAGGCCGAGACCAACGCGTCTCGAACCCATCCGAACCGCAACTTCTCAGCAAAACGCCGCGATGTCTGCGCTCTGCGGTATCCTTGAGCCACTTGCACCTGCAGCACCAAGGAGCCGCCATGCGCACCGAGCTCGATGTTCCCTTTTCGCACAAAGAAGAAGCCAAGGCGCTGGGCGCCAAATGGGACCGAACCAAGAAGATCTGGTATGTACCTAGCGGCGTCAACCCCGAACCCTTTGCCGAGTGGCTGCCCGGTGTTGACCGATCCGACCTCTCGGCGCCGTATATATATCTAGTACTGGGCAAGCGCGAGTGCTGGAAGTGTCACAAAGAGACCTCGGTCGCGGCCTTCGGCATTCCCTATCGAACCGATAACGACGAGAGCATCGCCATCGCGCACGCACCCAACGAAGCCGGGCACATTGCCATCGACACGGCCAACGCCAACGCACTCGCCATCGTGCCCGCTCTTGGCTGCGCGCCGGGCGAGATCCGCGACTACCTTCATAAGCGCTGCGGCTACAAGCCCGTGGGCGCGCGAGCCTCCAAAGCCCCGTCGCTCGGCAACACGTGCACCAGTTGCGATGCGCTGCAAGGCAGCCGCTATCTGTTCGAGGAGCCCTCATCCCCGTTTGCCCTCACTGCCATCAACAAGCTGCCGGCACTGGAGTTTGTGCGCGTCGAAGTTGCCGGCGTCTTTGGCGTCCCGGCTACGCGCACTGACTTTGACCAGGCGCTCTTTACCTGGGCACGTGACCATCACGCCGAGTTCCACAAGCAACTCGGTGAGGGGATTTATTTGTAGGGACGGAGAGGCCTTCACAGCCAGCTCCTCCGCATCACCTATCCCTCGTCGCCGGCGTCGTACACGATATCGAGGCCACAAACAGGGTATTTCTCCGGGTACACCGGCATATGAACGCCTGTCCGTTTTCTCACTTCGTCACTGAGTCTGTCGCGCGCATCGATGAACCGAATGTCGAGACACGGTATTTGCGAGCCGCAACAAGGACAGGCGACGACAAACGACCCGCAATCAACTCCTACGCTCGGAAACATATTGTTGTCGATAAGGGCACGCGGCAGTTTTCCGTACTTCCCCATCACGACATCGCCTCGCCAGCTCACGCTCGCTCCCTTCCCGTAATTGAAACCAGGAAGAGCATGCACCAGCAAGTGCGCGCGAAATTGCATCGCCACGCGATCCGATCAAACAACACGATCTTAAAAGACCACCAAAGCCAAATACGCTAATACGGCAGAATCCCCGCCTTTTCACGCTTCCTTTCCGAGCGATCGAACTCAATGCGATGGGCCTCAAGAAACGCCGTATTGGGTCGCCACTGACGCTCATTCGGCTGCCTTAGCGTCGCACCTGCAAAGGAAGCGTAGTCGGTCTTATCCAGCAGGTACGATCCGCACAGCCGATATTCACCGCAAACAGGCTCAAACGAAATCAGATGAGCATCAAATAGGGAATGTAAGTCGCGCCGAAGCAGAATGCCATTGCTGGCAACTTGCGATTTAGGGCCCGAGTAATTCTCGATATGTGCAGCCTCCAGAGCTTCGCTGACGCCGCAGTCCGACACCGCGCAACGGCCGTCATAGGCGGCAACGAGCTGCTTGCGGAACCATTGTTGCCCCAGTCGCTCGCGCCTTAACGCATAGCGAACTTTTTCGTCATCGGTCGTACCCTGTCCGGCAAACTCAATATCGACGGGCATGTGCTTCAGATAACTCATGTCGGGCGCAAAACGAGGGTCCGGTCCGCCTTTATGAACAGGACCGTGCAGAACAAACCATCCGTTTTCGGGCTCGAACCGTTCAACAAACGCAAGGCCGAGCACCTTGTAGCCCACCTCGGTTGCAAATATGACTCCGACTGGAACGCCACATTCCATGCAGTTGAGCATTTTACGGTTGTAATTCTGGTCTCGAAAACCAACGGTACCCGGCGCTTGAACCGAGTACTTAATGACCCACGTACCATCGTCCAAATAGAGCGGAGGCACATCGGTATAGAAGCTCTTTTTAGAGTTATGGACCGAAAGCGCAAAGATCTTATTGGGATCTTGCTTCACCCGATCCTGGCCCGGCCAGAAGATCCCTGAATCCCGCGTTACGGGAAAGAAGTCCGAGCCAATTCTCAAACGATACTGATACTGAGGGCTATCTTCCTTGGTGTGGTGCGGAAGGCTGGTCCAAACGCCGCCGCGCTGTTCCTCACCCAGAAACCACTCCCATGCCTCAACGTATTCGGAAGGCACGAGACTGCAGGCGCGGTCATAGCTTGGTCCATCCATCAACGGAACAGCAAGGTCAATGTCGTTCATCGCCAGCACCTACAACCATACGAACGCGAATCATGCCCCTCAATAATATGGCCGAGAGTCAATTATTACGAGGTCTCATTCCGCGATCGGCACGTCGTTGATGCTCTCGGTTTGCCGCTGGCGCGCTTGTACCCCGCTGTCCCACTTCCCTGTATACTGATGTAGCACGTGTTTCATCCGGGCTTGTTGGACCGGGTCGTTCATGGGAGGGCCTTATAGCTGCTTCGAATCCGCCTAAGGGGAGCGTTTCTTCTTCGTCCATCAAGCCGGTTACACGCAAGGCCGTGCGCTGCCAGCGCGAGGTCGCCTGGCTTGTCACGCAGGCAGCAGGCAGACTCGTGGCGAGCACGGAGGACGTCAATGCTCCCACACCGAGCTTTGTGCTGGCAGCGGCGCTGGATCGAGTACGCCAGCTGGAACTCGTCGCACAAGAAGACGGCAGCCATCTTGGCTACCAGGACGCTATGGCGCCCGACCTGTTGACCTTTTGTCGCATGACCAAATTGCCCGCCGCACCCAATGCGCTTTCGGACGCAGGCTACATGTTTACGCTTTCGGGCGCGGACCTTATCCGCGACATCTATGCATACTGCAGCGAGCTCGCCGAGCGCAGCGTCTTTGGCACGGCTGAAGTCAAACCGGGATATGTCATCAAGCTGGTTCTTAGGCTGTTCTTGATGGACGGGTTCGGGGCCATGCCGGCGTAAGCCGAGTCTTTAGCATCACCGTCGACTGGGCAACAACCGCTTTACCTTAATGGACGCCAATCGAGAGTCGATTATTGGGTCGCCTCGTCCACTAACGCATCTATCCCACGCGCTCCGACAGTCGATACTTGCGGTTGCGGCTCGTCGCCGGCGCCGTGGGCTCAAGCTCGCCTTGAGCAATGAGCGCGTTGACGCGCGACCTAACCTGGGAAATTGTGAGCCCTGTGTGCTCTGCCAGCTCGCGCGTCCCCAGCTCGCCGTAGTGTTTGAGTGCCGTCACAATTAAGCCCCCGCCATGATCGACCGGCTCGATCTTTGAACGGTAAAGTACGACCTTGAACCGATCGAATCCCGGGCAGAACAGGGGCTCGGCCAGACCATGCGCGCGCATGGCATCGATCATCATCGGGATGCCCGAGCCATTGCCCTCAGCCGGCGAACCTGCGCCATCCGGCAGCGGGACAATCGACATGAGCTTCACAAGCGTCGCGTTACGGCATCGGGAGCTGCCGTCAAACAAGTTCTCGCGAGTCTTTCCCCCGTAAAGGCCGCCAGGATTCGTCACCTCGACACGATCATCAAAGACGTCGACGGCAATCGATTGTCCACAGAACCGATCCCCGTATTCTCGATGGATTACGGCGTTGGCGATTGCCTCGCGCAGAACCTCCTCGGGAATCTCAAGCGAGTCGACACGCGAGACGCCTTGGACGGTCGAGGTTCGCCGCAAATTCTTGGCGACGGCTGCGACGGCATCCGAGATCATCTCGCCCAACGTTCCCTCACAGATTGTGCGGTCCATGAACCTCAGCGACCCCGCCATGCCCTTCTGAGTTCCCGCATGGACAGCCACGTCAATGAAGAGCTTGGGATAGAACTGCTGAGGGTAGGTGCCCACAACTAGGAGTCCAGCCTTGGTGACATTGCCCTGGGAATCAAGGATATTTAGGCGCTCCAGCTTCGTTTGTTTGTCCGGCGCGCCGCGCATTGCCCGGGGCGTCAACGAGAAAGCCCGATCTATCGTACGGTCGACCAGCGTCTCGTCGAGATCGTCCGCGCCCGCACCCGCCACCGCGTCGCGATCGCTCGGAGTCGCTCGACCGTATGACGCCAATGCGAGCACCTCGGTCGATGAAAGCGGCACATCTTTGTCATCGATGCGCTTGTAGCTGCCGCCCTGGGCGCCCCGCTCTATGACATAGCAGGGCTTGCTCGACGGATCGAGCTCCTCAATCGTAATGACGAGAACGATGACGCCCTGAAGCTCCACTCGCTCGATCGTGTATTTGGGCGGATTGGCCAGCTTTCCTCGACCGCCCGCATCACCCATGCCTGACACAAATTGGTTGAGCACTTTCTCGGTCTCGAAGTTCTCAACCGGGACAAAACCTGCGCGCTCACTCACTCCGAGCACGATGATTCCGCCGGCAGTGTTCGCGAATGCGCTCACCGTTTCCCACACGTCGCGGGAAAGCGTCGTGGCGCTCTCCTTCACTTCGACGTTAAGATCATCCGAGCCCATACGCCTTAAAGACTCAAGCAGACCGGTCAGCTCGTTTTCGTTCATCTGCACGTCCTTTCGCTCGGTCCTGCGGAGAATGCCGCGGATAGATTTCCCTCGTCTCTCAGTTATCTCTCGTAATTATCTCTCATTTATCTCTCTATCTCTCGGCTTAGAGATAAGAGATAGATAGAGATGAAATGTCTACCATTTGCTTCATTTATACATATTTTTGCTGGTAGAACAATCGGTATTGAGACAATACCATGATTGCCTGTCTCTTTGCTGCTCAGTTATCTCTCATATTTATCTCTCACCTTTCTGTTATCTCTCGTATTAGAGACGAATGAGATATGAGAGATGTGTGGGCGGCGGATGAGCGTGGATTTTGGACGGTCGGGAAATGAGGGTGGGTATTTGGACGGTTTTTGGGCGTTTTGAGGCTGATTCCGTCCGAAAATCCACTCTCATTCGATAGGCGTCCAAATTTCCACGCTCGCGCGGCGGTCACGCGGGGCCTTTACCCAATCCGCCGGTATCGTCTTCAGTTCGCTGCAGAGCCGCGCTCCATATGGGTATACTCTCGAGGATTCGACTCGATTCGCCCCCGCTGGGGCGTCAAAGGAGACTGCATATGCCCACCACCTCAACCGACCCGCGCGCCGCCGCTGCCGCGCTGCTGGTGCCCGGTACCACCTGCCACGGTTTTGCCGTCGAGCGCTGCGAGACCGTGCCCGAGCTCGACTCGGATGCCTACGTGCTTCGCCACACCGCCTCGGGCGCTCGCCTGCTGTACCTGGCGTGCGACGACGAAAACAAGGCTTTTGCCATTGGCTTTAAGACGCCGCCGGCCGATTCCACCGGTGTGTTCCATATTCTTGAGCACTCGGTGCTGTGCGGGTCGGCCAAGTTTCCCGTCAAGGAGCCGTTTGTCGACCTGATCAAGAGCTCCATGCAGACGTTCCTCAACGCCATGACCTACCCCGACAAGACCATCTACCCTGTTGCCACCACCAACGAGCAGGACCTGTACAACCTGATGGACGTGTACCTGGACGCAGTGTTCAACCCGGCTATCTATACCAAGCCCACCATTTTTGAGCAGGAGGGCTGGCACTACGAGCTGGACCTGCCGGAGGGCGTCGAGGGCGAGGACGGCGACAGCTCCGCCAGCCTGCGCGAGGGCACGCTGTGCTATAACGGCGTGGTGTTCAACGAGATGAAGGGCGCACTGTCCGACCCCATGAGTGTGCTGGACGACGCCGTCAACGCCGCGCTCTATCCCGACACCGCCTATGCGCACGAGAGCGGCGGCGACCCGCGCGCGATTCCCGCGCTCACCTACGAGCAGTTCCTGGACACGCACGCGCGCCACTACAACCCCTCTAACTCCTACATCACGCTCTACGGCGACCTGGACGTGGACCGCGCGCTGGCCTTTTTGGACGAGCGCTATTTGTCGCAGTCGAGCGCTGCGAACCGCCGCATGGACGCAGCCGTCGCCGCCGGCGAGGACCCGTCCACGCTGGCGCCCAATCCGCTGGGCGTGCAGGCGCCCGTGACCTGCGAGTATAAGCGCGTCGAGATGGCCACCACGCCCGAGAACGCCCTGGTGGGCCTGGGCTTTGTGCTGGGCAGTGCGCTCGACCGCAAGCGCACGATCGCGGCGGATATCTTGTTCGAGGCGCTGCTGGGTTCCAACGAAGCGCCGGTTAAGAAGGCCATTCTGGCCGCCGGCGTGGGCGGCAACGTGGTGAGCTACACCGCGGCCGAAAGCCTGCAGCCCTACGAGCTCATCATGCTGCAAAACGCGCAGCCTGGTGTGGCGCGCGAGCTGCGCCGCGTGTTCCAAGACGCCTGCCGCGACCTGTGCGAGCATGGCGTTCCGCGCGAGCGCCTGGAAGCCATCATCAGCAGCAACGAGTACGACCTGCGCCAGCGTGATTACGGCATCGCCGACGGCGTGGCCATTGCGTGCGACGCGCTGAGCACCTGGCTCTACGATGACAACGCCGCGTCGCTGGCGCTCAAGTACGGCCCGGTGTACGAGGAGCTGCGCGGCGAGCTGGACGGTAGCTACTTTGAGGACCTGCTGCGCGAGCTGGTGCTGGAAAACGACCACATGGCGCTCGTCGAGCTGGTGCCGGTGGACGCCGGCTCCGGTTCGGAGGGCGCCGAGGGCGCTGAGCTGGCAGCCAAGCGCGATGCCATGACCGATACCGAGCTGGCCGACGTGGTCGAGCGCACGGCCGCGTTGCGTGCCGCGCAGGAGGCCGAGGACACGCCCGAAGCCAAGGCCACGCTGCCGCGCCTGCGCGTGTCCGACATTAGCGAGGCACGCCCCGAGCCGCCGCTGGTCGTGGACACAACCGCGCCCATCCCCTGCCTGCGCCACGACATCCCCACCAACCGCCTGGCCTACGCCATGCAATATTTCGATCTGGGTTGCGTCGCGTTTGAGGACCTGCCCTACGTGACCCTGCTCTGCCGCCTGCTCAAGCAGCTGCCCACGAGCGAGCACTCGGCCGAGGAGCTCGATAATCTCATCGCCGGCAAGCTGGGCTTTTTGAGCTTTACGACCGAGGTCATGACGCAGCCCGACGTGGACGGCGTGCGCCCCTACCTGCTGGTAAGCGCCGGCGCCCTGTCCGAGAAGATCGATGCGCTGGCAAACCTGCCGCGCGAGGTGTGGTCGAGCACGCTGCTGCTCGATGCCGACGCCGATCGCGTGCGCGACGTGCTCACGCAGATTCGCATTGGGCTTGAGCAGGGCTTTATCAACAACGGCCACTCGGCAGCACTCGGTCGCGCGATGAGTTACAGCTCGCCTTCGGCCGTGGTGCGCGAACAGCTCTCGGGCGTGGACTTCTACCTGTTCTTGCGTGATCTGCTCGAACACTTTGACGAGCGCTTGGATAGCCTGCGCGCCAAGTTTGCCGAGCTGGCGGGCCGCATCTTTGTGGCCGATGGCTGCCTGGCGAGCTTTACCGGCAGCGATGAAGACTTTAACGCGTACTGGGCCGCCGCGGGCGACCTGGGGTTGAGCGCGGACGCTGGCGGCGGCGCTGCCGGCCGCGACGCGCTCGTGGTGCCGGTGCCGCGCGACCGCCACGAGGCCTTTGTCATCCCCAGCGACATCTGCTTTGCGGCAAGCGCATGCGACCCGCGCCGTCTGGGCATCGACGTGACGGGCGCCTGGGCGGTTGCCGCCAACGCGCTCTCCTACGATTACCTGTGGAACGAGATCCGCGTAAAGGGCGGCGCGTACGGCTGCGGATTCCGCGCGGCCGGCGAGCGCCAGGCGGCGTTCTACACCTACCGCGACCCGGCAATCGATCCCTCGATTGAGCGCGTGGCGCGCGCGGGCGCATGGCTCGGCAACTTTGAGCCCGACGAGGCCGCCTTCGAGGGCTTTATCGTAAGCTGTGTGAGCGGCATGGACGCGCCCGTGAAGCCGTACGCGCTCACCAAACGCCGCAACACGACTTACCTGGCCGGCCTCGATCCCGACGCGCGCGAGAAGCGCCGCGCCCAGATGCTTGCCGCCACGCCCGGTGAACTGCGCTCGCTCGGCGCCGATGTGACGCGCATCGCAGCCGAGTCGCCGACCTGCGTCTTTGGCGGTCGAGACGTCATCGCCAAGAGCAACGCCGGCTTTAACGTCATCGACCTGATGGGCTAACCACCAAAGGTAGATTTTTGGGACATGTCTGAAAATCTACCTTTTTTCTGCGATTTGAGCGGGGCGGCGCAGCCCACCGCGGCGGTTTGTCTCAATCTGTAACATCTAGGTCCAATTTTGCCGTGTTACTGTTACAGATTGAGACAAACCGCCGCAGACGCCCACTCCACAGCACAGACCACCACAAAGGTGCCTGTCTCCTTCCTCAGTTGTGATTCGAACACTTGTTCTATACGCACACATGTTCTATAGTAGAGATGCTTGCATCAAACTGAAATTGCAACTAGAATATAGTTGCAGAATGTGAGGCGGGATGACTCGATCCGATAAACTCATCGCCCAGCTGCTTAGCTGTCCTTCAACGTATAGATTCGCTGACTTTCTTAAAGTTATGGCTTCATATGGCTTTGAAATGGACAGCAAAGGCAAGACATCCGGATCGCGCGTTCGCTTCTACAGGCCATCAGATGGCAGGATGTTCGTAATGCACACGCCTCATCCATCTGACGAATTGACAGCGGGGACCATTCGAAACATCGTTCGCTTTCTGCAAGATGTCGGAGGTAGTCATGAGTAACGTTTTGGCATACAAGGGTTATTTCGCCCCGGTCGAGTTCGATGCCGAACAGCATGTGCTAACAGGTATGGTCGCCGGCATTAGGGACGCAATCGTATTTGAAGGCTCCACGGCTGAAGAAGTGGAGCAATGCTTCCACGACGCCGTCGACGATTACCTTGAGTTTTGCGCCGAGAAGGGCAAGGAACCCGAGCGGGCTTTTAAGGGCTCGTTCAACGTAAGAACGGGCTCTGAGCTCCACAAGCAAGCAGCGCTGGCGGCGGCAAAGAAGGGTGAGTCACTCAATAAGTTTGTGACTGAAGCGATCGCTGCGGCGCTGTGAAGCCAACGTCGAGTCGAAGCCGCCACAAAGGGCGCCTTTGCGTCGGCTTCGACGTTTGCCCAGATAAAACCTGCCAAAATAAACCTGTCCCTTTTTGGTAGGTTTGGGAGAGGGAGCTGGGATGGATAAGGCTGAGTTGCGGCGGGCGGTGATTGCCCGGCGCGATGCAATTGGGTTGAATGCGCGGGCGGCAAAGTCTGCCGCTATCTGTGCACGGCTTGTCGAGCTGATTGATCGCTTGGGTGCCACGGTACCACGCACCGTTGCCGTCTATGCCGCCATGGGCTCCGAGGCAAATGCTGCCGCCTTTGCCGCTGCGGCCGCCAAACGCGGCTGGCGCGTGGCCCATCCGTGCATGCTCTCGGCAATTGATGCCGCAGCTTGTGGCCAGCGCATGTGCATGCGAGCAGTTGCCGCCGACGATGCGTTCGCGGCTCCGTTTATCGCCCACCCCGCGCGGGCCTTCGCGGCCACGGACATCGACAGCGACCGCTTCCCCATCGTGCCTGCCGAAGCACTCGACATGATTGTTGTGCCACTCGTGGCCTTCGATCAAACCGGCGCGCGTCTGGGCTACGGCGGCGGTTGCTACGACCGCTACCTGCCCATGCTCTCACCCGCATGCCAAATCATCGGCATCGCCTTTGACGAACAACGCATCAACCACGTCCCCACCGATGCCCACGACCTGCCGCTGCCCAACATCATCAGCGCCTAATCGCCGCCACATCAGCCACGGCTACAGCAGTACCATCGCAGTCTAGTGCTCCTCGCCGGCGCGGGCCAGGTCGTAGGGCGTGGTCTGGTAGACGTAGTAGTTGAGCCAGTTGGTGTAGAGCAGCTGAGCCTGGCTGCGCCAGACGTTGCGCGGCTCGGCGGTGGGGTCGTCGCCCGGGAAGTAATGTGCCGGCACCTCGGGATCAAGCCCGCGCTTCACGTCGCGCTCGTACTCCAGACGCAGCGTGTCGGTATCGTACTCGGGGTGACCAAAGACAAAGAAGCGGCGGCTGTCAGTCGACTTGACGATGTACAGGCCCACCTCGTCGGACACGGCAACGACCTCGAGCTGCGGCTCGGCTTCCACGTCCTCGCGGCGCACATCGGTATTGCGCGAATGCACGGCATAGAAACGGTCGTCAAAGCCGCGGACCAGCGGACTCTGCGGCTTCACCAGATAATGCTCAAAGACGCCGCTCGCCTTTGCCGGCAGATCGTGCTTCTGGATACCGTAATGATGGTAGAGCCCCGCCTGTGCGCCCCAGCAAATGTGCAGCGTAGAGTGCACGTGCGTGGTAGACCAATCCATGATCTGGCAGAGCTCGGGCCAGTAGTCGACCTCTTCGAACGGCATCTGCTCCACCGGCGCACCCGTGATGATCAGGCCGTCGTAGTGGATATCGCGGATGTCGTCGAACGTGCGGTAGAACGTCTCCAAGTGGCCGGCGCTCACATGCGTGGCCTCGTGCGTCTTGGTGCGCAACAGGTCCACCTCCACCTGCAGCGGCGTGTTGGAGAGCTTGCGCATGATCTGCGTCTCGGTGGCGATCTTGGTGGGCATGAGGTTAAGGATGAGCACGCGCAGCGGACGGATGTCCTGGTGCAGCGCGCGGTACTCGGTCATGACAAAGATGTTCTCACTCTCGAGCTGCGCGGCGGCAGGGAGGGCGTCGGGAATGCGAATGGGCATGGAAGCTCCTAACGAGTCAGTTGCAGCTATGGTACAACGAGCGACCCCATCCGCGCGAGCACATCGCCCAGCGGTAGATTTTCGGGTAGGTCCCAAAAATCTACCCTCCAACGCCGCAAAAGTAGAAATTAAGGCATGTCCCAAAAATCTACGGCACTTTAGTCTAGCAAAGTGGCAACAGGACGCTACAATGGTTCGACGCGAAAAACTCGGCCGGAAGGATACGTATATGTACCAGACGCGTAAGATCGGTGTGGTCGGCCAGGGCCACGTAGGAGCACATGTCGCCAACAGCCTGCTTATGCAGGGCATTGCCGACGAGCTGTACCTGTGCGATATCAACGAGGCCAAGGTGACGTCCGAGGTCCAGGACCTGCGCGACTCCCTTTCGTTTGTCCCGTACAACACCAAGATCGTCAACTGCTACGACCGCTACGAGGAGCTGGCCTGCTGCGACGTCATCGTCAATGCCGCCGGCAAGGTCGCGCTGGCCGCTGGCAGCCGCGACGGCGAGCTGTTCTTTACCACCGACGCCGCGCGCACCTTTGCCAAGCGCATCGTCGACGCCGGCTTTGACGGCATCTTCGTGAGCATCTCCAACCCCTGCGACGTCGTGTGCACCGAGCTGTGGCACCTGACCGGCTACGATCCCAAGAAGATCATCGGCTCGGGCTGCGGCCTGGATTCCGCCCGCCTGCGCACCGAGATCTCCAAGAAGATCGGCGTGAGCCCCAAGTCCATCGACGCCTACATGATCGGCGAGCACGGCTTTAGCCAGCTTGCCGCCTTTAAGGCCGCAACCATCGCCGGCAAGAGCCTCACCGAGCTTCAGGCCGAAAACCCCGACAAGTACGCCTTCGACCACATGGAGATCGAGGAGCTCGCGCGCAAGGGCGGCTATGTGACCTACGCCGGCAAGCAGTGCACCGAGTACGCCGTCGCCAACTCCGCCGCGCGCGTCTGCGCCGCCGTTCTGCACAACGAGCACGCCGTGCTTTCGGCCTCTACGCTTATGACCGGCCAGTATGGCGAGGAAGGCATCTTTACCTCCCTGCCGTGCGTGATCGGTGCCGAGGGCGTCGAGGAGGTCTACACGCTCGACCTTTCCGAGCACGAGCTCGAAGGCTTCCACAAGAGCTGCCAGCACATCCGTGACAACATTGCCCAGCTCGACTGGTGGGATGCCGAGGCCTACGACGCCAAGTAGGTCGTCGGTTGACGCGATACCCCCCACGCATGGACGCAATGCAGAGCGGGCCGCGCCGGAAATCCCCGGTGCGGCCCGCTATTTACGCACGCTGTTCGCTTGCGAATCGAAGGTGAATACTTTTCCCGGTACCTAGTACTGCTCGACACCCATATAGCGACGAACCTCGGGGCTGTGGTCGAACACCTTGCCGCGGGCGGCGCGCAGCTCGCAGCTCATCGCGTAGAAGAAGATCGGCTCCAGGAACGAACGCACGCTGGCCGGCACCTCGTCCACGCCGTACTCGAGCGCATCGAGCACCATGACCGTATCGGTATGCGTGTTGAGGAATGCGAGCGCGCGCTCCTCCATGGGACGGCACTCGCCCGATCCGAGCTGCACAAAGTAGAACACGCCGGGCTCGGTGGCCTCGAAGGGGCCGTGGAAGTACTCGCCGGAGTGGATGTAGCAGCAGTGCTGCCACTGCATCTCCATGAGCGAGCAGATGGCCATAGCGTAGGTCTGGCTAAAGTTGGGGCCGGAGCCCAGGATGTAGAAGAACTTGTGCTGCTGGCAGAGCTCGGCAAAGCGGTCGCCCAGCTCCGCGTTGACCTTCTCGCGGGCGGCGGGCAGCAGCGCGTCCATCTGCTTAAGGCCGGCATACATGTCGGCGAGCGCCTCGTAGCCTTCCTGCTGATCGAGCAGCTCGGCAGCCATCAGAACGCCGATGCCCTGCGGGACCTCGGCCTGCGACTCGCCCTTGCCCCACGGATAGACCCAGATGGTCCACTTGCCGTTGTCGATCTTGGAACCCGCATAGTCGGTCATAGCCACGACCTCGGCACCGGCAGCCAGCGCCATCTCGCAACCGTCGACGACCTCCTGCGTGTTGCCGCTGTGGCTGCAGGCGACGACGAGCGACTTCGGCCCCAGGCTCTTGGGGGCCATCAGGCAAAACTCGCGCGCGGTGTAGACCGTCGAGGCAAACGTGGTTGCCTCGCGCTTGAGCAGCTCGTTGGCCGGCATCAGGTCGATCATCGAACCGCCACAGGCGATCCAAAAGACGTTCTCGATCTTACCCTTGCGCTCGATAATTTCCTGAATCAGATCGTGTGCGTTCACCGTGACGCTCCTCCTTGTGTGGCGGCTTTGAACGACGACAGCTCGTACCTGCGATCGTTCTATGTTGTCCTATTTATAACATGCGAACTGTCACAGGTGAAGTCGTTTCAGCAAATTTGTTCTATGTTGTTCTGTCTATGGGCGTTAGATGTCAAACAAGTAGCGCGAGCCCACGATCTTTTGGCGCCCGAGCAGCAGGGGCCGCCCGTCCGCATCGGTAAAGTACGCCTCCATATAGAAGAGCGGCTCGCCGACCGGCACCTCCAGCAGTGGGGCCGCCTGAGCATCGGCAAGCGCAATCTCCACGGTGCAGGGGTCGGACTTGAGCGGTGCGCGGCCCGAATGCTCGGCAACGAACGCAAAGATCGAGTTATCGGCGAGGTCCTTATCGGCCAACGTCTGCAGGTAGGGATGATCGGCCAGCACAAAGGCGTTGTTCTCGAGCATGACGGGCACGCCATCTGCCGTGCGCACGCGCTCGACCACGATAAGCTCGCAGCCGGGCTCCACGCCAAAAAAAGCCGCGTCCTCGCGCGTCGCCGCGACCACCGTGCGCGACACCAAGCGTGCTCCGGCCACCATGTCGTTGGCGGCGCAGCCCTCGGTAAAGCTCTGGACATCGCCTTTCTGGCGAATCTTGCGTTTGAGCTTGGGGGCGCACACAAAGGTGCCCCTCCCCTGTTGGCGGTTGAGATACCCCGCACGCGACAGCTCCTCAATGGCGCGGCGCACGGTAATGCGCCCCACGCCGTAGGACTTCGCAAGCTCCATCTCGGAAGGAATGCGCGAGCCGGGCGCGTACACGCCGCGCGCGATCTCGCCCTTTAGGTCGTCCATGACCTGCTGGTACAGCGGCACGGCGGACACGTCGGCACGCTCGGTTTTATCGTCAGTTGCCATCGTTACGCTCCATCTCGCGCATGCTCGGACTCAAACTCTTCAATCGCCGCCATAAACTGCTCGCCAAAGGCGTCTGCCTTTTTCTCGCCGATGCCGTTGACCTGGATAAGCTCGTCGCGCGTCTGCGGACGCAGGCGACACAGACCGCGCAGGGCCTTGTCGGAAAAGACCATGTACGGCGCCATCTCCAGCTCGGTCGAGATTTCCTTGCGCAGGGCACGCAGGCGCTCGAATAGCTCGGCATCGTCGCCCACGCGCGGGCGCTGATCCAGCTCGGCCTCCTCGCGCAGCAGATCCACCGCACGGCGAGCGCGGGCCGAGGCCTTGCGCTTGGACGCACGGCGCTTAACGGTAAAGGCAAACGCCTCCTCTTCGACCTCGCCGGCACGCGGACCCAGCCCCACAACCGGGTACTGCCCCTGCGAGGCGGCCAAATAACCGCGGCCGCACAACTGGCCGATGATGTCCTTGATGCGCCCGACCGATTCGCTCGACAGCTCGCCATAACCGCGATCCTCGTCCAGATGCATCTGGCGCACGCGCTCGGTGTTGCCGCCGTGAAGCACATCGGCGATGAGCGACTTGCCAAAGCGCATGGGCCGCGTGGCCACATAGCGCACGGTGGCGCGGGCCATATCGGTGACGTCCTCGACCTCGAACTGCGTAAGGCAGTTGCTGCAGTTGCCGCAGCCCTCGGCGTCATCCGAGGCGGTGCCGCCTACGGCCGCATGCTCGGCCGCGGCCTCGTCGCCAAAGTAACGCAGCATGTATTCGCGCAGGCAGCCGGTGGTATTGCAGTAGCCTTCCATCTGACTGAGCAGGCGATATCGATTCTGGAGCGCCCACGCGCGCTGCTCATCGTCGAGCGCCTCGTCGGCCGCATCGCCGCGGTCGATCAAAAAGCGGCGCATGCGAAAATCGTTGCCATTCCACAGCAGGTGACAGCTGGCAGGATCGCCATCGCGGCCGGCGCGACCCGCCTCCTGATAGTAGGCCTCGATGCTCTCGGGCACGTTGTTATGGATGACGTAGCGCACGTTGGGCTTGTCGATGCCCATGCCAAAGGCGTTGGTGGCGACCATCACCTGGATATCGTCGTCGATAAAGGCGCGCTGGCTTTGGCGACGGGCGTCGTTGCCCATGCCGGCATGGTATCGGCCCACGCGAATGCCGCTGGGACCCAGCGCCTCGGCGAGCTCGCCCGCGAGCGCATCGACTGTCTTGCGGGTCGAGCAATACACGATACCGCTCTCGCTCGAATGCGCGATTACGTAGTCGCGCACCCAGGCGGCCTTAGCCTTGTCGCCCATCTCCTCGCAGCCAAAGTAGAGGTTCTTGCGGTCGAAGCCCGTCACCACGCACGCGGGGTTTTGCAGGCCGAGCATCTGCTGAATGTCAGCACGCACGCGCTCGGTCGCCGTAGCGGTAAAGGCCGCCACGATGGGGCGCTGCGGCAGGGAATCGATGAACTCGCGAATCTGCAGGTAGGCGGGGCGGAAATCCTGGCCCCATTGGCTTACGCAGTGGGCCTCGTCAATGGCCACGAGCGGCACGCCGATGCCGCCGTCCGCCGCGGCCTCCTGCGCAAAGGCTAAAAAGCGCGGCTCGAGCAGGCGCTCGGGCGCGACGTACATAAGCTGGTAGCGCCCCTCACGCGCCCGCTTGAGCACGGTGTTTTGCTGGGCCGGGGTAAGGCTGGAGTTGAGATAGCTGGGGCGTGCACCCGCCGCGAGCAGCGCGCGGGTCTGGTCCTCCATAAGCGATAGCAGCGGGCTCACCACAAAGGTGATGCCAGGCAGCATGAGCGCTGGCACCTGGTAGCAAATGGACTTGCCGGCGCCCGTGGGCATAACGCCCAGCGCATCGCGACCGGCAAGGATCGCATCGACCATGCGGTCCTGCCCCGGGCGAAACGAGGTGTAACCAAAATAGGCGCCGAGCGTGTCGAGCGCCATCTGCTGCATGCTATCGGTCATGGTTTCCTAACGTCAGAATCCTCTGCCGCCGATTATACGCCGCCACGCGGACCAGCGCCGAGCTGCCGCTAGCCACGAGCAACGCGTTCCGAAAGGACGAGAGTGGATTTTTGGACACCCGACGAACGAGAGTGGATAATCTCCCACTTTAAGGCCGCCACCGGACCTAAAACGGGAGATTATCCACTCTCGTTTTCTATCCCGAACTACATCACCATAACGTAGCGCGATCCCACGTAGTACTGCTTACCCATCAGGACCGGCTCGCCGTTGGGACCGGTAAAGCCGGCACGCAGGTTGAGCAGCGGATCGTGCGGAGCAATGCCCAGCTCTGCCGCCTGCTCGACGTTAGCTCGAACGGCCTCGACCGTGCGGTAGCCAACCGAGACAATCGGCGTTCCACCAACACGCTCGACCTCGGCAAAAATCGACTTGTCCTCAAGATCGGCCGTCAACAGCTCACGGTAGGCGTCAAACGGCACAAAGATGTTCTCCTCAAATATGGGCTCGCCATCGGCCGTACGCACGCGCTTGATATGCAGCAGCAGCGCGTCCTTCTGCAGGCCAAAGAACTCCATCTCGTTTTGACGCGCCGGCACAATCTGGCGATCGACCACGTGCGCGCCGGCCTTCATGCCGTTGTCGGCACATAGCGCGGAAAACGTCTGCAGCGTCGAGGCATGGAACTGGCGGTTGATGTGCGGCGTGGAAACAAAGGTGCCGCGACCCTGTTGCTTAACCAGGTAGCCATCGGAGCACAGCTCCTCGACGGCGCGGCGCACCGTAATGCGGCTCACCTCGTACTGCTCGGCAAGCTCAAGCTCGGACGGGATGCGCTCCTTAGGTGCATAAACACCTTTCTCGATCGCTTCCTTGATCTCGTCGTAAATCTGCTGGTAAAGCGGTGCATTTTTGGGCGCTGGCATATCTGATCACTCTTATCAAAATATCGAAATAACTAATACGTATATAACGTCTTTTTATATATTACCTCAGCTTGATAAAACGATACACCGCATACAGCAAATCTTTACTTGCCGTCGTCCTGCTGCAAGCTTTCCTGATCGTGCAGACGGGCCTGCCTGCTGGCCATGCGCGCGGGCTTGTCGGGATCGGGTACGGCCGTAGGCATGGGCTCGTCGACATGACCGCCCCACCAGCCGCCCACAAAGTTAAGCGTGTGGAACACATTGATCACGGCGCCGGGGTCGACGTCGCACACCAGCTTGACGATATCCTGGCTCTCGTAGGTCGAGACAACGGTGTGCAGCAGGTACATCTTTTCGCGGCTGTATCCGCCAATGACCTCGGCGCAGCTAATGCCGTGCTGAAAGTGATTGACATAGGCGGTCATGACCTCATCTGCCTCGCGCGTCGTGATCTGCAGCGTCACGCGGTCGTAGCGGCGATAGAAGCTGTCGATGGTCTTGGTCGATATAAATTGAAACACAATGGAGTACGCCGCGTTGTCCCAGCCAAACATAAAGCCAAAGATCGCCAGGATAAAGCAGTTAAAACCAAAGATGACGCCCCAGATGGTCTTGCCCGTGTGGTTGGAGACCCACAGAGCGATAAAGTCGGTACCGCCGGTGGATGCGCCGGACTTAAGCGCGATGGCAGCGCCCAAGCCCGAGACCACGCCGCCAAAAATGATGAGCATGATCTTGTCGCCCAAAAACGGGGCGAAGTGAAAGATATTGAGGAACAACGACGAGAGCACAACTTGCATCATCGAGAAGATTACGAAGCGCTTGCTAATGCCGCTCCAGCATAGGAGCGCCACGGGGATGTTGAGCGCCAGCATGCCGAGCGAGATATCGATATGAACGCCGCCGAGCGAGGTGACGCGATCGAGTAAGACGGCGACGCCGGTGAGACCGCTCGGTAGCAGGTCGGCGGGCTGAATGAACGCCTGGATCAGAAATGTCTGAAGAATGGCGGAAATCGTGACCGCCACGGCAGTAATGGCGCGGCGGACGATGGTGAGGCGGCCGAGCACGAGCACGCGGTCCGTGAGCTGATCGATGGCGTTCGCCACGTAGGCTCCTTTCGAAGGCAGATGTAATTGTGGGGCATGCCGGCGATTGTAGCATGGAGCGCGAGTGGGCGCTTCAATTCACCCTCTCTCGACAACCAAAACGAGCCTGCAGCTCCCCAACCAAAGAGCCAAATTCTAAGTGAGTAGACTTTTTACGATCTGCCGAGCACACCAAAAACTGCCACCTCTGTGACCTGCGGTTTTACTAAAGCAGATACGCTTTGTGCTCGGCATGTGCCAAAAAGTCTACTCACTTAGCCTGAGTCGAAGTCAAACGGATCAAAATCCAAGCCAAATTAAGCCAATCCGCCGCAAAAGACGTGCGAATCTGTACTACTCGTGGTGGATCGACGCTACAAAGCGGCCAAAATGTCGGCCAGGTTGTCGATGATGGTGTCGGCGGCGGACTGATCCAGGTTGACGCCCTCGTGCGGACGCAGCGCCAGGACGCGGGCGCCGGAGCGCTTGCCGGCCTCAATGCCCATAGGCGAGTCCTCGATAACCAGGCACTCGGCCGGCTCAACACCCAACGCCTCCATGGCGCGCAAATAGATCTCGGGGTCGGGCTTAAACGCACTGCACTCATGGCCGCTGATGGTGTAGTCCAGCACGTCGGCGATACCGGCAATCTCCACCAGCTCGTCGATGAGCTCACGGTAGGACGAGCTCGCGATGGCACACTTCACGCCGCGCTCGTTCAGCTCACGCATCACCGGCTCCGTCTGCTCGTTGAGCAGCTCGGCATACGGAACGGGATGGACCGGGCTGTAGACCTGCTTGTACTCCACGCGCAGGCGCTCGCGCAGCTCAGCATCGTCGGGCACCAGCGACTTCCAAATGGCGGGCTCGTTAGACCCCGAAAGATCGGGGATCTCGTCAAAGTGGAACCCCTTCTCTTCCATAAACGCCACGCGGCGACGGTTGTAGAACCACTCGGTATCGACCAGCACGCCGTCCATATCAAACAGCACTGCCTTGATCATACGCATCTCCTCCCACTTGCCAAAAAGGGACAGGTTTATTTTGGTAGGTTTTATCTGGGGTTTTGCGGCGCGTGCGCACACGCCCTCCCCAGAGCAAAAAAGGGGACGGGGCAAAACCCCATCCCCTCTCAATCAACCCGTAAGGTCTACTTACTTGTGATTAGTAGGAAAGCTTCCACATGTAGCGACGCATGGTCAGCGGGTGCTGACGGGCCTCGGCGATCTGGTTGCCGTACTCGCGCATAACGGCGAGGTGCAGCAGCGGGTTGAAGTAGGTGACGACGCTTGCCGGCACGGCGTCGGCCAGACCGTAGTCCTTGGAGTCGATCAGAGCGACCTTGGCGCCCATGCGCTGCAGGAAGGTGAGGGCGCGAGCGTCCATCGGACGGGTGGCACCGTCGGACATGAAGAAGACGTAGGGCTTACCCTCGGTGGAAACCTCGAACGGGCCGTGGAAGTACTCGCCGGTGTTGTAGGCGGCGGCGTCGATCCACTGCATCTCGGTGAACAGGAAGGCGGCGTGAGAATAAGCCATCTTCTCGGAGGCACCGGAGGCCATGAAGTAGATCATCTCGTCGTCCTTGAAGTCCTGGGCGAACTGCTTGGCGAGGCCCTTGGCGGACTGAGCGGCGTTCTCGCAGAGCTCGAAGACGTTGGTGAGGCCGGTGATCATGTCCTCGTAGTGGTCATAGCCCTCGGTCTGCTGAAGGATCTCGAGAGCAAGAGCAATGGCGTAGCCGGGCTTCTCGCACTTGGCAGCATAGTTGGCGTGGAAGCCGTGAACGATGACGTGGTCGGCGTCGACGGTCAGAGCGGAGCCAGCCTTGTTGGTGAGGGAGACGACCGGGCAGTTGTGCTTCTTGGCGGTCTTGTTGGCCTCGACGGTCTCGGGCGTGGAGCCACCGAGGGAGCAGGTGATCACGAAGGTGTGCTCGTTGACCCAGGAAGGCGTGTCGTAGTTGAACTCGTTAGCGGTGAAGATCTGAACGTTCAGCTTGTCCGTGTTGTTGGCCAGGAAGTACTTGGCGGGGTAAAGATCGGACATAGAAGCACCGCAGCCGACGAAGGCGACGCTGTGAATCTCGTGGTTGGACAGGACGTCAGCGACGATCTGCTTAGGGAGGTTAAGGTCGATCTCGTACATCTGACACATTCCTTTCGAATTTTTGCGGCGTCACATTGCCGGACGCTCGCAGGGTTACCGTGGTTAGGACCGAGTCGCCGGCCCGTTGAGGATGTGTCAAAGGGACTGTCCCTTTGACACATTTAGGGATGGAAGCCTGCCTGGGGTATGGGATGCCAGGCAGGCCCCCGGGGGAAAGCGGTTAGACGCTGGGTCGCGACTAGGCCAGGATGCCGACCGCGGAGAGGGCGATGCCGCCCACGATGGCGATCACGAGAAGCCAACCGGTGTTGACGTTCTTCTTGATGAGCCAGTACATAAGGCCGGTGAGGCCAAGGGAGATCATCTGGGGCATCATGCCGTCCAGGATGTCCTGGATAACGACGGTACCCTCAGCGAACTGCAGCGGGGTGGTGGCGCCGATCAGCGTAGCGATCATGCCGCCCACGGACATAAGACCCACGATGCCGCAGACATACATGAGCTTCTCCATGAGGTCGCCGCCCTGGAGCTTGCCCAGGTACTCGTGGCCACCCTGGTAGCCCATCTTGGCGGCGAACCAAGTGATCAGCACGGAGGGCACGATGGAGATGAGCATGGCCAGGATCGGGCCCATGATGGAGCCCTGCTGAGCCAGCTGGACGCCCAGACCAAAGGCGATGACGCGGATGGTGCCCTGGAAGAAGGAGTCACCGATACCGGAAAGCGGGCCCATGAGGGAGGTCTTGACCGCGTTGATCGAATCGGGGTCGAAGTTCTCGGGATCCTTGGCGTACTCCTCCTCCATGGAGGCGGCGAGGCCCAGGACGAAAGCGCTCGTCTGCGGGGTGCAGTTGTAGAACGCCATGTGACGATGGTAGGCCTCTTTCTTAGCAGCGAGCTGCTTGGGGTCAGACTCGTCGGGGTAGAGGCGATCGAGCGTGGGAACCATGCCGTAGAGGAAGCCCATGTTCATCTGACGCTCGTAGTTCCAAGAGGCCTGGATGGCCCAGGAGCGCCAGAAGAACTGGCTGACCTTCTTGTTCAGGGACACGTCCTTGGTTGTGGTTGCCATAGTGTGTTCCTCCTTAGTCTTCGTCGTCTTCGAGCGGATCGTAGTCGGAATCGACACCGGCGGCTGCATGGGAACCGTTGAACTTGAAGCCCATGAAGACGACAGCCAGGCACACACCGATCAGAGCGACCGCGATGACGGACAGGTTGAGGTAAGCGGCGAGCAGGAAACCGATGAACAGGAACGGGGTCATGCCCTTCTTGATCATCATGGTGAGCAGCAGGGCCAGACCGTAGGCAGTCATGATCTTGGTCGAGACGTTCAGACCAGTAGACAGCCACTCGGGAACCATGTTGACGATGGCCTGGACCAGGTCGGTACCGACAAAGACGGCCAGGAAGATCGGCAGGAAGTACATGATGGCGTACAGACCGGAGCCGGCGCAGATGTGCATGCGGTAGGCGGTCTTGAACTTGCCGTTATCGATCGCGCTATCGGCCACATGGGTGAGGGCGGCGATGATGGAACGGAACACGATGCCGAGGAGCTGACCCAGGACGGCGACCGGGATGGCGATCGTCATGGCGGTCTCGGCGGAAGCATCGGTCAGGCACGCGAAGGCAGCTGCCACGATGCCGCCCAGAACCATATCGGGCGGAACGGCGGCGCCGACCTGCACCAGGCCCATGGACACGAGCTCGACGGCGGCACCGACGGCAAGGCCGGTGGGCACATCGCCCAGCAGCAGACCGACGAGCGTGGCGCCAACGAGGGGCTGCTCGAAGTTAAGACGACCGAGCAGGCGGGAGTCCCACATGCAGAACACGCCGACGAGGCCGACGAGCACCGCACTGATGAACGTATTCATACCCTTCTCCTTTCAGTCAGGCAAAAGCCTGGTTGATTACAGCTTGGCGTCGATGTCGACGCTCTGATACGTGGGGGTCTGCTGAACGTAGAGCTTGATGCCCATGTCGAGCAGCTGGTTGACGTCGGCCTTCTGGGTGGCGTCGAAGAAGACGGAGCTGTCCTTGCCGCCGACCTGATCGGCACCGTCGTGGTTGGCGGTGGCGCCCAGGTTGATGGCGTCGAGCTTGTAACCCTGGCAGAACTGCAGCATCTCGGCCGTGTTGCCAAAGACGAACATGACGCGCTCGCCGAGGGTGTTGAGCTTGTCCATCTTGGCGAGGGCACGCTCGACGGTGAAGACGTTCAGGCGCACGCCCTGGGGCTTGGCCAGCTTAAGAGCACCCTTCTTGATGTCATCGTTGGCGGCAGCGTTGTCGACGACGATGATGCGCTCGGCCTGAACCTTGGTGGTCCAGGTAAAGACGACCTGGCCGTGCAGCAGACGGTAGTCAAGACGTGCGAGGACGATCTTGGCGGGACCGGAGCTGTGACGGGGCGCCTTGGCCTTCTTAGTGGGGGCCACGGCAGCCTCGATCGGCGCGTTGGGGTTGGTCAGACCGGTGCGGGCCTCGTTGATGAGGGCCGCGAGCTCGGCGCCCGTGACGGGGACGGGGCTCATAGCAAGCGTCAGTGCCAGCGGAATGTTGAAACCGCTGATCACCGTGAATGCTGCACCGTTGCGGGAAAGCTCGACCATGCTGTTGTTGACCGAGCTGCCGAGCATATCGGTCAGCACATAGACGGTGTCGTCCGCGTTGAACGTGGCGATCAGAGCGTCCACCTTATTGGTGATGGGCTCCTTGTCGTCACGAGCAAGCGACACGACGTGGACGTTCGACACGTCGCCGAGAACCATCTCGAGCGTGTCTTTGGCGCCTGCGGCCAGGCCGCCATGAGATGCGAGAATGATCTGATTCATCTTGCCTCCTCCTTTTCGTTATGGTCATTATAACGTCTTATACGTTGCGAATATTGATAATTATTATAAGAACCACTCACGGCCAAATATCGACCGTTCGCGGGTTTAACTGACTGGAAACGAAAGCGCCGTGGCTCGTTGGACAGTCCCGCTCAGTTACGTTCCCCAAGGGCTTACACTGCCTCTATCGCACGAAATACCAGGGGCTTTCCTGCACGGTGGGTTCCAGCGCGATGCCCGTGCGCTCCTTGAAGAGATCCATGTCCTGCGATTTCTCCGTCCACCACGCGTTGGGCTTAAAGGTCATGCTCTCAATAACATGGCCGACAAAGGTACTGTTGCGCAGCATGGTAAAATCCGTATTCATGATCACGATGGACACGAGCACCAAGACAATGCCCAATACTTTGATCGCGCCGGCGGGCTCCGCGTAGATACCAATGCCCACAAGAACGGTGACGACTGTCTCGAATGACATTACGACGGGAACTTTCGACGTCTCGAGCCCCATGGATAGACCCTGCATATATAAGATGTAAGCCACGGCTGTGGGGATGAGTCCAAAGCCAAGGAACAGCAGCAGCAGCTGTGGCGACATTGCCACGGCGACATCCGGCCACGGAGCCGCGATAGCTGCCATAACCGCACCGCCAAAAACAAAGCCCCAAAACGTGACGGCCAGCGGGTGGACCGTTTTGGTTGCTATTCGGCTAAACACCGCGAGCGACGCACCACAAAGGCCCGCAATCACGCCCGACGTGACGCCCCAAACCGAAAAATGGAAACCGGAAAGGTCGCCATTGGTCACTGCAAGTACACAGCCACCTATGTTAAAAGCGATGGCAACAAGCTTGTTAGGGGTCACGTCCTCACGATAAAGCACGCGGCCGAGCACGACGCCAAACACCGGCGAGGTGTAGAGCAGCACCGAGGCCGTGGACATGCCCACCTCGCCCATGCACTCGTAATAGCAGGTGTTGGCGGCGGCCAAACCGACGATACCGACAAGCGCGCAGGGAACAAGCTCTTTAGGGCTTGCCTTGAACAGGGCCAGCGGACCCTGAGCCACGGTAGACCCCTCGCCCGGACGGCAGCCCATAAACATCAGGACCGGCGCCAAGATAAGCGCTCCGACCAACAAGCGGAAGGCAGCCATGCTCTGGGACGAAACGCCCATGGCCGAGATGCCGTTTACAAAGATTCCGATGCTGCCCCACATAAGCGCGGCGATCAGCACCAGCACATAGCCCAGATTGCTTCTCTTCAACGTAGCCTCCTTGGCTTTGTTTCCAGTATGTTTCATGCTACGTTATAGTCGTTATATACATTTATCAAGACACAAATCGGCAAACGGGAAATCTCTAGACAAAAGGAGTGTAGTCATTGGGGACGTTCTTAAACAACTAGTCAAACAAAAACGTCCCCGATGACTAGTCACCCAACTGCCGCAAAATGACGAGAGTGAATAATCTCCCACTTTGAGCCCCCAAACAGGCCAAAAACGGGAGCTTATCCACTCTCACCTTGGGGCAGTCGTTTAAGTACGTCCCCAATGAGTGACCCGCCGCAGGTAGAGGACGGACAGCGCAGCGTCGAGCCGTTACGCGGTTTGGTAAAACCGCGTAACTCCTAGTAGTCCAGCTTCCACATGTAGCGGCGCGTCATGTAGTCCTTGTGGGTAACGGCAGAGAGTGCACGCATGTACACGTTGTTGAGGATCGGCGCAAAGATCAGGTGGTTGAAGTACTCGCTCACGCTGTCCTTGATGTCGTTGAGGCCGAGCTCCTTGGCGTCGAGCTGGTAGACGCGCTCGCCACCGTACTGGTTGACAAAGCGGATGCCGCGCTCGTCGTTGCAGCGGCTGCGGCCGACGCTGATGAGCTGGAACAGCGAGGTGCGCTTGTCCAGGATCTCGAAGGGGCCGTGGAAGAAGTCGCAGGTGTTGATGGTGCAGGAGTCGATCTGCAGCATCTCCTGCACGTTGCAGATGCTAAAGACGTAGGCGGCACCAAAGAGCGGGCCCTGAGCCATGACGTTGATGCAGGGCTTGTCGGCGTTCTGCTCGGCCCACTTGGCAGCAAGCGGACGGGTGTACTCGACGGCCTTGCGATAGATGGGGTCGACCAAGTCGAAAGCGGCCATAGCGGTCTCGTACTCGGCATAGCCCTCGGTCTGCTGCGTAAGCTCCATGGCGATCATGGTCACGACGGCGGAGTTGGTGCGGCCCATGCAGGACTCGTCGACGGCCAGGCTGTCGTACTGGATCTTGTAGTCGCAGACCTCGGTGAGGGCGGACTCGTCGACATAGATGGCGATGGTGCTGGCACCGTGGTCCTTGGCGACCTGGGCGGCGACGATGGTCTCCTTGGTGCCGCGCATGGACACGACGACGGCCAGGGTGTTCTCGTTGACGTAGGCCGGGGTGGCATGCACGAACTCGTTGCTGGTGTAACTGGAGCTCACGACCTGCGTGGCCTCGTGCTCCATAAAGTACTGGGCAGGATAGTTGCCGCCGTTGGATCCGCCGGCGCCAATCCACACGACGCGCTTGATGCCGCCCTTGTCTGCCTTGTCAGCCAAAACCTGGGAGACGACGTCCTTAACCTGTTCCTGAGTAGTCATCGTGCATCAGCCTTTCTTCTCGTTTGATGCTCTCGATGGCATACAAGTTACATACACGTTTTGGTTATGTCGACTAGTTGTATGCTATATTTGTCTTAGATATTTTGCTGATACGGTATATAAATACTCGTTACCAGCGGTTTTGTTGTTGAATTGGATACATGCTTGATTAGGCAAGCATACAGGTTAGATACAGGTTAATCACATGAGCGCTTCATCTAAAAAGAAACTGGCCCAATACGAGCGTCTGGCGGCCACACTGCGCGACCGCATCGCCGCCGGCATCTACGCCTGCGGAGACAAGCTGCCGTCCGAGATGGAGCTCATGGACGAATCGGGGCTGTCGCGCAGCACTGTGCGCCATGCCCTTAAGGTGCTTGTTGACGAGGGCCTGGTTCGCACCGAGCGCGGGCGCGGCGCCTTTGTGGCTGACACGCCGGCGCTCCACGAGAACAACCTGGTGTTTTCGAGCTACACGGCGCAGATCCAGGGCCAGGGCATGAAGCCCACCACGCGCACCGTGGACTCGGGCTTTGCCAAGGCCGCAGGCAATGTGGCCAAGTTCTTCGATGCCGCCGTGGGCAGCAAGCTCGTCAAGCTCGTCCGTCTGCGCTATCTAGACGATGCGCCGCTGTGCCTGGAGACCACCTATCTGCCGCCAAGTTTTGAGGCGCTCATCGATCGCGATATCAACGGATCGCTCTACACCGCGCTGCGCCAGGAGTTCCATCGCGCGCCGGCGCAGGGGCACAAGACCTTTGAGGTGTGTTACGCCTCGCAAAACGAGGCGTTTTTGCTCAATGTGGAGCGCGGGCAGGCGCTGATTCTGATCACCGACTACGTCTACGACACCGACGGCCGCCCGCTGCACATCTCCAAGCGTATCCAGCGCACCGACCGCGCCAAATACACCGAGCCCATCGGCTAACCACCACCAAAACCACCACAATGGGGACAGGCACCTTTGTGGTGGTTTTAGGCGAGGAGGTCGGGGAACCAGGTTGGTTTGGGTTGGTTGGGGACGCGCTCGGCTAGGACCAGCTCCATCCAGCACATGTCGTACCAGCGGCCGAACTTTTGGGCGCAACGGTCGAAGGCGCCCACCAGGCGATACCCCATATGGGCATGGAAGTCCTGGCTGTTGTGCGTCAGATACTCGTCGTCTTTGTCGTGCGGTACGGCGATGAGCGCGCACATGTTGGTGATGCCCATCGCGACCAGGCATTGCTTGAGCGCATCGTGCAGCTTGCGACCCAGCCCACCATGGCGCACATCGCGCGCCAGGTAGATTGACGTCTCGACCGACCAGTCGTATGCCTCGCGGCTGTTGAGCGGGCTCACGTAGGCATAACCCACCGGACGCCCGTCCAGCTCCATCACCAGATACGGATAGCGCTTGAGTGTACGCTCGATGCGCCCGGCGAACTCCTCAACGCTCGGCACCTCGTATTCGCAGGTAATCGCCGTCTGGCGCACATACGGCTCATAGATGGCAAGCAACGCCGGCGCGTCTTCGGGCGTCGCGAGGCGAATCGTCGGCTCGGACATCTCGGCCATACAACCCTTCCCTCTCAAAAGCAAAGGCCGCCCCGCGCCAAACCCAAGCGCAAGGCGGCCCCTCGTCATTACATCAACCTACAGGACAGCCGCCAGCGCGTCGATGTCCTCCTGCGTCGTGGCCCAGCTGGTGCAAAAACGTACCACGGTGTGGGTCTCGTCGTACTTTTCCCAGTACTCGATCGAGGCATGTTCGCGAATGCGGGCCATGTCCTCGTTGGGCAGAATCACGAACTGCTGGTTGGTCGGCGTCTCCAAGAAGAACTGGTAGCCGCGCTCGTGCAGCACGCGACGAAGCGCCTGCGCGGTCTCGATTGCCTGGCGACCAATCTCAAAATACAGGCCATCGGTAAAGAGTGCCTCAAACTGCACGCCCGTCAGGCGGCCCTTGGCAAGCAGCGCTCCGTGCTGCTTAATGCGCGGAATGGGATGTGCCGGAGCGTGCATGCCGCAAAACACCACGGCTTCGCCGCAAAGCGCGCCGCACTTGGTGCCGCCAATGTAGAACACGTCGCACAGCTGCGCCAGCTCGGGCAGGGTAATGTCGCACTCATCGGCTGCCAGCGCATAGGCCAGGCGGGCGCCATCCACAAACAGCGGAATCTGGCGCTTCTGGCACACCGCATGAATCGCCGCGAGCTCGGCTTTGGAGTACAGCGTGCCGTACTCGGTCGACAGGCTCACATACACGGCGCCCGGGAATACCGTGTGCTCGTAGCTCTCGTTTTCGTAGAACACCTGGATATAGTTTTCGAGATCCTCGGCATGCATCTTGCCCTCGTAGCCGGGAATGGTGAGCACCTTGTGGCCGCCAAACTCGATGGCACCAGCCTCGTGGCAGGCAACGTGGCCGGTCTCGGCGGCAACAACGCCCTCGTAGGGCGCGAGCAGCATATCGATCACCGTCGCGTTGGCCTGCGTGCCGCCTACCAGGAAAAATACGTCGGCATCGGGTGCCTGGCAGGCCTTGCGGATAAGCTGCTTGGCACGCTCGGTGTGTGCATCGGTACCGTAGCCGGGCTGCGGCTCCATATTGGTGTCGACGAGCGCCTGCAGCACCGCCGGATGCGCGCCGTGGGAATAGTCGTTGTTGAACGCGAGCATGATAATCCTCTCTAGCCGGGCACGGCCCGATGATTCAGATGGGGCTATTGTACGCCGCCCGGATAAGCAATGCGCGCGGCAAGGCACTCGAGCGCCAGCACCAGGGCAAAGCCGCAGCTCACGTCACTCAAAAAGTGCGCGCCGATCACGATGCGACCAAAGGCGACGAGCGCCGCAACCACAGCGGCGATCCAAAAGACCACGCGGCGGCGCGACGGCTTTTCCTTAAAGGTCGCCGCGGGAAGCCCGGCGAGCATAAGGCCGATCGCCGCGTGTGCCGTGTGTCCGCTCGCAAACGACTTAAAGCCGTCCTTGATCACGCCGGCGGCGATATAGGCCCACTTGTCGGGGTTACCGATCACCCACCACGGCTGAAAATCGAGTCCCTGCGTCACCGCGATCACGCGCATGCGCGGGCGCGACCACAGCGGCTTGACGATCACGTTGAGGATGATGGCCTGGGCGACCCACACGGCAAGCACCATCAACGCCCAGCGCGTGAGCTCTTTGGGATCGGTGTCGCGCGTGAGGCGGTAGACGATAAGGTTGGCGGCGATGACCAGCACAAACGTCAGCACCAACTGTGTTGCGACAAGTTTGCCGCCAACCCGCAGGGACGAAACGACCTCGTAGCCAGTCAGACCGACGTTGACAAGGATGCCGAGCACGGCGAGCCATTTGCTCCCCCTGGAGTCGGGACGCACCGCGCGCACGAGCATAACGCCCGCGATGCTCGCCGTCAGCTCGAACGGCAGCTCGCCGGCGGCCTCGATAAAGCGGCCGTACATGCTAGCGATGTTAAACAGCGCGCTCGAGATCTGATAATCGAAAAAGCTGCCCACGCACAGACAAAGGCACAGGACAACCGCGATAGCAGCGACATCATTCTTATAGATGTATCCGAACATGCTTTCCTTTCGATGGGGCGAAGGGTCGACCCGCAACGTGGTGGGACAAAGTTATCAGTAGTTTTTGTCCCAGGGTCGCTTGCGTTGACAGGCTCGATGCGACTATCGCACCTGGGACAAAAACTACTGATAACTTTGTCCCACCGACTTACTTGTTAGTCGTCGTCGCTCGCACCCAGCTGCTGCAGCAGCATGAGTGCGGCCGCCACGGGGCCGGTGCCGTCGTTGGCGTCGAGACCGCGGCCCAGGCCGCTGCCTGCGCCGGCGCCCGCCTTGTAGGGCACCGATAGCTTGCGGCTCTTGGGGAAGTTCACCGCGCCATAGCGAGTCTTGAGCTCAAAGGCCACCTTCTTGGGCACGTCGACGCCCAGGAAGGTAATGCGCCCGCCGCTGAGCGTGACACTCTCGAGCCCCAGGCGCTCGCCGCGAATACGAATGCGCGCGCGGTTGAACAGGTTGAGTCCCGCCAACGGCAGCTCGCCATGCGCGGCCTCAGTCTCTTCCTGCACCTCGTCGATGCTCTCCAGGTCCTCGGCCGCCGCGAGCTTACGGTACACGAGCACGCGCTGATCCACCGCCGGCAGGTACTCTTCGGACAAGAAGTAGTCGGCCGGCAGGTTAATGCCCACGTTCGCCGCCTCCACGCCGGCATCGTCGTCGCCGCGCGCCTCGGCCACGGCCTGGCCCAGCATCTGCGTAAACAGGTCAAAGCCCACGCTCGACAGGTTGCCGTGCTGCTCGGCGCCCATAAGCGAGCCGGCGCCACGAATCTCCAGGTCGCGCATGGCGATGCGCATGCCGCTGCCCAGGTCCTGGAACTCGGACAGTGCGGTCAGGCGCGCCGTTGCCTCCTCGGTAAGCGGCAGCTCGCCCGGGAACATAAAGTATGCGTAGGCCTGCGTAGCCGAGCGGCCCACACGGCCCTTGAGCTGGTAGAGCTGTGCCAGGCCCAGGCGCTGCGAATCCTCGATGATAAGCGTGTTGGCGCACGCGTTGTCGATACCGCTCTCCACGATGGTCGTGGCAATGAGCACGTCGATCTTTTTGGTCGCGAACTCGATCATCACGTCCTCGACCTCGCGCGGGCTCATCTTGCCGTGCGCCACGCCCACGCGCGCCTCGGGCGCGGCCTCGTGCACGCGTGCCACAGCGTCATCGATGGTCTTGACGCGGTTGGACACGTAGTACACCTGTCCGCCGCGACCCACCTCCAGGCGAATCGCCGCGCTCACCACGTCGGGGTCGTACTCCCCCACGTGCACGATCACGGGGCGGCGCCCAGTCGGCGGCGTGGTGATCAGGCTCATATCGCGCACGCCGCTCGTGGCCATCTGCATGGTACGCGGGATGGGCGTGGCCGAAAGCGTGAGCACGTCAATCTGCTCGCGCAAGTTCTTGAGCTGCTCCTTGTGCTGCACGCCAAAGCGCTGCTCCTCGTCAATGATCACCAGGCCCAGGTTCTTGGGGTTCACATCGGCCGAAAGCAGGCGATGCGTGCCGATGAGCACATCGATCGTGCCCTCGGCAAACGCCTTGAGCGCGCGCTTTTGCTGCGCCGGGGTGCGGAAGCGGCTGAGCACCTCGACCTCAAGGCCAAACGGGGCAAAGCGCTCAAAGAACGTCTCGTAGTGCTGTTGGGCCAGAATGGTCGTGGGGCAGAGTACCATGACCTGGCGGCCGGAGTCCACGCACTTAAACGCTGCGCGCAGGGCGACCTCGGTCTTGCCAAAGCCCACGTCGCCGCACAGCAGGCGGTCCATGGGCTTGGATGCCTCCATGTCCGCCTTAATGTCGGCAATAGCCTCCAGCTGGTCGCGCGTCTCGTCGTAGGGAAAGCTCTCCTCCATCTCGATCTGCTCGGGCGTATCGGGCGGACAGGCGACACCGGCAATCGAGGAGCGGCGCGTATACAGATCGACCAGGTCAAACGCCAGCTTTTTGGCGTTCTTGCGCGCCTTGTTGGTGGCACGCGTCCAGTCGGCGGTGTTGAGCCTGGTCAGGCGCGGCTTGTCGCCGTCGGGGCCAACATAGCGCGTGATGCGGTCGACCTGCTCGAGCGGCACGTAGAGCTTGTCGCCATCGGCATATTCCAGCAAAAAGTAGTCGCGCTCCTTGCCGCCCACTTCCTGGCGCGCAATCTCGCTAAAGAGCGCGATGCCATGCGTTGCGTGCACCACGTAGTCGCCCGGCTTAAAGGGGAAGGTGATCTGCGTAATGTCCACCTTGCGGCGGCTGCGGGCGCGATTGGCATCCATGCGGGCGTTGAGGTCGGCGATCGAGAACACGGCCAGATTGGCATCGGGCACCACCACGCCCTGCGGCAGAGCGGCATCCACAAAGGTCACGCGCCCGCGCGAGATGGTGGGCACAGCGGCACCGGCGGCAGCCTGGGCCGCGCCCCCCCCCCGCGGGGGGG
>NZ_QRQS01000009.1:105187-114662 GCF_003475605.1 Collinsella sp. AF31-11
CCGCGCCCGCCTCGAGCGGGCGGGCGTTGAGCGCGTCGGCATGGCGCTCGCGAATCGAGGCATGGGCCCCCTGGCGGGCGGCGCGGTCGGCAGAATCCGCCGCCGCCACACGTACACGGTCGCCGATAACGCCGGCGTTTTCGGGGGCGGCAGTCAGCGACTCCTCAAAGGTAATGCCCGCATCGCCAAAGGTGAGCTCCATCGACTCGCGCGCACCGCGGTCGGGAATGGCAAACACGCAGGCGTAGCGCTTGCCCACAACCTCCTGAATGCGCGTCATAAATCGATTGTCCGAGCCCGCAATGGCCGGCTGCTCAATCTTGAGCTCGGCCGTAACCGCGCCGCCGGCACGAATCAGGCTCACGTAGTTCAGACGCTGCTGAGCACCAAAGTCGAGCTGCTGGGCACGCACGTACAGGCCGTCCAGACGGTCAATCCCCGCCTCGCCGGCACGGGCCTCGATATCCTCGTAGGCACGTAGGCAGTCGTCGAACAGCGAGCGCGGCTCGGACAGGACCACAAGTGCCTTGCCGCTCACGTGCGCCAACGGGCTCACGGTCTGGCCGTACATCACCGGCAAAAAGCGGTCGAGCTCGGGCGTGACGATGCGCGCGTCCACCATCTCGAGCAGCGCCGCCAGCTTGCTGTCGTCCTGGCTGGCGCGGTAGAGCGCCACATGCATGTTGTGGACGGCCTCGTCGGTGAGCGCCAGCTCGCGGCAGGGGAAGATCTCAATGCTGTCCTCGTTGCCGATGGTTTGGCCCGTGGAACTCACCATGCGACGGATGCGGTCGATCTCGTCGCCAAAGAACTCAATGCGCACGGGTGCCTTCTCCTGCGCGGGAAACACCTCGACGGTGTCGCCGTGCACGCGGAACAGGCCGGGCGCGTCGGCGGCACCGGCATTGGTGTAGCCCATGCCAACCAGGCGCTGCGGCACCTCGTCGAAGGGAATCTCCTCGCCCACCGTAAAAGTAGTGGACTCCCAATAGCGGCTCTCGACCGGCGGCACGCAACGCAGCAGTGCGCGGGCGGAGGCGACCATGATGCAGTTGTCCCCGCGCACGATGCGCCCGAGCGCCTCGCAGCGCTGGGCCACCACGGCGTCGTCGGGCGCCTGCTCGCGCCAAGGGTAGTCCTTGCGCTCGGGAAAGCGGCACACGTGCGCCAGGCCCACATAGGCGGCCAGACTGCGTGCAGCGCGATCGGCCGCATCCTCGCCACTCACAATGTAGACCGTGGGGCGCGGGCGACGCGCAAACTGGGCTGCCGCCATAAGCGTGCGACCCGACTGCGACACGGCCAGCGTCACGTCCTCGCCGGCATCGAGCCCGGCCTCGACGGTCTGCAGTGCCTCGGCAGTGTAGAGCTGCGCGGCTATACGGTGAATGAGCATGCTGTTCCTCCGGCATTGCAACGCCAAAAGCCCGCCGGGGCAAGCTCGGCAGGTCGTACGTCAAATACATTGTCTGTCATGGTAGCGCATGGAGAAGACTCCGGCTCAAGGGCAAACCTAGCCCCGCAAAAAACGCCAGACGAAGATGCGTTCCGCCCTACCCCGCTACGCGCACGCTGGGGCACAAATCTGCCAGCGGGCACTCGTCACACTTGGGTTTGCGGGCGTCGCAGATCTCGCGACCAAAGGTGATCCACTGATGGTTGACCGACTCCCAATACTCGTGCGGCAGAATCTTGAGCAGATCCTGCTCGGTCTTGAGCGGCTCCTTGGCATGCGTCTTGGGACTCAGCATTAGGCGATGCGCGATGCGGTTGACGTGCGTATCGACCGCAATGCCCTCGACAATGCCAAACCCCACGTTGAGCACGATGTTCGCCGTCTTGCGCCCCACGCCCGGCAGCTTAACGAGCTCTTTCATGTCGGCCGGCACCTCGCCGCCATAGTCGGCGACGATCATCTGCGCGGCCTCGACGGCATGCTTGGCTTTGCTCTTGTAGAAGCCGAGTGACTTGATGGTGTCCGCCACGTCAGCCACGCTCGCCCCGGCCATGGCCTCGGGCGTGGGCCACTGGGCAAACAGCCGCGGCGTCACCTTGTTGACCTGCATATCGGTCGTTTGCGCCGAAAGCAGCACCGCAATCAGCAGGCGGAAGGGATTCTCGTGGTCCAAAAAGCACTCGACCGGGCCATAGCGACGGTTGAGGCGCTCACACACCTCGATGGCGCGCTCGCGCTTGGCGGCATTGGTCTCGCGTGGCATAACGACTCCTCGGCTCAACGGCACAATAAACTTATGAGCACAATTGTCCCACGTATAGGGTCGTTACGCTTCCAAAAATGCGCCGGTCTGGCGGCTCCACAGGCTTGCATACTCGCCGCCCGCCTCGACAAGCTGCGCATGCGTGCCGTCCTCGACGATCTCGCCGTCGGCCAGCACCACGATGCGGTCGAGCGCCGCCACGGTGGACAGGCGGTGCGCCACCACAATGGAGGTACGTCCACTCATCAGGTTTTCGAGCGCCTCCTGCACCAGCGCCTCGGACTCGCTGTCGAGAGCAGAGGTCGCCTCATCGAGCACCAGAATCGGTGCGTCGGTTAGGATGGCGCGGGCGATAGCCACGCGCTGACGCTGGCCGCCCGAGAGCTTGACGCCGCGCTCGCCCACCATGGTGTCAAAGCCACGGGGCAGGCGGTCGATAAACTCCAGGGCATTGGCCAGGCGCGCCGCCTCACGAATTTGCTCGTCGGTGGCGTCGGGGCGACCGTAGGCGATATTCTCGCGAATGGAGCGGTGGAACAGCAGCGCCTCCTGCGGCACGTAGGCAACCTGGCGGCGCAGGCTCTGCTGCGTGCAGCGCGAGACATCCTGACCGTCCACGAGTACGCGGCCGCCCTGAACATCGTCCAGGCGCAGCAGCAGCTTGGTGAGCGTCGTCTTACCCGAGCCCGATTTGCCCACCAGGCCCACGCGCTGGCCCGCCGCCACATGAAGCGTCAGGTCATCGAACACGCTCTCACCCGCCGCAGCGTCACGGTACGCAAAGCTCAGGTGCTCAAAATCAATCGCGCCCTCGGTCACTTTGAGCTCAGGGGCGTCCGGGTCGTCTGCCACCAAACGTGGCTCGTCCAGCACGCGCGTCATCTCGGCGGCGTCACCCAGCGCGCGGTTGATACGCTGCATCATGGAGCTCACGTAGTTCAGACGCATGGTGAGGTTGTACGTATAGGTAAAGATCATGACGAGCGCGCCGGCCGAGATGCCAAACCACGCGTTGCCGCCCGCCACAAACACGCTCACCACGGCCATGGTGATGACGATAAGGCCCGAGGTCGTAAAGTTGCGCTGCATCATGGCGTGCATCGATACCGTCTCAGCATCGCGCGCGGCGCGGTCGGCGGCATCGAACAGATCGTGCTCAAAGTCCTCGCGCCCGCAGGTCTTGACGGCCAGGATGTTCGTGACCGCGTCGGACAGCACGCCCGAGAGCTTGTTTTGCGCGGCGGACGTCGCGGCCGAAAGCGGCATGATGCGCTTGTACATAAGCCAGACAAACGCAATGTAGACGACCATGATGCCCACCAGGATCACGGTAAATGTGGGCACCACCGGGGCGAGTGCCGCCACCGTGCAGACGACCGAGGTGATGGTGGGAATGAGCGAATACACCGTCACGTCCACCAGTCCCGTATAGCCGCTCATAAAACGGCTCGTCTGGCTAACGAGCGATCCGCCAAAACGGCTGGTGTGAAATGTCATGGATTGGTTGGAGAGCGTGTCGAAGCACAGACGCGCCAGGTGATAGTTGCCTGCGATTTCGAGCTTGTAGACGGTGTAGTCCTGTAGCTTGGAGAGGATCTGACCCACCAGGTTAACGAGTACGAGCGCCAGGATATAGGGGCCGAAGACCTCAAACACCTGGTCACCCGCCACGGGACCGGCTTGAACGCGGTCGACAATGAGGGCCATCACATAGGTATTGGCAAACGTCAGCAAAAAGATGTAGCCCGCCGACGAGAACACCGAGAGAAAGACGATCAGCGGCTGTGTGCGCGTGACGTCCCAAAAACGCTGCAGCGTGCGACGCACGGTTGAGCGTTTGAGCGGACTGGTGCTTCTCTGAGACATGGGCTTCCTTTCGCATCTGATAGGGCGAAACACCATTGTTGCACATTAAAGTGCGCTTTAGGCAAGTGCGATGCGAGAAGCGCTGCGCCCCGCGCCTGCGCAGACGCCCCGCCGTCAGGTGCGGCTAGTCCTCGTCTTCTTGCCCTGCAAGCAGGCCCGCAGACGTGAGCCCCAAGACCTCGTCGGCCTCCTCGGCATCTTCCAGCGCGTCGATATCCTTGAGCTTGCGCTCCATAACGTTGGTGCGCGTGGTGATGATGCCCTCGACCGTTTTGCCCGCGGTCTCGATCTGCTGCTGGGCGCGGCGCAGCGCCGCCTGATAGCGCGGCAGCTCGGCCTTGACGGCGGAAAGCACACGCAGCACGTCGTCGGTGCGTTTTTGCAACTTAAACGTCTGGTAGCTCATCTGCAGGCTGTTGAGGATGGCGGCCATGGTGCTGGGACCGGCTACGTTGACGTGATAGTCGCGGCCCAGGGTCTCGATAAGCCCAGGGCGCGTGACGACCTCGGCGTACAGGCCCTCAAACGGAACGAACAGGATGCCAAAGTTGGTGGTCGCGGGCACGCTCAGGTACTTTTCGCAGATGTCCTTTGCCTCGCGCTTCACCATGGTGTCGAGCGTCTTGCGCGCGGCGGCGACGGCCTCCGCGTCGCCCGACTCCTGGGCGTCGAGCAGATGCTCATACGCATCGCCCGGGAATTTGGAGTCGATCGGCAGCAGCACGGGGTCTCCCTCGTCTACCGGCAGCTTGACGGCAAACTCAACGCGCTCCGAGGCGCCGGGCTTGGTGGCGACGTTTTCCAGATACTGGTCGGGCGTAAGGATGTCCGACAGGATCGCGCCCAGCTGCACCTCGCCCAAAATACCGCGCGCCTTCACATTGCCCAGCACGCGTTTAAGGTCGCCCACGCCGGTGGCGATAGATTGCATATCGCCCAGGCCCTTATACACGGCCTCGAGCTGGTCGCTCACCTGCTTAAACGATGCCGACAGACGGTCGTTGAGCGTGCGGGAGAGCTTCTCGTCCACCGTCGCGCGCATCTGATCGAGCTGCACGTTGTTGTCCTTGCGGATGGCGCCCAGCTGGGCATCGACCGTCTCGCGCACCTTGTCCAGGCGCTGCTCGATGCCCTCGCGGTTGGCGCCGAGCTGTTGGGTCGTCTCGCGGCGCAGGTCATCCATACGGTCACCAGCTTGCGAGAACTCGCGTGCGATGGCCAGGTAACGTTGCTGCTCCACGGCCGCATCGGTCGTCTGCTGCTGCGCGATGGCATTGGCCGTGCGGCGGGTTTCAGCCAGCGCGACGTTCAGGGCATCGAACGCGTTGTTGGCCTGCTCGAGTGCTGCCAGCGTTTCCGCGCTACTGTCGCCACGCTCCCGCAACTCGGCACGCAGGCTCTTGAGCTGGATGGCGCAAGCCACAGCAACCCCCACCGCCACCAAGGCGATCACAACAAGCACAATATCAATAGCAGACATAAACTCCGCCCAACAAACCCAATCGAGCACCAATCAAAACCGCGATCAATCTTACCCCGCCATACACACGGATCACTCACTGCCTTGCAGACAAATTTCTCTTAGAGCCGCGGGCGCTAAAACGCTAGCTCTCCCAGCCGGCGCGGATGGTTGTTATGACGTCACCTAGGCGCTGGCCCAGTGCCGCTAGATGTTGAAGCACCTCGTTGGGCGATGCGCCGTTGAGGATGCACGTGAGGGCATACGACGCCAGAAAGATGGCCGCAAGCCCCAACGGGATGAGCACGATCATCGCCAATGTGCGCAGGCGCTGGCCCAAACGGCGGCGGCGCGCGCGGCGTTTGTCGAACGCGAGCTCCTGCGCATATGAATCTTGCTGTACGGAATAGGCCTCTGGCGCCGATTCACACCCGGGCACAGCTGCAGGTACAGCAGCGGGCACGACGTTTTGCACAGGCGCCTGGTTGGCAACCCCTTGCATTTGCATCTCCATGAGTCGTTGCTGCTGACGCAGCATGCGCTCAGCTTGTTGCTGCGGAGTCTCAAGAAACAGATCCATGTTGGCCTCCAAAATCGGGGCATTCGACGCTTACGGCCAGCATCCCGCACCGCCATGACCGCGGCAACGCAATCGCCGGCAATAGCCACAAAGTTTCTTTTGCTCAAAAGCTGTCGAAAAGCTCAACAACTCCCCTACCAGCACTTTCTCTGAGCTTTTTTCGCCAGCAATCTTTTGGCCTTCCACCCTTACGCCAGCTGACCAAAATCTAACCAAAAGCTTGACGAAAATTGTGGAGACCGGGACCTCAAATAAAACGTGACAGCCCCAAGCGAAGCAGCCTGGACAGTTAGTTCAGATATGTATAAATCAGACCCCCCACAGAAGGGCCGACACGCTCCGTTTGCCGCATTTTAGTCCCCCATAACGGACATCAAAGACCCAAAGTCAGGCGTAACAGGCATCCAAATGACGCCCAACAGACCTCCAAGGACCCAAAAGACAGCCATCGAGCGATTGGAAAATACGAATCTGAACTAACTGTCCATCCCCACACAAAACGTGCCGCCCCATAGGGGGCGGCACACAAACTTTAATATCAGCTTTTCTGTAGCGAGCACGCGACGACCCAACGCCGGGGCGCGGGGCGGGGAGATACCTTCCCCTCGCGCGACTCTGCGAAGCCGTGAGCGAGAGGGGAAGGTATCTCCCCGCCCCGCGCCCCGCAGCAGCCAGCGCCACGCGCTAGTAGTTCACCACCTGCTCCTCAAAGTACGCCTTCGGGTGGTTGCACACCGGGCACACCTCGGGCGCCTCGGCACCAACATGCAGGTGTCCGCAGTTCAGGCACTTCCACACCTTTACACCCTCGCGCTCAAACACCTCGCCCGACTCAATGCGCTCGACGAGCTTGTTGTAGCGCTCCTCGTGAGCCTTCTCGACAGCAGCGACGCCGCGGAACTTCGCGGCGATCTCGGCAAAGCCCTCCTCCTCGGCGGTCTTGGCAAACTCGTCGTACATCTCGGTCCACTCGTAGTTCTCTCCCGCGGCGGCATCGCGCAGGTTATCCAGAGTGCTGGGAACGGCGCCATCGTGCAGGTACTTAAACCACAGCTTGGCGTGCTCGGACTCGTTGCCCGCCGTCTCGGCAAAGATATTCGAGATCTGAACGTAGCCGTCCTTTTTTGCCTTGGATGCATAGTAGCGATACTTGGTGTGCGCCTGAGACTCACCGGCAAAAGCGGTCTCGAGGTTCTTCTTGGTTTGAGAGCTCTCAAAATCCATAGGTGTACTTCCCTTCAATACATGCCGCCCATAGGCTTTGAGCGGCCTTATTTTATGGTACCCTCTGCCGAAAATCTAAACCTTAAAATTCGAGCGAGCTACACACTCAGCCAACGATCGTCCTCGAAGCGGCAAAAGCCCTCGCGCTCCAGATCGGCCAGAATACTCGCGACCAGCTCACACTCGACCGGCGCTCGACCGGCCGCCGCCTCCATCTCGTCAACGCCTGCGACGGCCTCATCGAGCGTAATCCCCGCCGGCTGGCCATCGCGCGCTGCCAGCAACATGCGCACGATATGCGCGCGCTTTTGGCGACGCGAGCCCTCAAACTTTGATTGACGGCTATAGCCCGCCGAGCGCCTGGACGGATTGGGCAACGTCTTTTTTAGATATGCGCCGTAATCTAGCAACGCGTAATACCACGCGCGCGGCGTGTCGGCATCATCGAGCGGCACGGCAAAGGGAGCGATCTTGTCGAGCGCCGCACCGGGGGCCGCCGGACAGGCCGCCTGAATCAGCGGTACCAGTTCGCGATCGGGAACGGCGGGCACATCGGGAAAGAAATGATGCAGAAAGACCGTGCGCACGTTGGTCTCCAGATACACACCCGGAAGATCAAACGCAAACGACCGGATACCCTGCGCCGTTGCCGGGCCAATACCAGGCAGAGCGACCAAGTCGCGCGTCTCATGCGGAAACTCCCCATCCCAGTCCTCTGCAACGCGCTGAGCGGCCTTGTGGAGCGCCAGAGCGCGTCGGTTGTAGCCCATGCCCTGCCAAGCGTCTAAAACATCGGAAGGCGCGGCCTGAGCGAGCGCCTGGACGGTCGGAAAACGATCGAGCCACGCCGGCATGCGCGTCTCCACGCGCGGAACCTGTGTCTGCTGCAGCATGACCTCGGAGAGCCAGATGATATATGGGTCGCGCGTGCGGCGCCACGGAAGGTCGCGATAACGCAAGACCCCTTCCGAACGAATCATCGAACGAAAGGGGTCCTGAATCATGGCAATGCTCCTTATGCGGCGCTATTCCTCCCGGCAGGCGCACGCACAGGTGGCGTACTCGGGAAACGCATCGCGATCGGCGAACTTGGGATCGACAGCCGGGAACTGGCGATGGGCGACGATGTCGCCGAGCGAAACGGAATCGAGGTAGTCGCGCATCAACGCCTGGGCTCCGGCCCACAGGGGATGATAGCAGCACGTGCCCATGCGCGCACAGTCACCATCGGGCGCGGTGCAATCGTTCATAACCATAGGGCCCTGAACAGCCTCGACGACCTGGCGGATGGTGACATCGTCCGGACTGACCTTGAGACGCATTCCACCGTGGACGCCACGCAGGCTCTCCACAATACCGGCCTGGACCAAACCGTGTTGGATCGAACGGGCAAACGAATACGGGACATTGACCTCTTCGGCAGCGGTGCGAACAGAAAGCAAACGCTCCGAGTCCTCGGCAAGCATCGCCAGCATACGAAGGGCGTAATCAGTCTTCCTCGATATGTCCATTTTTCCCCTTTCAAGGAATACGAACAGCTCGAACGAGCTCCGGGGCCGAGCTTGTGTCGAGACGCTAAATGACCGCTAGGACATCCAAATGATAAATAGGATATCCACTGAGTGCCGCGCTTGGAGCGAAATGCATCAGATGCGGCCTACAGTGCAATTTAGTATAACCTAACCCCCTGTCTCGTTGAACAGGTGTTGCGCAACAAAGCTGCTGTTTAGACAGATATACTTATTGGATTTTACTTGCGTTCCCGAAGGCGCGGGGATTCTGGGCGAAGATGCGCTAGGGCGATCGTTCTATCGAAACAAAGTGCATCAAACGCAAAAAGCCACGTCCGAAGACGTGGCTTTAATTGCGTTGGCGGGAAGTACGGGGCTCGAACCCGCGACCTCCGACGTGACAGGCCGGCGCTCTAACCAAACTGAGCTAACTCCCCAGGCAGGCGTTCGCGTTTGTTTCCGCTCGCGTGCGCTGCGGGAATTAGTATACACAGAAGTCTGTCCGGCGCGCAACAACTTTTTTTGAAAAAATTTTTCGGTCCCTCCGGGAGGGTCCCCGGGGCTGAGGGCGGGGGTTAAGTTTGCTGCTCTACAGTCCTGCGCAAGACGGAAAGCA